>NZ_RSAJ01000001.1 GCF_003933965.1 Streptomyces sp. RP5T
GGGTAGCCGTAGCCGGGCTGGGGCGCCTGCGGGGGCTGGCCGTAGGGGCCCGGCTGGCCGTACGGCCCGGGCTGCGGCTGCTGCCCGGGCTGCTGGGGCTGCCCGTACGGGCCCGGCTGGTTGTGACTCATCTCTGGGTTCCCCTCCAGATGCTTATGTGTTCCTCACATCCTGGCCCAGGCCAAGTCGGCACAGGCCATCGGGGGCCCCACCGTTACAGAACAAACGCGTTTCGGGACACGCCCGGGACACCCCTAAACTGACCCCGTGACCGAGAACGCTCAGCAGCAGCCCACAGCGCCCAGCACCGAACTGCCGACCCAGTACGCGCCGGCCGAGGTAGAGGGGGCGCTGTACGAGCGCTGGGTGGAGAAGGGTTACTTCACCGCCGACGCCAAGAGCGACAAGCCTCCGTACACCATCGTCATCCCGCCGCCGAACGTCACCGGCAGCCTGCACCTGGGCCACGCCTTCCAGCACACGCTCATGGACGCCCTCACCCGCCGCAAGCGCATGCAGGGCTACGAGGCGCTGTGGCTGCCGGGGATGGACCACGCCGGCATCGCCACCCAGAACAAGGTCGAGCAGCAGCTCGCCGAGGAGGGCAAGTCCCGACACGACCTGGGGCGCGAGGAGTTCGTCGAGCGCGTCTGGCAGTGGAAGGAGGAGTACGGCGGCCGGATCCTCGGCCAGATGCGCCGCCTCGGTGACGGCGTCGACTGGAGCCGTGAGCGCTTCACGATGGACGAGGGCCTGTCCAAGGCCGTCCTCACCATCTTCAAGCGGCTCTACGAGGACGAGCTGATCTACCGCGCCGAGCGCATCATCAACTGGTGCCCGCGCTGTCTGACGGCCATCTCCGACATCGAGGTGGAATACCAGGAGGACGCGGGCGAGTTGGTCTCGATCCGCTACGGCGAGGGCGAGGACAGCGTCGTCGTCGCGACCACGCGCGCGGAGACGATGCTCGGTGACACCGCCGTCGCCGTCCACCCCGACGACGAGCGCTACCAGCACCTCATCGGCAGGCAGATCAAGCTCCCGCTGACCGACCGCACCATCCCGGTCGTCGCCGACACCCACGTCGACCCCGAGTTCGGCACCGGCGCGGTCAAGGTGACCCCGGCCCACGACCCGAACGACTTCGAGATCGGCCGTCGCCACGACCTGCCGTCCCTGACGATCATGGACGAGCACGGCATCATCACGGTCCACGGGCCCTTCATCGGCCTGGACCGCTACGAGGCCCGCTCGGCCGTCGTCGGCGCCCTCAAGGAGCAGGGCCGCATCGTCGCCGAGAAGCGCCCGTACATGCACTCCGTCGGCCACTGCTCGCGCTGCAAGACCACCGTCGAGCCGCGCCTGTCCCTGCAGTGGTGGGTCAAGGTCGGCCCGCTCGCCCAGGCCGCCGGCGACGCGGTCCGCGACGGCCGCGTCAAGATCCACCCCGAGGACATGTCGAAGCGCTACTTCGACTGGGTCGACAACATGCACGACTGGTGCATCTCGCGCCAGCTGTGGTGGGGCCACCGCATCCCGATCTGGTACGGCCCCGACGGCGAGGTCGTCTGCGTCGGCCCCGACGAGGAGCCGCCCACCGGCGAGGGCTGGACCCAGGACGCCGACGTCCTGGACACCTGGTTCTCCTCCGGCCTGTGGCCCTTCTCCACGCTCGGCTGGCCCGAACAGACCGAGGACCTGCGGAAGTTCTACCCGACCGACGTCCTGCTCACCGGCCACGACATCATCTTCTTCTGGGTCGCCCGGATGATGATGTTCGGCCTGTACGCCATGGACGGCCAGGTCCCCTTCCACACCATCGCGCTGACCGGCCTGGTCCGCGACGAGTTCGGCAAGAAGATGTCGAAGTCGAACCCCAACGCCGTCGACCCGCTGGTCTGGATGGACGCCTACGGCTCCGACGCCGTCCGCTTCACCCTCGCCAACGGCGCCAACCCGGGCGCGGACGTGCCGATCGGCGAGGACTGGGTCAAGGCCTCCCGGAACTTCACCAACAAGATCTGGAACGCCACCCGCTTCGCCCTGATGAACGGCGCCACCATCGAGGGCCCGCTCCCGGACGCCTCCGAGATGTCGGCGACGGACCGCTGGATCCTCTCCCGCCTCAACACCACGGTCGCCCAGGTCGACGCGTACTACGACGACTACCAGTTCGCGAAGCTCGCCGACGCCCTCTACCACTTCGCGTGGGACGAGGTCTTCGACTGGTACGTCGAGCTGTCGAAGACGACGTTCTTCGCGGGCGGCGAGCAGGCGAAGGTCTCCGGCCGGGTCCTCGGCGAGGTCCTGGACGTGATGCTGCGCCTGCTCCACCCGGTCATCCCGTTCGTCACGGACACCCTGTGGACCACCCTGACCGGCGGCGAGTCCCTCGTCATCGGCGAGTGGCCGGCCGACAGCGGCTTCCGCGACAGGGCCGCCGAGCAGGAGATCGAGCTGGTCCAGCGGGTCGTCACCGAGGTCCGCCGGTTCCGCAAGGACCAGGGCCTCAAGGACGGCCAGAAGGTCCCGGCCCGCCTGGAGCTGGGCGGCACCGCCCTCGCCCCGCACGAGGCCGCCATCCGCCAGCTGCTGCGCCTCCAGCCCGAGGGCGAGACCTTCGCGGCCACGGCGACCCTGCCGGTCGCCGGTGCCACGGTCGCGCTCGACCTCTCCGGCACGATCGACGTGGCGGCGGAGCGCAAGCGCCTCGCGAAGGACCTGGCGGCGGCCGAGAAGGAGAAGGCCCAGGCGACCGCCAAGCTCGGCAACGAGGCGTTCCTCGCCAAGGCCCCGGACAACGTGGTGGACAAGATCCGCGGCCGCCTGGCCAAGGCGGACGAGGACATCAAGAGGATCCAGGAGCAACTGGACAGGCTTCCGCAAGCCTGACCCACCCAGGGGGCGCGGGGAACTGCGCGACAAGCCACGGACTCCCCGCGCCCGCCAGTCAGGACCGGCCACCCCTCTCCTCACGCGCAGCCCTAAACTGGCCGTGTGAGTGAGACCGACCCCTTCGACGAGATCGTCGCCGCCGAGACCGACCGCGACCCCGACCTCGCGGTCATCGAGGCCGGCAGCCGCACCCTGCGCACCCAGGGCGGCCCGCCGGAGGCCGACGTGCCCGCGCGCCCCGAGGACCCCGAGGTCGACAAGGCTCTGCGGGAGGTCGAGGCGGAGCTCGCCACCCGCTGGGGCGAGACCAAGCTGGAGCCGAGCGTAGGCCGCATCGCCGCGCTGATGGACGTGCTGGGCGAGCCGCAGCGGTCGTACCCCTCGATCCACATCACGGGGACGAACGGCAAGACCTCCACCGCCCGCATGATCGAGGCCCTCCTCGGCGCCTTCGAACTGCGCACCGGCCGCTACACCAGCCCCCACGTGCAGTCGGTCACCGAGCGCATCAGCCTGGACGGCGCCCCGATCTCCGCCGAGCGGTTCATCGAGACGTACCAGGACATCAAGCCGTACATCGAGATGGTCGACGCCGCGCAGGAGTACCGGCTGTCGTTCTTCGAGGTGCTGACCGGCATGGCGTACGCCGCCTTCGCGGACGCGCCCGTCGACGTGGCCGTCGTCGAGGTCGGCATGGGCGGCTCCTGGGACGCGACCAACGTCATCGACGGCGATGTCGCGGTGGTCACCCCCATCGACCTCGACCACACCGACCGGCTCGGCGGGACCCCCGGCGAGATCGCGGTCGAGAAGGCCGGGATCATCAAGCAGGACGCGACGGTCGTCATGGCCCAGCAGCCGGTCGACGCGGCGCAGGTGCTGCTGAAGAAGGCCGTCGAGGTGGACGCGACCGTCGCGCGCGAGGGGCTGGAGTTCGGGGTCGTCTCCCGGCAGGTCGCCGTCGGCGGCCAGCTGCTCACCCTGCGCGGCCTCGGCGGCGAGTACGAAGAGGTGTACCTGCCGCTGCACGGCCCGTACCAGGCGCACAACGCGGCAGTGGCGCTCGCCGCCGTGGAGGCGTTCTTCGGGGTCGGCGCCCAGCGCCCGGACCCCCTGGACATCGACACCGTCCGCAAGGCCTTCGCCTCCGTCTCCTCCCCGGGCCGCCTCGAAGTCGTACGGCGTTCCCCGACCGTCGTCCTGGACGCCGCCCACAACCCGGCGGGCGCCCGCGCCACCGCCGAGGCGGTCGGCGAGGCCTTCGACTTCAGCCGGCTCATCGGTGTGGTGGGCGCGAGCGGCGACAAGAACGTGCGAGGGCTCCTGGAGGCCTTCGAGCCGATCTTCGCCGAGGTCGTGATCACCCAGAACTCCAGCCACCGCGCGATGGACGCCGACGAGCTCGCCGCGATCGCCGTCGAGGTGTTCGGCGAGGAGCGGGTCCAGGTCGAGCCGCGGCTGCCGGACGCCCTGGAGGAGGCGATCACGCTGGCCGAGGAGGACGGCGAGTTCGCGGGCGGCGGTGTACTCGTCACCGGCTCGGTCATCACGGTCGGCGAGGCCCGGCTGCTGCTGGGAAGGGGCTGAGTCCCCGCCATGCGTACGCTCTGTGCATCGACCCTGATCGGTGAGTTCTTCGTCGTCGGCTTCGCCGCGCTGGTCGCGATGAAGGACCCCGACCTCGCCGGCTCCACGGTGTGGACGGTCAGCGGCATCGCCATGTTCCTGTGTCTCGCGCTGTGCGGGATGGTGACCCGGCCCGGCGGCATCGCCCTCGGCTGGGCGCTCCAGATCGCGCTCATCGCCTCCGGCTTCGTCGTGCCGACCATGTTCTTCATGGGTGCCGTCTTCGCGGCCCTGTGGTGGGCCTCCGTGCACTACGGCCGGAAGATCGACGAGGCGAAGGCGAGATTCGCCGCGCAGGGAGAGCGGGCCGCGCAGTCCGGCCCGACTACACCTGACGCTGTGTGACCGGCGAGCCGACACGCCCTGTAATCTCGTCCCACCGCACACGTCAGCAGGTAAGGAGCCCCTAGTGAGCCAGCGCACCCTCGTCCTCCTCAAGCCCGACGCCGTCCGTCGTGGCCTGACCGGCGAGATCATCAGCCGTATCGAGCGCAAGGCCGGCTGGCAGATCACCGCGCTGGAGCTGCGCACCCTGGACCAGGACACGCTGGAGCAGCACTACGGCGAGCACAAGGGCAAGCCCTTCTACGAGCCGCTGGTGGAGTTCATGGCCTCCGGTCCGGTCGTCGCGCTGATCGTCGAGGGCGAGCGGGTCATCGAGGGAGTACGCCAACTGGCGGGTCCCACCGACCCGATCGCCGCCGCGCCCGGCTCCATCCGGGGGGACTTCGGTGTCGTCGTCCGCGAGAACCTGATCCACGCCTCCGACTCCCAGGAGTCCGCCGAGCGCGAGGTGAAGATCTTCTTCCCCGGCCGCGCATAGGCCCGACGCGCAGGTCCCGTGCGTAGGTTTCGTGGCAATTTCTGAGGGCGCGTCAGTTCGCACTCCCGCCTGACCTGGGACGGCCGTACTTTTTCGGCCGTCCCTCGGCATATGCGTGCCGATCGGGGGAACGAGTGGCCCTTATGGACCGTCTCCACAAGCGAGGCGGCGTTTGATCTGCTGACAATGGCGAAGACCCTCGCGCAGTGTTCGTGCAGGCGCGTCTACGATGGAAGCCTTCACGTCACAGCACCCACTTCGCCGACCTGAAATGCCCTCAAAAGCTCCCAGGAAGGCCAGACGAATCCTGATGGGGAACTCAATGTCGTTCATCGGCCGTGACATGGCTGTCGACCTCGGGACCGCCAACACGCTGGTGTACGTCAGGGGTCGCGGGATCGTACTCAACGAGCCGTCCGTCGTCGCGATCAACACGAACACCGGTGGAATTCTGGCAGTCGGTGCCGAGGCCAAGAAGATGATCGGGCGGACCCCCGGCAACATCGTTGCCGTGCGGCCGCTGAAGGACGGCGTGATCGCCGACTTCGAGATCACCGAGCGGATGCTGCGCTACTTCATCCTGAAGATCCACAAGCGGCGGTATCTCGCGAGGCCGCGCGTCGTCGTGTGTGTCCCCTCGGGCATCACCGGCGTCGAGCGCCGTGCCGTCATCGAGGCGTCGTCCCAGGCCGGCGCCCGCCAGGTGCACATCATCGAGGAGCCCATGGCGGCCGCCATCGGCTCCGGCCTGCCGGTCCACGAGGCCACGGGCAACATGGTGGTGGACATCGGCGGCGGCACCACGGAGGTCGCGGTCATCTCGCTCGGCGGCATCGTCACCGCCCAGTCCATCCGCGTCGCGGGTGACGAGCTGGACAACGCGATCATCCAGCACATCAAGAAGGAGTACTCCCTCCTCCTGGGTGAGCGGACGGCCGAACAGATCAAGATCACGATCGGTTCGGCGTACGACCTCGACGCTGACGAACACACCGAAATCCGCGGCCGGGACCTCGTCTCCGGGCTGCCCAAGACCGTCGTCATCTCGGCCGCCGAGGTCCGCAAGGCGATCGAGGAGCCCGTCAACGCCATCGTCGACGCGGTCAAGACGACCCTCGACAAGTGCCCGCCGGAACTCTCCGGCGACATCATGGACCGCGGCATCGTCCTCACCGGCGGCGGCGCCCTGCTGCGCGGGCTCGACGAGCGGCTTCGCCGGGAGACCGGCATGCCGATCCACATCGCCGAGGACCCGCTGGACAGCGTGGCGCTCGGCTCCGGGAAGTGCGTCGAGGAATTCGAGGCGCTCCAGCAGGTTCTGGACGCCCAGCCGCGCAGATGACGTAACTCTTCGATTCCGCCGTACGAGACGATCTCCTCTCGTGCGGCGGATCGTTGATATCGAGGCATAAGCTCCCACAAACGCAACTCCAATGAGAAGGGCACGGCCGCCGCACGTGAGGGACACACGAGAGAGCCGGCTGCTCCTGGTGCTGCTGATCGCCGTCGCGTTCGCGCTGATCACGGTGGACATCCGCGGCGGGGAGGACTCGCCGGTCGACGGTGCCCGCCAAGGCGCGGCCGCCGTGTTCGGCCCCATCGAGAACGGCGTGTCCGCCGCGGTGGACCCCGTCGGCAACGCCGTCTCCGCCATCCGCGACTCCGGCGAGCGGCACGACCGGCTCGCCGCGCTGGAGAAGGAGAACGCCGCCCTCAAGGCGAAACTCGGCAGCGACGACCGCAACACCAGCCGCCTCAAGCAGCTCGACAAGATGCTGAAGATCGCCGGCGAGGGCCAGTACGGCATCAAGGGCGCCCAGGTCATCGCCATAGGAGCGGCCCAGGGCTTCTCCTGGACCATCACCGTGGACGTCGGCGCCAACGACGGCATCCGGCGCGACATGACCGTCCTCAACGGCGACGGACTGGTCGGCCGCGTCACCACCGTCGGCCCCCACACCGCCACCGTGCTCCTCGCCAATGACCCCGACTTCACCGTCGGCACCCGCATGGAGGCCGGCGACGAGCTCGGCTTCGCCTCCGGACAGGGCGACCGCCCGCTGCGCGTCGAACTCCTCAACGGCAAGGCCGAGGTGAAGAAGGGCGACCGCCTGGTGACCTTCGGCTCCCAGGCCGACAAGCCGTTCGTGCCCGGCGTCCCGGTCGGCGTGGTCTCCCGCGTCGACCCCTCCGGCGGCGACCTCACCCGCACCCTCTACGTCACGCCGTACGTCAGCTTCACCAAGCTCGACATCGTCGGCATCGTCGTCGAGGCCCCGAAGAAGGACCCGCGCGACACGGTGCTGCCCGCCAAACCGAAACCGACGCCCACGCCGACCGTGACGGTCACCGTCACCCCGTCCGCCAATGCGCCGGCCGGCGGCGAGATCCAGCAAGAGCAGTAGGAGCTGTAGTCATGCGCGTCAACCGGATCCTGCTGTCCTCCGCCCTGATCGTGGTCGCCCTGGTGCTCCAGGTGAGCGTCCTCGCCCGCCTCCACCTCCCGGGCGCCGTCCCCGACCTGCTGCTCCTGACCGTCCTCGGCCTGGCCCTCGTCTACGGCCATGTCGGCGGCGCCCTCGTCGGCTTCGCCGCCGGCCTGCTCGCCGACCTCGCTCCGCCCGCCGACCACGCCGCCGGCCGCTACGCCCTGGTCCTGTGCGTCATCGGCTACCTCGCCGGCCTCGCCAAGCCGGAGAACGGCAGACTCAAGTCGGCCACCGGCCCCATGGTCGTCGTGGTCGCCGCCGCCATCGGCACCACCCTGCTGTACGCCGGTGTCGGCGCCCTCGTCGGCGACACCGCCGCCCGTCATGTGGGCCTCGGCAGCCTGCTGTTCACCGCCGCCCTGTACGACCTGCTGCTCGCCCCGTTCGTCGTCCCCGGCATCATGGCGCTCGCCCGCCGGGCCGAGAACGACCCGCTCGCCGAGACCAACTCCGCGGCCAAGTCGGCGGACATCTCCTCGGGCTGGCTCTCCTCGGGCACGGGCCTGAAGATCGGCGGCCAGCGGGGCGGCCTCGGCAGCCTGAAGACCAAGGCGCGCACCCGTACCGCGCGCGTGGGCCGCATCAAGGGGGTCAAGCGGCTGTGACCCCACGGGAGCCGGCGGACCGCGCTCACAGGTTCGCCGTATATGACACGTACACACACTGAGAGGGGGCGGCAGCCGCAGTGACCAACATCCCCGAGACCGGACGGACCCCACGGGTCCAGATCCGGCTCGTCGTCATCCAGATCCTCGTGCTGTCCCTCCTCGGCACCCTCGGCGGCCGCCTCTGGTACCTCCAGATCCGCGAGGGCGACGCGTACGCCAAGGAAGCCTCCGGGAACCACGTCCAGCAGGTCGTCGAGCCCGCCGTGCGCGGCTCCATCCTGGACGCCCGCGGAGTGGCGCTGGCGGACAACGAGACCCGGCTGGTGGTCTCCGCCTCCCGCACCGACCTGCTGAAGATGAAGGACGACGGCAAGGCCGTCCTGACCAAGCTGGCCAAGGTCCTCGGCATGTCCGCCAAGGACGTCATGCTCAAGGTCCGGCTCTGCGACGCGAAGACCCCCCAGCCCTGCTGGAACGGCTCGCCCTACCAGCCCATCCCCATCACCGACGAGGCCACCCCCAAGCAGGCCCTGCAGATCCGCGAGCGTGCCGAGGACTTCCCCGGCATCACCGCCGAGCCCGAGGCCGTGCGCCGCTACGCGGCCCCCGGCAAGTCCAACGCCGCCCAGGTCCTCGGCTACCTCTCCCCGGTCACCGACGACGAGATCACCAAGGCCCAGGACACCGACTCGCCCTATCTGCGCTCCGACCAGGTCGGCCGCTCGGGCCTGGAGCGCGAGTACGACAAGGCGCTGCGCGGCAAGGCGGGCGTGACCCGCTACGAGGTCGACAACCTCGGCCGTGTCATCGGCCAGGCCGAGGCGGACGAGGCCCAGCCCGGTGCCAACCTCGTCACCAGCATCGACGCCCGCGTCCAGCGCGTCGCGGAGTTCGAACTGAACGACGCGATGAAGGAAGCCCGCAAGCAGTTCGACGACAACACCGGCGAGAACTACAAGGCCGACTCGGGCGCCGTCATCGTCATGGAGGCCAAGACCGGCCGCATCGTCGCGATGGCCTCCAACCCCACCTACGACCCGAACGCCTGGGTGGGCGGCATCTCCGCCAAGGACTACGCGAAGCTCACCGGCAAGAAGTCCAACTACCCCCTCCTGAACAGGGCCATACAGGGTCAGTCCGCGCCCGGCTCCACCTTCAAGGTGATCTCCACGGCCGCCGCCGTGGAGGCCGGCTACGACTTCGACGGCCGCTACCCGTGCACGAGTTCGTACTCCGTCGGCGGCCAGGTCTTCAAGAACTTCGAGTCGGAGAACTTCGGCCCCATCAACCTCGGCCGCGCGCTGGAGGTCTCCTGCGACACCGTCTTCTACGGCCTCGCCCACCGGGAGTGGCAGCGCGACGGCGGGATCAACCCGAAGAAGGGCGAGCCCAAGGACTACTTCTTCAAGGCCGCGCACCAGTTCGGCCTCGGCAAGGAGACCGGCATCGACCTGCCCAACGAGGTCACCGGCCGCGTCCCCGACCGCCAGTGGAAGCAGTCGTACTGGAACGCCAACAAGGACGGCTGGTGCAAGACCGGCAAGAAGGACGGCAGTTACGTCGAGAAGATCGCGTACGAGAACTGTCTCGAAGGCAACAAGATGCGCGCCGGTGACGAGATCAACTACTCCATCGGCCAGGGCGACACCCTCGTCACCCCGATCCAGATGGCCACGATCTACGCGGCGATCTCCAACGGCGGCACCCTGTACAACCCGACGGTCGGCAAGGCCGTCGTCAGCGCCGACGGCAAGAAGGTCGACGAGATCAAGCCCACCTCGCACGGCAAGCTGCCCATAAGCCGGACCACGCTCAGCAAGATGGACGAGGCCCTCGCGGGCGTCGCCACCCGCGGTACCGCCGCCTGGCGCTTCGCCCAGGTCGGCTGGCCGCAGGACAAGATCCCGATGCACGCCAAGACCGGTACCGCCGAGGTCTACGGCAAGCAGACGACGTCCTGGTTCGCCACGTACACCAAGGACTACTCGATCGTCATGACGATCTCCCAGGGTGGTACGGGCTCCGGCGCCTCGGGCCCCGCCGTCCGCAACATCTACGACGCGCTCTACGGCGTCTCCGACGACGGCACCATCGACAAGAAGAACGCACTGCTGCCGACCCCCGAGAAGAGCCTGCCGAAGGTCCGGACGGACGGGACCATCAAGTCCCCGAAGATCGCCAAGGACCCGGCCAAGGACCAGCGGGCGAGCCAGCAGGGCGCGCCCGAGCCGGACGAGACACAGCAGGGCGCGACCGTGAACACGTCGACCGGCGGGAACCGTGACACCCGCAGGCGACGCCGCAGCAGGGGGAGCCGGAGGATGCTCACATGACCGGCGCCAACAGCTTCCAGGTCTCCGGGTACGGCCCCGCGCGCGCGGGCTGGACCCGACTGCTGGCCCGCGACTCGCTCGCCCGCCGCCTCGACTGGCCGATACTGTTCGCGGCCCTCGCCCTGTCCATGATCGGCTCGCTCCTGGTCTTCTCGGCCACCCGCAACCGCACCGAGATCAACCAGGGCGACCCGTACTACTTCCTGATCCGGCACATCATGAACACCGGCATCGGGTTCGCCCTGATGATCGGCGTGGTGTGGGTCGGCCACCGCACCCTGCGCACCGCCGTACCCCTGCTGTACGGCGCCTCGGTCTTCCTGATCCTGCTGGTGCTCACCCCCCTGGGCTCCACGGTCAACGGCGCCCACTCCTGGATCGTGCTCGGCGGCGGTTTCTCCCTCCAGCCTTCGGAGTTCGTGAAGATCACGATCATCCTCGGCATGGCGATGCTGCTCGCCGCCCGGGTCGACGCCGGCGACAAGCCCTACCCCGACCACCGCACGGTGCTCCAGGCGCTGGGCCTCGCCGCCGTACCCATGCTGATCGTGATGCTCATGCCCGACCTCGGGTCGGTCATGGTCATGGTCATCATCGTGCTCGGGGTGCTGCTCGCCTCCGGCGCCTCCAACCGGTGGGTCTTCGGCCTGCTCGGCGCGGGCACGGCCGGCGCGCTCGCGGTGTGGCAGCTCGGCGTGCTGGACGAGTACCAGATCGCCCGCTTCGCCGCCTTCGCCAACCCGAGCCTCGACCCGGCCGGCGTCGGCTACAACACCAACCAGGCCCGGATCGCCATCGGCTCGGGCGGGCTCACGGGCGCCGGTCTCTTCCACGGCTCGCAGACCACCGGTCAGTTCGTCCCCGAACAGCAGACCGACTTCGTCTTCACCGTCGCCGGTGAGGAACTGGGCTTCGTCGGCGCTGGCCTGATCATCATCCTGCTCGGGGTCGTCCTGTGGCGGGCCTGCCGGATCGCCCGCGAGACGACCGAGCTCTACGGCACGATCGTGGCCGCCGGCATCGTCGCCTGGTTCGCGTTCCAGTCCTTCGAGAACATCGGCATGACCCTCGGGATCATGCCGGTCACCGGCCTGCCACTGCCGTTCGTGTCGTACGGCGGATCCTCGATGTTCTCGGTATGGGTGGCGGCGGGCCTGTTGCAGTCGATCAGGGTGCAACGGCCGATGTCGGCCTAGCCGTGGTGCCCCGGGTGGCCGTGGCCCCCTGCCGGAACCCGGGACCGGCCACTAGATTCGAATCATGGCGGACACAAAGCGGGAGATCGAACGCAAATACGAGTCCGACGACAGCGGCCTGCCGGACCTGACCGGAGTCGCCGGGGTCGAGGCCGTCGTCGACAAGGGCGTCGCACACCTCGACGCCACCTACTACGACACACCTGACGAACGCCTCGTCGCGTCCTCGGTCACCCTGCGCCGCCGCACGGGTGGATCGGACGCGGGCTGGCACCTCAAACTCCCCGTCTCCGAGGGCGTGCGCGACGAGATCCGCGCACCCCTGACCGACACCCTCCCCGACGAACTCGCCGCCCTGGTCCGCTCCCGCGTCCGGGACGTCCAGCTGGTGCCCGTGGTCCGGCTGCGCTCCGACCGCGACGTACGCCACCTCCTGGACGCGGACGGCCGGCTGCTCGCCGAGGTCAGCGTGGACGCCGTGCACGCCGAGCGGCTCAGCGGCGGCGTCGGCGACGCCCAGTGGACCGAGATCGAGGTGGAACTCGCCGACGGCGGCGACCGGACCTTCCTCGACAAGGTGGAGAAGCGGCTGCGCAAGGCGGGCGTACGGCCCTCCACGTCTACCTCGAAGCTGGCCCGGGCCCTCGCGGAGACCGCGCCGAAGAAGAAGCGCCCGGGCACCGGGGACCCGGTGACGGCCGGCGACCACGTCCTCGCGTACGCCCGCGCCCAGCGGGACGCGATCGTCGCGCTCGACCCCGCCGTCCGCCAGGACGCCGAGGACTCCGTGCACAGCATGCGCGTCGCCACCCGCCGGCTGCGCAGCACCTTCAAGTCGTACGGCAAGGTCCTCGACCGGGCCGTCACCGACCCGATCGGCGACGAGCTGAAGTGGCTGGCCGCCGAACTGGGCGTGGACCGGGACCGCGAGGTGCTCGCCGAGCGTCTGTCGCAAGCCCTGGACGAGGTGCCCGCGACGCTGGTCTCCGGGCCCGTGGCCGACCGCATCAGGACCTGGTCGGGCGACAGCCCGGGCGGGGCCAGCGCACGCCTGATCGGGGTCCTGGACTCCCGGCGCCACCTCGCCCTCCTCGACGCCCTGGACGCGCTGCTCGCCGACCCGCCGCTGCTGAAGGCGGCCGGGAAGAAGCCGCACAAGGTGATCGCCAAGGCCGTGCGCAAGGACTTCCGCAAGGTCGCCGGGCTCGTCGGACGGGCCCTGGAACTGGAGCCCGGCACCGACCGGGACGTCGCGATCCACGAGGCCCGCAAGAAGACCAAGCGCACCCGCTACGCGGCCGAGGCAGCCCGCCCCGCCCTCGGCGATCCGGCCAAGACCATCGTCAAGTCCATGAAGGCGCTCCAGAACCTGCTGGGCGAGCACCAGGACGGCGTGATGGCCCGCCGGACCCTGCGTGAACTGTCCGCGGTCGCCCACGCGGCGGGGGAGAGCGCTTTCACGTACGGGCTGCTGTACGGGCGGGAGGAGCAGCGGGCGGCGGCGGTGGAGGCGGAGCTGCCCGGGGTCTGGGATGACATCAAGGGCGAGGCGGACGCCCTGTGATCCTGCCGGCGTACGGGGGCCGGCCGCGACCGCGTTAGGCTGGGTGGTCACCCCTGTCCGTCCATGGAAGTGCGAGATGTCAGCCGAAACCGCCGCGTCGGTGTTCCCGCAGCTCGAAGCTCTGCTCCCGCATGTGCAGAAGCCGATCCAGTACGTCGGCGGTGAGCTCAACTCCACCGTCAAGCCGTGGGAGTCCTGCGACGTCCGCTGGGCGCTCATGTACCCGGACGCGTACGAGGTCGGTCTGCCCAACCAGGGCGTCATGATCCTCTACGAGGTCCTGAACGAGCAGGAGGGCGTCCTCGCCGAGCGCACCTACAGCGTGTGGCCGGACCTGGAGGCGCTGATGCGGGAGCACCGGGTCCCGCAGTTCACGGTGGACAGCCACCGCCCGGTGGGCGCCTTCGACGTGTTCGGCCTGTCCTTCTCCACGGAGCTGGGCTACACCAACATGCTGACCGCCCTGGACCTGGCGGGCATCCCGCTGGAGTCGAAGGACCGGGGCCTGGACGACCCGATCGTGCTGGCCGGCGGCCATGCGGCCTTCAACCCCGAGCCGATCGCGGACTTCATCGACGCGGCCATCATCGGCGACGGCGAGCAGGCCGTGCTCGACATGACGAAGATCATCCGCGAGTGGAAGGCGGAGGGACGGCCGGGCGGCCGCGAAGAGGTCCTCTTCCGCCTGGCTCGCACGGGTGGGGTGTACATCCCGGCGTTCTACGACGTCGAGTACCTCCCCGACGGCCGCATCGCCCGCGTGGTCCCCAACAAGTCCGGTGTCCCGTGGCGGGTGTCGAAGCACACCGTCATGGACCTGGACGAGTGGCCCTACCCCAAGCAGCCCCTGGTCCCCCTGGCCGAGACGGTCCACGAGCGCATGTCGGTCGAGATCTTCCGCGGCTGCACCCGGGGCTGCCGCTTCTGCCAGGCCGGCATGATCACCCGCCCGGTCCGCGAGCGCTCCATCACGGGCATCGGCGACATGGTGGAGAAGGGCCTGAAGGCGACGGGCTTCGAGGAGGTCGGTCTGCTCTCCCTGTCCTCGGCGGACCACTCGGAGATCGGCGACATCGCGAAGGGCCTGGCGGACCGGTACGAGGAGGACAAGATCGGTCTGTCCCTCCCCTCCACCCGCGTGGACGCCTTCAACGTCGACCTGGCGAACGAACTGACCAGGAACGGCCGCAGGTCCGGCCTGACCTTCGCCCCCGAGGGCGGCTCCGAGCGCATGCGCAAGGTCATCAACAAGATGGTCTCCGAGGACGACCTCATCCGCACGGTCTCCACGGCGTACGGCAACGGCTGGCGCCAGGTGAAGCTGTACTTCATGTGCGGCCTGCCCACGGAGACGGACGAGGACGTCCTCCAGATCGCCGACATGGCCACCAGGGTGATCGCCGAGGGCCGCAAGGTCTCCGGCCAGAACGACATCCGCTGCACGGTCTCCATCGGCGGCTTCGTCCCCAAGCCCCACACGCCCTTCCAGTGGGCCCCGCAGCTCTCCGCGGAGGAGACGGACGCGCGCCTGCAGAAGCTGCGCGACAAGATCCGCGGCGACAAGAAGTACGGCCGCTCGATCGGCTTCCGCTACCACGACGGCAAGCCCGGCATCGTGGAGGGCCTCCTCTCCCGCGGCGACCGCCGTATCGGTGCCGTCATCCGCGCGGTCTACGAGGACGGCGGCCGCTTCGACGGCTGGCGCGAGCACTTCTCCTACGACCGCTGGATGGCCTGCGCCGACAAGACGCTGCCCGCGTTCGGCGTGGACGTCGACTGGTACACGACCCGCGAGAAGACGTACGAGGAGGTCCTCCCCTGGGACCACCTGGACTCCGGCCTCGACAAGGACTGGCTCTGGGAGGACTGGCAGGACGCCCTCGACGAGACGGAGGTCGAGGACTGCCGGTGGACACCCTGCTTCGACTGCGGGGTGTGCCCGCAGATGGATACTTGGCCACAAGTAAGCAACAGCGGCAAGAAGTTGCTGCCCTTGACGGTCAAGAAGGACGCTCCTACCAGCGGGCACACGCACTGACGTGAGTGAGGCGTTGCGGCGGATCGCTGACGCCTTGGCGGACAGTAGCGAGGAAGACAGAGCAGCCGTACTCAACGCGCTCGGCGCTCAGGGGAAGCGGCAGAGGCCCGTGCATGATGCGCCGAGAACGCCTTTGCCACCTCCTGGAGGCTCTTCGGGGATCCATTCCGAGGTGGAGTGGGTCTGAGGGGCTGAGGGCTGTGAGGCGGTCGTCTACGACTGCTTGCGCTGCGGTACAGTCGGCCGCCCGTCGGAACGCCGCCTCACTGCACGGCGGTCGTCCTGGAGTCTCGTTTCGGCCATACCATCAGCTCGCCGCATGATTTGTCATGCCCGTAGCCGCGATTACAGGCATGGCGACTTCGGGGGCAAGGAGCAGTTGGCTCGGTGGCTTGGGGCAGTGGTGGAGCGTCATCGACGCCGCTCTTCTGATCGCCGCATGGATCAACAGGGCCGCGGGAACTGTGGTCGTCGCGACCCTGTCGGGGCTGGTGCTGATCTGGTGCTTCTTCCAAGCGCCAGTTACATGCGGGGCCTCTGTCAGGGGAAGGGAAGACGGTTGCCGTAACAACGCAACGGGTCTTCTCATGGGCTGCCACATCCGCCAACATCGCTGGCAGAAGCTGAAGATGCTGATCCTCCGCCGCCAAGTACGCGAGTTCTGCTCCGGTCTCTTCTCGGACGGGAAAGCCACGCTGGTCACACTGGCCGCGCTCGGCAGCTTCCTCTCTGGGCTCGTGGCCTTCATCCCGGGCCTGGTTCTCGGCTGACCTTCGCATGGACTCGGCGCCACAAGCAGGATTCGAGGAATTGTCAAGAACTGTGGATGGGGTCTCATCCTGGCTGTCTGTAGCATCAGCGCGTGCCGGAGATATGGATCGGTCTCGACGTTGCTGCCCGGCGTAGGAACTGGTGGTGGACCGGGTTCTTGACGCTGCTGTTTGCGGGCATGGCAGTGGCGACGGAGTCGACGGCCACGACGGGCCGCTGGTGGTGGGCTGGCGTCGTCGGCGTCCTTTGGCTGGCCTCGCTCTTCTATATGGTCAACCGCGGATATGGCCTAACGCTCCTCGCGCCTGACCGGATGCAGTTCTCCACACTCGTTAGCCGACGAGCGATCCCGTGGAGTGGGATCACCAGCATTGAGCCGCGCAGTCACCAGACACGCGGCGGGTCCTGGTGGGAGGTGCGCGTGTATCGGGCGCGAGGACGATCGCTTGCGATCCCGGGGGGCTTCACTAGCCGTCGCGGCGATGAGGTCTTCGAAGGCAACCTGGCCGTGGTCCGCGAGTACTGGGCCCGTGCGACAACCTCGGATTAAGTCCCTTGACACGCATGCTGGTTGAGGACGCTCAGCGACTTGCACCTCGGGACGCTCGACGAGATGGCCGTGTTCGAAGCGGGCGCCGGCGCGGACGAGGGTGACGAGGTGGGGTGCGTTCACGGCTCGCCACCGCTGCTGGGCGGACTCGATGAGCTTGAAAACCATGGCGAGCGCGGCGACCGCACTGCCAGCACCTTTGGTCACCTTCGTCCGCAGGCGGACGGTGGCGAAGGTCGACTCGATCGGGTTTGTCGTGCGCAGATGAATCCAGTGCTCGGTCGGGAAGTCGTAGAACGCCAGCAACTCCTCGATGTCGTCGGTGATCTTCTTCACCGCCTTGGGCCACTTCGCGCCGTAGGCATGCTCGAAGACGGTGACCGCCTTGAGCGCGTGCTCGCGGTCCTCGGCGTTGTAGATGTCCTGCATGGCCTTGCGGGCACCTGGCTGGGCCGACTTCGGCAGGGCATTGACCACATCGGCTGTTTTGTGAACCCAGCACCTCTGGTGCCGGGCTTCTGGGAAGACCTCGGCCAAGGCCTTCCAGAAGCCGAGCGCGCCGTCACCGACCGCGAGCGCGGGCGCGCGCATGCCGCGGCGGGCGCAGTCACGCAGCAGGTCGGCCCAGGACTCAGCGGACTCGCGGTAGCCGTCGGCCATCGCGATCAGCTCCTTGGTGCCGTCCGCGCGCACGCCCATCAGCACCAGGACGCAGGACTTCGCCTCGGCAAGGCGAATACGCAGGTGGATGCCGTCGGCCCAGACGTAGACGTAGTCGGATCCGGCCAGGTCGCGCTCGCCGAATGCCTTGTGGTCGACCTGCCACGGGGTGGTGAGGCGGGTGACCGTGGCCGGTGAGAGACCGGGCGAGCTGCCCAGGAACTGCTCCAGCGCGGGCGCGAAGTCGCCGGAGGACAGGCCGTGCAGGTAGAGCAGCGGCAACACCTCGCTGATCTTCGGGGACTTGCGGCACCACGGTGGCAGGATCTCCGAGGAGAACCGCTTGCGCTCCCCGGTGGTCTCGTCGGTGCGCTTGTCGTTCACCCGCGGGGCCTTCACCTCCACCGCCCCGGCGGCCGTGGTCACCGACCGGGGCTTGTGATAGCCGTTGCGCACCACCAGACGACGGCCCTGGTCGTCCCGCTGATCAGCCAACTCGGCTATGTAGGCATTGACTTCGGCTTCCAGCGCGGCGGCGAGCATCCGCCGGGCGCCGTCGCGGACGATCTCGTCGATCAGGGAGCCGTTCGGGGTGCTGCCGTCGGCATTGACTACGCTGAGCACGGGCGTGCCTTCCCGACCCGCGCTGCGAACGCGGGCCTACTCGGTGACCATCACAGGATCAATCGGGAAGGTACGCCCTCCGCGTCCAAGCCGAGATTGATCCACAGGTCTTGAGCATTGCTCCTATCCGAACGAGAGGGGCGCGTGCCTGATCGAAAGCGAGATTGTGATCGTGGACGACGACGGCACAGAGGAACCGTTCGATCCTTCATCGTCGTTCGACTGAGCGGCGGCCGCCGTCCTCGACTTGCACTGCGTGTAACAGTGGCGTCTGGCTTGGTCTTGGACATCCCTGATGCGGGGGCTCGATCGCTACGCTTTGTGCGAGGCGTGAGCAAGGGCGGGAGGCAACGTGGCTACGCAGACCTTGGGCGGCAGGTACAGGCTCATCGAAGTGCTGGGCAGGGGCGCGATGGGCACCGTGTGGAAAGCGCATGATGAAAACCTCGACCGCGCCGTGGCTATCAAGACAATCACGAGTCTCGCTGAGGCGCCTGAAGCTTCTGCTCGTCTGCGTCGTGAGGCCCGATCCGCTGCGGGTTTGACCAATCAGCACATCGCCGCCGTGTATGACTACGGACGTGACACAGACGTGGACACGGACTACGTGGTCATGGAAATGATTGCTGGCTCGAACCTGCGCCAAGTCGTAAGCGAGAACGGATCACAGCCGCCGGAGACGGTTGCACGGTGGGGCGTCCAGATCTGCCAGGCGCTCGCTGAGGCCCACAGTAAAGGGGTTTACCACCGGGATCTCAAGCCTCATAACGTCATGCTCACGCCTGACGGCAACGTAAAGCTTGTTGACTTCGGTATTGCCGCGTACGCGGAGGCCGATGACTATACGCGTATTACCCTTTCGGGGGCGATGGTTGGAACTCCGGCATATATCTCGCCGGAACAAGCACAGGGCCAACGCATCGATCACCGTTCCGACCTCTACTCACTTGGCTGTGCGCTCTACGAACTGCTCACGGGGCGGGCTCCCTTCACAGGCCCACCGATGGCGGTTCTTCTCTCGCATGTGAAGACTGAGCCGATGCCTCCAAGTACACATCGGCCTGAGCTGAGTCTGGCGTGGGATGCCCTTGTTCTCGACCTTCTTGCCAAGACCCCTGAGGAGCGGCCTGCTAGCGCTACGAGTGTTAGTGTGCGTTTGAGGGCTTTGACGGTGTCTCAGTTTGCAATGGAGCCACCCACGGTGAACTCACTGCCTACCCGGCTCCTTGAAGTCCAACCCGTGAAACTGGATGCACCTCGGGAATCGATGAGTGCTCCGGACGGGCACGTGAAGGGGGTCGTGAAGTGGTTCAACTCTGAGAAAGGGTATGGCTTCCTCACGACGGATGGTGGTCCTGACGTGTTTGTTCACTACTCTGAGATCGACGTTGCGGGCTACCGCGACTTGGAGGAAGGGCAACAGGTAACCTTCCGCATCGAATCAGGCCCCAAAGGGCCCATGGCCGCGAGTGTTAGGCCGCTCGACTGACTGAGCTGGCACGGCCCTAAGCGGAAGCCGCGCCAGCTGATCGTTCTACAAGGCTTCCGCGAAGTCGTCCTCTCGGATCACGAGCCGTTCGCGTACGTCCTTTGGAATCAGGAGGCGGAGGTGCACCTTCGGGGCTCGCACCTTCGGCACCTTCGTGCGGGTGACCTCGCACCGAATGCCGACTCGGTACAGGTCTGCGGTCATGGCTTCCATGCCGCCTTCCTGCCAGTGCTCGCGGAAGGTCTTACCGCCGTGGACGTTGACCCATCGGTCCTTCGCTGTCTCGGGGTCGATGGCCTCCAACTCGCCGATGAGCTTGTCCAGCGTCGTCTCTGCCTGCTCCTTCGTGAACCGGGTCTTTGTATATCGGCCTCCGGGTTCAAGCTCCTTCATGTAGAGGGCGATGGACTCTTGAAGGCGCTTGATCTCGCGTCGGACCTCGGCGCCCTCGGCGTACTGGCGGACCTGGACCGGGAAGTCACCCAGGACTTTGAGCGCGTCTTCCACAAGGCGTTCGTAGACCTGCTGGGGGTTGGGTGCGCCGAGTCCGCCACTCTTGCAGTTGCGGCACCTCAGGTAGTGGTAGGTACCGAACTCGTTGTTCGTGATGTGCACGGTCATGTTTGTCTTGCAGTCGGCGCACAAGAGGACGCCGAGGAACTGAGTCGTTCCGCCGACACGGCGTGGAGGTTGGTTCTTCTTGCGTTTGTCGAGAGCGGCACCGAGAGTCTCGAATTCCTCGTCGGTGAAGATCGGGGGCGCAACCTTGATCGGCCTGCCATCCTTACCGAGGATCGGCTTCGAACGCCGTTGCCCTCCTTGACCGAGGATCGGCTTCGAACGCCGTTGCCCTCCTTGTTTGTCCTCCTCTACCCGGTATCCAAGAAGCGCAGGGTTCCGGAGCCGGCGGTGAAGCGTTGCCACAGTGAGCCCCTGGCTCATGAGGCCGGACCGCTTCAGGCAGCGCACCATGAACCGGGCGGAGCGCCCTCGAAGGGCCATGCGCCGAGCCCAGTGCAGTGCTTTGTGCGCTTCGGGGTCGATGACGAGAACGAGCTTCCCCGAGTCGTCCTAGTCGGTCACGTAGCCGTATGTCGGCTTGCCGATGATCCAGTCTTCCTGAGACTTCGCGTAGTCCCACAGGCTCGTGACCCGGGTGGAGGTGTTGGCCGCTTCGATCTCGGCAATGCCGCCGATGATCGTGACCATGATCTTCCCGGCCGTCGTCGTGAGATCAAGGCTGTCGTTCTTCGAGACGAGGTTCTTCCCGCGCCTCAGACTCCACTCGATCATCGTCGAGAGGTCGGAGAGACGACGCACGAAGCGGTCGAGCTTCCAAAACAGGATCTCGTCGAACTCGGGGGAGCGGTTGTTCAGCCAGTCCCCAAGTTCCTTCCTCTTCCATGGCGGCACCTTGGTGGCCGACACGTTCAGGTCTGAGGCGACGCCGACTACTCGGCAGCCCCGCTCCCTGGCAAGGATGCGGAGGTCAAGTTCCTGGCGTACCGGCGATGTCGTGTCATCCGTCAACACGGACAAGCGGACGGACAGGAGGGCCCGAGGTGCGTCCTCGGGTAACAGGGACTCGGCCCGCTTCAGCTCCTCTAACAGAGCTAGATCGGCCTCGGTCCACTCGGCTTCCACGTTGTACGTCGCTCGCTCTGCCGCGAGCCGTCGTTGTCCTCGTTTCCCCATGCTGACCAGCGTAGAGCTGGTTTTGAAAGTTGTTCCATACGTTCGCATATGGACACCCATATCCAGAACCGACCGGGAAGAAGTTGCTCCCGCTGACGGTCAAGAACGCGGGTCCGGCGCCGGCCGCGAGCGGTCACTCTCACTGAGGTGAGGGGGGCGATCGTTCGGGTGGTTGTGGTGGTTGGCGGGGGGCGAGCGAGGGTGCGGATCTGAGGCTCGTCAGCCGCGCACAGGGGCAGTACCGGCAGGCAGGGGCAAGGCGATGCATGGAGGAACGGGACGCCCAGGTTGCCGTCCTGCAAGGGCTGCTGGCCGCGGGTCGCCAGGCGACGGCCCCGTCGAGTGACGACTTGGGGCGTCGGCGGGCGGGCGTGAATGCCTCGTCCGCCTGCGGCCGTGCCGGTGAAGCGCCCGGCCCGGCGTCATGCTCAGTACGTGGGCACGTGGCCGTCAGGTCGTCCGGCGTGATGTTCTGGCGGTGCGTTTGGCGAGCAGGCCGGCCGCCAGCATGACGAGCAGGCCGATTCCCACACCGCACAGGGTCCACAGGACCCGGTAGCCCTCGGCCGTGTAGTCGGAGGGTTGGGGCAGGTCCACCAGGATGAGCGCGCCCGCGGCGATGGTCGCGGTGTAGAGCGCGTAGTTCCAGAAGCGGATTCCCGCCCCGTGCATGAGCAGGATGAGCGCCACCACTTCGAGGCCGCGTTCGACTGCGAGCAGTCTGAGTCCGGTTTCGTTCACGGGCACCAGCAGCAGCAGTGAGGCGGCACAGGCGCCGATCAACGCCCCGACGAGCCGTTGTGCGCTGACGAGCGTGGCCTGTTCCAGGTTCGGCTTCATCGCGATCATGGCCGCGATCGAGATCCAGCTGCCGTGCGCCAGGTCCAGTCCGTATGCGAGCGCCACGGTGCCGGCGATGGCCAGGGCGCGGATCACCGCGAAGACGATCAGCGGGGAGGTCGGCTTCCGTCGCGAAGTGTCGCCGGGAAGCTCAGGGAAGAGCTTGGGCGAGTCGGTGCGTCCGCGGATCAGCCACCAGAGGAACGTCAGCAGGATCCACAGTGCGGACCCGCCGGTCCAGGCCAGTACCTGGGCCCAGGTGTGGCTGGTGATGTGGCTCGTCTTGTGAAGGCCGACCCCCAGCGCGACGGCGATGATGAACCAGATGTTGAGGAGGAGGGCGTTGACGAACCTGCGGGCCCCGAACACGGCGGCCAGCCCGGCCGCCAGGGTGACCAGGAACGCGGCGAGCACAAGCCAGCCCCAGGCGGCCGCCCCGACGCCGAAGGCCAGCGCGGTCATCCCGGCACCGATCAGCGCGAAGAGCGAGGCGTCGAAGGCGCGGTGTCCGTAGCCGCCGCCCGGATCGGCCAGTGCCGTGAACAAGAGCCCGAAGAGCGCGCTGAGCAGGTACTGCTCATGGCCGATCGCCCAGAAGACGAACAGCACCACGACCATGGCGTCCAGGAACAGCACCGCTCGCGGCCAGTTGAGCCCGGAGGGGTTGCGCGCGAACACTTTCGACAGCCGGCCTGCGGCCTTCCCCTCGTTCGCGGGCTGTGCCGCTCGGTCGCTGTCGTCGGCCACGACCGCTCTCCCTCGCTCATGCGCCGAATGTGCCGCTTCCGCGATGAATTCTCCTGTCCGTGTCATCGGTGTGCCGCTGTTACTGGTGCCTGCGAGTGAACTGAGGCTTGAGGCGTCTGCGGCGGCACGCGATGCGTCAGGGTTGCATGAGCCGACGTGTGAACCGGGTTTCCGTCCGCATGCGCCTCGACTGCTCACCCCGGGCCGCCCGTGGTGCGGCCCCCGCGCCGCTCTGGTCGGGAAACCCAGGGCAGAGCGTGTTGCGGTCGCTCATGCCACGCGTCGACGAAGCGGCCCGGCCGCTATCCCGCCACGGGGTACATCGTTCCGCGCCGCCCCTCCGGTGACGCCAGCCACTCCAGCTTGCCCGCGGTGTCCGCCTCGTTCAGCGGCGTGTGCAGCACGATCGACAGGTCGGGCCGCGCCGGCAGCCTCATCACGCTGGACTCGAAGCACAGCAGCCCGAGTACCGGGTGATTCATCTCCTTGCGGATCTGCCCGGCCTCCTCGATGTCCCGTCGCGCCCACAGCTCGGCGAACTCCGCGCTCGCCGCCTTCAGCTCGGCCGCCACCGCTTGGAATCCCTCGTCGTCCGGGCTGGCCAGGCAGGCGGCGCGGAACTGTGGACGTCGCCCCCAGGGCCGCCGCAGAAGAAGCGGCGAGGACGGGGCTGTCTTTGGGGGTGCGCCGGAACTCTGGCCACGGTGGTCGTGATCGTCGTCGTTGTGCTGGCGGTGGCGTCAGGCGGCAAGGACGAGAGCACCGCCCCTGCGCCCAGTGCGACCCCGGCAGCGAGGACGAAGCAGGGGCAGAAACGGGAACCCGCGAGGGAGCGGGCCGACCTCGTCAGCTTCGAGTTGGATGACCGTTCGCAAGCCGGTATCAGCGACATCTGGCTCGTCTGGACGATCAGGAACAGCAGCAGCGAGAAGTCCGACTACGCCTGGGACTGGGAGGCGGTCGACGCCGACGGCACGCGTGTGGACAGCGGTTCGCAGTTGGAGACCAACGTGCAACCCGGCCAGACGGCGAGAGGCGATTACTTCACGACGCTCAACACCGTGAAGGGCATCAAGCTCAACGTCACCAGCTTCGACCGGACTGCCAGCTACTGAACCGACGGGACATGCCGCGGCACTGTGGCCTCGATGGTCAGGGTGTCGTGGGCTGTGTCCGTGTCGTCCCGCAGGGTTATCAGGACGGTGTGGCGGTCGCGGGCGTGGGCGAGGCGGCCGGTGACCGTCACCTTGTGGCCGCGCACCTCGATCCGCAGGTCGGCCCCGGGCGAGGGCGTCGCGCTCACCTGGTGGCGTGGTCCCGCGGGCCATACCGTCACGGACGCCGAGAACTCCTCTCCCGCCGGGACGGCGATGTGAGCCGGAGTGAGGATCATGAAGTCCTCCGGGTGCCGTGACCCGGTGCCTGTGCGTGCCTGGTTGCCGGTCATGCCGTCAGCGTGCGCCGGCACCGCGGGGCGCAGAAGGTGATGACCGGCCCCTGCCATGGGGCCACTCGGCACCCGGTCGTTCAGACGGGCTCGGGGTGGAACGGGTGGAGCACGTCCTGGCCCGGCTGGACTATGCCGTAGCTGCTCTCGGGTACTTCGTTCCAGGCGCCGGGCAGGTCGCCCAGGGGCTCGGAGACGACCAGGCGGGTCTCGTCGCCGACCTCGCGGAGGAACGCGGTGTCCGGGTGCAGCGCGCGCAGGGATTCCACGCGGGTGCTGTAGAACAGGGACCGCGACGAGCCCTCGCTGGAGTAGCGGAAACCCCACAGCCGCTCACCGTCCGAGAGCGAGACGGTCATCTGCAGCGGGTGGACGACGCCGTGTCGGCGTCCGGTCTCCTCGACCAGGCCGGCCATACGGGCCACGGCTCCCGGTGGGTCCTCGGTGAGACCGAAGGTCAGGGACAGGTAGAACATCAGCTCGGAGTCGGTGGAGCCCTCCATCTCGGGATAGAGGGCCGGGTCGACGGCCAGGGCCAGGTCACGTCTGAGCAGATGGAAGTCGTTGATCATGCCGTTGTGCATCCACAGCCAGCGGTCCCTGCGGAAGGGGTGGCAGTTGGTCTGCTGTACGGCCGTGCCGGTCGTCGCCCTGATGTGGGCGAAGAACAGACCCGAACGGACGTGGTGAGCGACTTCCTGGAGGTTCCGGTTGTTCCAGGCGGGCCCCACGTCCCGCAGGACCGCCGGTGTGGTGATCTCCGGTGCGTACCAGCCGATGCCGAAGCCGTCACCGTTGGTGGTCTCCACTCCCAGGCGGGAGTGCAGGCTCTGGTCGATGAGATTGTGTCGGGGCTCGAACAGGATGCGGCTGAGCAGGACAGGCGTGCCTGAATAGGCGATCCAACGGCACATGCGCGCACTCACCTTCCTCGGGCGAAGGGCGGCGACACTCCCGTAACCAGTATGGACGTCCCGGGCGGGGGCGGCAGGGCGTGGAGCCCGCGGCGCCCCGCCCGGGGCCCGCTCAGCGTGCGCCGGCGGCGTCCGGGCCGTACAGCGCGGCGATGTCCTTGGACTTGGCCCAGCGGCTGTAGGTGGGGGACTGGGGCCAGCCCTCGGGGGAGTCCTGCCACTGCTCCTGGCGGCCGTAGGGGAGGAGGTCGATCAGGCCGAAGGTGTGGCCGAGCTGCTCGGTGCCGCGGCCGTCGGTGTGCCAGGTGCGGTGGACGGTGTCGCCGTCGCGCAGGAAGACGTTGACCGCGTATCCGCCGCCGGGCGGGGCGCCGACGTCGGTCCCGAAGGGGCTGTTCGCGGTCGAGTACCACGTCATCGTGTTGCCGACCCGCTCCCGGTAGGCGAGGGCCTCCTCGATCGGGCCCTGGGTGACGACGACGAACCGGGCGTCGTAGTTGTCCAGGAACTCCAGTCGGGCGTACTGCGAGGTGAAGGCGGTGCAGCCCGGACACTGCCACTCCTGGCCGGTGGACCACATGTGGTTGTAGACGATCAATTGCCGCTTGCCCTCGAAGACGTCCACCAGCCGTACGGGGCCGTCCGCGCCCTCCAGGGTGTAGTCGGGCATCTCGACCATCGGCAGGCGGCGGCGCTCGGCGGCGATGGCGTCGAGTTCCCGGGTGGCGGCCTTCTCCCGGGCCCGCAGTTCCTGGAGCCGGTGCTCCCACGTCGCGGCGTCGACGACGGGCGGCAGTGCGTGTGCGGTCATGGGTTCCCTCACGGAGTGCGTGCGCGGTTCTTTCCTGTGCGGAGGCAGACCCCGTGGGGCTTCGGAACTCATCGGCCGGGAGCGGGGCACGCTTGCGCCGAGCCCCGCTCCCGGTAGCCGCTACTTGCTCGCGGCGAAGCGCATCAGGGCCAGTTCGTCGCCCTGCTTGATCTTGCCGGTGGCGTTGATGACCTCGAGCTTCCAGGTGGTGCCGACCCGGACCGCCTTGGCGACCGCGCAGCCGTTGTCCGTGGTGAGCATGCTCGGCCAGATGTCGGCGACCTGCTGGGAGCTGCCGCCGGTGGCGTCGTAGACCTTGAAGCTGATGTTGCGGGCCTTCTGGAAGGAACTGCCCTTCTTGTAGGCGGCGGCGACGAAGACGATCGACGTGATGTGCGGCGGGATCTTCGCGAACTCGACCGTGACCGTCTCGTCGTCGCCGTCCCCGTGGCCGGTCTGGTTGTCGCCGCTGTGCAGCAGGGAGCCGTTGCCGATGGGGTCGAGCGAGTCCAGGCCCGCCAGGCGTACCGGGTCGCCGTCGTGCATGGCGATGGCGATCAGGTCGAGGTCCGTGCCGGTCTTGCGGCGGAGCTTGCCGATCACTCCCCCGCTGGCGCCCGCGGTGGGGTCCCAGGAGACCCCTATGGACAGATGGGTCACACCGTCCAGGTCGGCGGGACCGTCTTCCTTCGTCAGCGTAATCATGGGGACATAGTGCACGGGCCCGCACCGACGTCCCAGAGCGGACCCGGTCTCGTAGAGTGATCGAGGCCGATGGCGGAGAATTTCGAGTACACGCGCGGTGCAAGGTGCGGTACTGGATCCGGACGGGGAACTGAGGCGTCTACGTCGTTATGGACCTGGAGAAGCAGCCCGCGCAGCAGACGCCCCCGCCCGAGGGATGTCTGGCCGTCGCGATTCGCATCCCCGTACGCATCGTCGTGCTCGTGCTGGTCGTGCCCGTGCGGATCGCCTGGGACGCGCTCGTCGTGGTGGGGCGTTTCCTGCGGGACAGCCTGCTGCGGCCGTTGTGGCGGGCGCTGGTCGTCTGGCCCTGTACGGCCCTGTGGCGCTACGGGGTCGTGCCCCTCGCCAAGGCGGTCGGCCTGCTCGGCAAGGTTCTCCTCGTCATCCCGCTGGTGTGGCTGTACCGGTCGGTGCTGACGCCGGTCGGACACGGCATCGCGTGGATCGTGCGAGGGCTCGTGGCCGGTCTGGTGTGGGTGTACGCGCGCGTGCTCACCCCGGTCGGGCACGGGATCGTGTGGCTCCTCAGGGGCGTGGGCGCGGGCTTCGTCTGGCTCTGCACGATGATCGGGCACGGCCTCGCCTGGGTGGTGCGGGGCGTCGTGGCGGGGCTGACGTGGGTGTACGCGCGCATGTTCACCCCGGTCGGGCACGCCGTCGTGTGGCTCCTCAAGGGGATCGGTGCCGTGCTCCTCTGGATCCTCACGCCGGTCGGGCGTGCGATCGTCTGGTGCGCCAGGGGGCTCGCCTGGCTGGCGGGTGTCGTCGTCACCGGCATCGGGGTCGCGCTGTACTGGATCGCCCGTGTCCTGCTGGTCCTGCCCGCCGTCGCCCTGTGGCGCTGGGTCCTCGCGCCCGTGGGACGGGTCCTCGCCGTCGTCGCCCGGGAGGTGTGGGGCGCGCTGGGGCATGCCTGGCGGATCGCCGGGTACATCTCCCTCGCCGTCGGCCGGTTCCTCGGGACCCTCTTGCGGTGGATCTTCGTCGAGCCGGTGCGCTGGGTGTACCGCGAGGTCCTGACCCCCGTGGGACACGTGGTCCGGGACGTGGTGCTCCGCCCCGTCGCCGAGGCCGCGCGGAGTGTGGGACGCATCACCCGGGACGCGCTCGCCTCCGCCCGGGAGTCCGTACGGCAGGCCCGGGCCGACGTCCGGCGCATCCTCTTCGGCGCACCCCGTGCGAGGGAAGCAGTGGCCCGGCGGGAACCGACGGGCGCCGACACACGTACTCTTGGTAGCAGTACGACCGCACTCACGAAGGACTGAGCGACACTGGGCAAGCGACAGCCCGAAGGCCCGCCGCCCGCACCGGCGGTGCAGCGCATCCGACTGCGCTACACCAAGCGCGGCCGCCTCCGGTTCACCAGCCACCGTGACTTCCAGCGCGCCTTCGAGCGTGCGTTGCGCCGTGCCGAGGTGCCCATGGCGTACTCGGCGGGGTTCACACCGCACCCGAAGGTGTCGTACGCCAATGCCGCACCCACCGGCACGGGCAGTGAGGCGGAGTACCTGGAGATCGCGCTCACCGAGGCGCGCGACCCGGAGAAGCTCCGGCTCCTCCTCGACGAGTCGCTGCCCGCAGGGCTCGACATCGTCGACGCGGTCGAGGCCCGGACCTCGGGACTCGCCGACCGGCTCACCGCTTCCGTGTGGGAGCTCAGGCTGGACGGCGTCGACCCGGCGGAGGCCGGGCGCGCGGTCGCCGCGTTCAGCACCGCCGAGGCGGTCGAGGTCCAGCGCACCACCAAGAACGGCCTGAGGACCTTCGACGCCCGCCCCGCGGTCGTACAACTCGAAACGCACAGTGAACCCGCTGATAGGCCGACCGACCAGCCCTGTGCGATACTGCGGCTGGTTGTTCGGCACGTGACGCCTGCCGTACGACCCGACGACGTCCTGTCCGGTCTCCGCGCCGTGGCCGACCTGGCGCCGCCGGTCCCCGCAGCGGTGACCAGGCTGGCGCAGGGGCTGCTCGATGAAGAGACCGGCACGGTGACCGACCCGCTCGCGCCCGACCGCGAGGCAGTCGAGGCCCACTCAACGGCCGAACCGACTGCCGCCGCGAAGGCGCCGGCGTAAGGAAGGTCCCGCGAAGGACGGGCGTCGTAGCGCAGCCCTCGTACTCGGGAGCCACCTGGGTCGGGCAGCGCACCGACCACAAGACTTTCGCCAGGCCGTACCCAGCAAGGGCGTACGGAACCGGCGAGACAGGACACAGAGAGCTCCCGTGCGGCGCCCGCGCCCCGGACGGCGGCACCGCGCATCGCGCGAGCCGCGGACGTCACCGGCATCCTCGCCGGACCAGGCGCGGCGCCCGGGAGCCTGACGGGAGACAAGCCCGCATGCTCGAACCGACCGAACCCATCGAGGGTTCCGAACAGAACACTCCGAGCGACACCCTGCCGCCGCGTCGTCGGCGCCGTGCCGCGTCCAGGCCGGCGGGACCGCCGGTCGCCGCCGCCGCGGGCGGTGAGGAGGTCGTCGCTCCGGCCATACCGGCCGCGGAGGCGGAGGACCTCGTCACGGACGAGGAGGAGAAGCTCGACGAGAACGTCGCGGCCACCGGGAGCCCCGAGGCTCAGGAGCCGGCCGAGGCCGCCGCGCCCGCCGCGCGTCCGCGTCGGCGTGCGACCCGCCGGGCCTCCGCTCCTGCCGGGGCGCCCGCGGCTGCCGAGGCCGCCGAGACCGTGCTGCCCGTGGCCGCCGCCGAGGCGCCCGCCGAGACCGCGGCCGCCGACAGCGCGCCCGCCGTCGAGGCCGAGGAGCCGGCCCCGCCCGCCGCGCGTACCCGCCGCCGTGCCACCCGTCGGGTGTCCACGCCCGCCGCCACGCCCGCGGCCGACGAATCCGCCGAGAGCGAGGCCCCGGTGACCGCCGAGACGCCCGCCGCCGACGAGGCACCTGCCGACGAGGCCGCCGCGCCCGCTCCCCGTACGCGCCGCCGGGCCTCGCGACGGGCCGCCGCGCCCGCCGGGGCTCCCGAGGCCGCCGAGGTCACCGAGACCGTCGAGCCGGTGGCCGCCGAAGCGCCCGCCGAGCCCGCCGAGGCCGAGGACGCGGCCCCGCGTCGTACCCGCCGCCGTGCCACGCGTCGCGTGTCCGCGCCCGCCGGTGCCGCCGAGGGCGAGGCCGTGGAGGCTGTGGACGCCGCGCCGTCCGAGCCCGCCGTCGAGGCCCCCGTACAGGAACCCGCCGCTGAGGCGCCCGTCGAGGAGGCCGCCCCGCGTCGTGCGCGTCGTCGGTCCGTCCGGCAGGCCGCCACCGGGTTCTCCGAGCCCGCGCGGCGCGGTGCCGCCGCCGGTGCCGACGACGAGGACGGCTCGCCGCGCCGGCCGGCGCGCCCCGCGGTCGCCGTGTTCCAGGCGCCCGTCTTCACCGAACCGCAGTTCCAGACCCCGCAGCGGGCCGCCGCCGAGGCCGCCGCGGAGGCGGAGGCCGGGCAGAGCGAGCCCGTCCGGTCCGTCGAGCCGGTCGAGGAGACCGCCGCCGAGGAGCAGACCGCCTCGCGGCGCCGCCGTCGGCGCCGGGGTGCCGGTGACGAGCCCGAGGCGCAGGAGACCGCCGCCGAGGCCGTCGTCGAGGTCGCCGAGGAAGAGGAGACGGATGAGTCGGCCGAGGACTCCGCCGACGGGGACGACACCGAGGAGACCGGGTCGCGGCGCCGCCGTCGGCGCGGTGGCCGCCGCCGTCGCCGCGGTGAGTCCGCCGATGCCTCCGGTGACGAGGACGCGGACGACTCCGACGAACCCGCCGAGGAGACCGGGCGGTCCGCGCAGGACGACGACGAGCACGACGACGAGGACGACGAGGACGCCCGCTCCGACGAGGCCGGTGGCTCCAGCTCCAGCAGCCGTCGCCGCCGTCGCCGCAGGCGCCGGGCCGGGGACTCCTCCGCCGACACCGAGCCCGGTGACGGCGACCCCGAGCGGACCGTCGTCAAGGTGCGCGAGCCGCGCCCGAAGGCGGAGCCGTCCGACGAGGTGCAGTCCATCAAGGGCTCGACCCGTCTGGAGGCCAAGAAGCAGCGCCGCCGCGAGGGCCGCGAGCAGGGCCGCCGCCGCGTCCCGATCATCACCGAGGCCGAGTTCCTGGCCCGCCGTGAGGCGGTCGAGCGCGTGATGGTCGTCCGGCAGAGCGGTGAGCGCACCCAGATCGGCGTCCTGGAGGACGGCGTGCTCGTCGAGCACTACGTCAACAAGGAGCAGGCCACCTCCTACGTCGGCAACGTCTACCTGGGCAAGGTCCAGAACGTCCTGCCGTCGATGGAGGCCGCCTTCATCGACATCGGCAAGGGCCGCAACGCCGTGCTGTACGCCGGTGAGGTGAACTTCGAGGCGCTCGGCATGGCCAACGGGCCGCGCCGCATCGAGTCCGCGCTCAAGTCCGGCCAGCCCGTGCTCGTCCAGGTCACCAAGGACCCGATCGGGCACAAGGGTGCGCGTCTGACCAGCCAGGTCTCCCTCCCGGGCCGCTACCTCGTGTACGTCCCCGAGGGCTCGATGACCGGCATCAGCCGCAAGCTGCCCGACACCGAGCGCGCGCGTCTGAAGACCATCCTCAAGAAGATCGTCCCCGAGGACGCGGGCGTCATCGTGCGCACCGCCGCCGAGGGCGCGAGCGAGGACGAACTGCGCCGTGACGTCGAGCGGCTGCAGGCGCAGTGGGAGGACATCCAGAAGAAGGCCAAGAGCGGCAACGCCCCGACGCTGCTCTACGGCGAGCCGGACATGACCGTCCGGGTCGTCCGCGACATCTTCAACGAGGACTTCTCCAAGGTCGTCGTCAGCGGTCAGGACGCCTGGGAGACCGTCCACGGATACGTCTCCCACGTGGCGCCCGACCTCGCCGAGCGGCTGTCCAAGTGGACCTCCGAGGTCGACGTCTTCGCCACCTACCGGATCGACGAGCAGCTCGCCAAGGCGCTGGACCGCAAGGTCTGGCTGCCCAGCGGCGGTTCGCTGGTGATCGACCGGACCGAGGCCATGGTCGTCGTCGACGTCAACACCGGCAAGTTCACCGGCCAGGGCGGCAACCTGGAGGAGACGGTCACCAGGAACAACCTGGAGGCGGCCGAGGAGATCGTGCGTCAGCTCAGGCTGCGCGACCTCGGCGGCATCATCGTGATCGACTTCATCGACATGGTCCTGGAGTCCAACCGGGACCTGGTGCTCAGGCGCCTGCTGGAGTGCCTGGGCCGGGACCGGACCAAGCACCAGGTCGCCGAGGTCACCTCGCTGGGCCTGGTCCAGATGACCCGCAAGCGGGTCGGCCAGGGCCTGCTGGAGTCCTTCTCCGAGACCTGCGTGCACTGCAACGGCCGCGGTGTCATCGTGCACATGGAGCAGCCGACCTCCGCCGGTGGCGGCGGCAAGCGCAAGAAGCGCGGGCGCGGCGGCGACGGGCACGAGCACACCCACGAGGCCGCGGCCGTCGTGGAGGCGCCGGAGGAGATCGAGGCCGAGACCGAGGCGGAGGTCGCCGCGGAGGTGGCCGAGCCGATCTCGCTCGCGCCGACCGAGTTCGCGCCGGACGAGGAGCTGTACAGCAGCGTCGCCGAGGCGGAGGCCGCGGCCACGCGCGGACGGGGTCGTCGCCGGACGAGCCGTCGGGCTTCGGCTCCGGCCGGTGCGCCGCGCGGCGGGTCGCGCAGGTCGGGCGGGACCGAGGAGCCGGCCGTCGAGGTGGGCCCGGTCTCCGAGAACGCCGAGGTGCCGACCGCTCAGGCGGTGCCTGCCGAGGTCGAGGCCGAGCGTCCCGTGCAGCCGGAGACGGCCGCCGAGGCGCAGGCCGTGCCGGTCGCGGCGGAGGACCCGGTGGTCGAGGCGGCTCCCGCCGAGGAGGCCGCACCGAAGGGCCGTACCCGTCGTCGGGCCACCCGCAAGGTGTCCGCGCCCGCCGGGTCGCCCGCCGGGGCGGAGGCCACCGTGGTGACGGTCGCCGAGGCCGCGCCGGTGGCCGAGGCACCGGCGGAGGAGGCACCGGCGGTGTCGCCCGAGCCCGAGCCCGAGGCGTCCGCCGAGAGCGCGGCCCCGGCCCGTCCGCGGCGCCGTGCCGTCCGCAAGGCCACCGCGCCCACCGCGTCCGAGGAGGCGGCCGTCGTGGTCGTGCCCTCGGCGGAGGCGCCGGCCGAGCCGGTCGCCGCGGAGGAGCCCGTGGAGGAAACGGTTCCGGCCAAGAAGACGGCCCGGAAGACGGCCAAGAAGGCCACGGCGAAGAAGGCCGCGACCAAGAAGGCCACCACCGCCAAGAAGACGGCCGCGAAGAAGACCGTCGCCAAGAAGACGACCGCCAAGAAGGCGGCGGCCAAGAAGACGGTGGCGGCCGAGCAGCAGTCGTCGCCGTCCGTCTCCGGCCAGGCCGACGAGTCCTGACGGGCGGTCACCGCACAGTTTCAGCCGTCTGAAGATCGAAATCCGCTCCCGGTTCGCCGGGGGCGGATTTCGTGATTCTGTGGGTATTGCGGCCAACGGAAAGTTGTCAACCGGTGATCGATCATGTGAATGGCCGGTGAATCCCCGGCCTGTGCACAGGGTTATGATGTGAGCCGAGATTGACGCTTAATTTAGACAAATAGGGATTTTCGTGAAGGCTCTCGTGCTCTCCGGGGGAGCGGGCACCCGCCTCCGCCCGATCACCCACACCTCCGCCAAGCAGTTGGTGCCGGTCGCCAACAAGCCCGTGCTGTTCTACGGCCTGGAGGCGATCGCCGAGGCCGGGATCAGCGAGGTCGGCATCGTCGTCGGCGACACCGCGGAGGAGATCCGCGAGGCGGTGGGTGACGGCTCCCAGTTCGGGATCAAGGTCACCTACATTCCGCAGGAAGCCCCGCTGGGCCTCGCCCACGCCGTCCTGATCGCGCAGGACTTCCTCGGCGACGAGGACTTCGTCATGTACCTCGGCGACAACTTCATCGTCGGTGGCATCACCGGTCTGGTGGACGAGTTCCGCGCCGAGCGGCCCGACGCGCAGATCCTGCTGACCCGCGTCCCCAACCCCACCTCCTTCGGTGTCGCCGAACTCGACGGCGCCGGCCGGGTGGTGGGCCTGGAGGAGAAGCCGAAGCAGCCCAAGAGCGACCTGGCACTCGTCGGTGTCTACCTCTTCACCCCGGCCATCCACGAGGCCGTCCGCTCCATCGAGCCCTCCTGGCGCGGCGAGCTGGAGATCACCCACGCGATCCAGTGGCTGATCGACCAGAAGCGTGACGTCCGCTCCACAACGATCTCCGGCTACTGGAAGGACACCGGCAACGTCACCGACATGCTGGAGGTCAACCGGTCGGTCCTGGAGACCGTCGAGCCGGTGAACGAGGGCACGGTCGACGAGTCCAGCGAGATCATCGGCCGGGTCCGCATCGAGGCGGGTGCCAGCGTCAGTGGCAGCCGGATCGTGGGGCCTGCCATCATCGGTGCCGGCACGGTGGTCAACGACGCGTACATCGGTCCGTTCACGTCCGTCTCCGAGGACTGCCGGATCGAGGACAGCGAAATCGAGTACTCCATCGTGCTGCGCGGCTCCTCCGTGACCGGCGTGCGCCGCGTGGAGGCCTCGCTCATCGGACGTGACGTAGAGGTCACGCCCGCGCCCCGCAACCCCAAGGCACACCGGCTCGTGCTCGGTGATCACAGCAAGGTGCAGATCTCTTCATGACCACTCGGATTCTGGTGACCGGCGGTGCCGGCTTCATCGGCTCGCACTACGTCCGTACCGTGCTCGGCCCCGAGGGCCCCGGTGACGTCTCGGTCACCGTCCTCGACAAGCTGACCTACGCGGGCAACCCGGCCAACCTCGACGAGGTGCGCGAGCACCCCGGATTCGCCTTCGTGCAGGGCGACATCTGCGACCCCGAGCTGGTCGGCAAGCTGATGGCCGAGCACGACCAGGTGGTGCACTTCGCCGCCGAGTCGCACGTCGACCGTTCCATCGACGGCGGCGCCGAGTTCGTGCGCACCAACGTGGTCGGCACCCACACGCTCATCGACGCGGCCCACCGCGCGGGCATCAAGACCTTCGTGCACATCTCCACCGACGAGGTCTACGGCTCGATCGACGAGGGCTCCTGGCCCGAGACGCACCCGCTGGAGCCCAACTCGCCGTATTCCTCGGCGAAGGCGTCCAGCGACCTCATCGCGCTGTCGTACCACCGCACCCACGGCCTGGACGTGCGCGTGACCCGCTGCTCCAACAACTACGGGCACCACCACTTCCCCGAGAAGGTCATCCCGCTCTTCGTGACCAACCTCCTCGACGGCAAGAAGGTCCCGCTGTACGGCGACGGCGGCAACGTCCGCGACTGGCTGCACATCGACGACCACGTCCAGGGCATCGAGCTGGTGCGCACCAAGGGCCGCGCCGGCGAGGTCTACAACATCGGCGGCGGCACCGAGCTCTCCAACAAGGAGCTCACCGGGCTGCTGCTGAAGGCGTGCGGCGCCGACTGGGAGACCAGCGTCGAGTACGTCGAGGACCGCAAGGGCCACGACCGCCGCTACTCCGTCGACTGCACGAAGATCCGCGAGGAGCTCGGCTACGAGCCCCGCAAGAGCTTCGAGCAGGGCCTCGCCGAGACCGTGCAGTGGTACCGCGACAACCGCGCCTGGTGGGAGCCGCTGAAGGAGCGTGCCGCGCTGTGACCGGCAACCGCACCTGGCTGGTCACGGGCGCGGGCGGCATGCTGGGCCAGGACGTCCTGGCCCGGCTGGACCGGGCGGGGGAGCGGTACGTCGCGCTCGACCGCAAGGCGCTGGACCTCACCGACGCCGACGCGGTGGACGCGGCCCTCGACGAGCACCGGCCCGCCGTGGTCGTCAACTGCGCTGCCTGGACGGCCGTCGACGACGCCGAGGCCCGTGAGGACGAGGCGCTCGCCATCAACGGCGACGGCCCGCGCCACCTCGCCGACGCCTGCGCCCGCACCGGCGCCGTCCTGCTGCACGTCTCCACGGACTACGTGTTCGCCGGGGACGCCACCGAGCCGTACGCCGAGGACGCGCCCACCGCGCCCCGCAGCGCCTACGGGCGCACCAAGCTGGCCGGCGAGAAGGCGGTCCTCGGGTACGAGCGCGGTTACGTCGTGCGCACCGCCTGGCTCTACGGCACCGGCGGCCCCAACTTCGTCAAGACGATGATCAAGCTGGAGGGCGTCAAGGACACCCTCGACGTCGTCGACGACCAGCGCGGCCAGCCCACCTCCAGCGCCGACCTCGCGGGCCTGCTGGTCGAGCTGGGCCTGGGCGCCCTGGCCGGCACCGCCCCGGCCGGCGCCTACCACGGCACCAACTCCGGCGAGACCACCTGGCACGGCTTCACCCAGGAGATCTTCCGCCTGCTGGGCGCCGACCCGGAGCGGGTCCGCCCCACCACCAGCGACGCGTTCGTACGCCCCGCTCCCCGTCCCGCCTACAGCGTCCTCGGTCACGGCCGGTTCGCCGAGGCCGGCATCGAGCCGCTGCGCGACTGGCGCACGGCTCTCACCGAGGCCTTCCCGGAGATCCACCGGGTCCATCTGAAGGAGAACACGGCGTGACGGTCAAGGTCAGCGTCGTCATCGCGGTCTACAACCCCGGCAAATACGTCGAGGACTGCATCACGGGCCTGCTCCGGCAGAGCCTGACCCCGGACGAGTTCGAGGTCTTCTTCGTCGACGACGGCTCCACCGACGAGACCCCGGCCCGCCTGGACCAGCTCGCCGCCGAGCACCCGCACTTCCACGTCATCCACCAGGAGTCCTCCGGCTGGTCGGGCAAGCCCCGCAACACCGGCATCGAGGCCGCCCGGGGCGAGTACGTCATGTTCGTCGACCACGACGACTGGCTGGGCGACGAGGCTCTTGAGCGGATGTACGACTACGGCAAGGTCAACGAGGCCGACGTGGTCGTGGGCAAGATGGCGGGCATCGGACGCCCGGTGCCCCAGGAGCTGTTCCGGGTCAACCGGCCGCGTGCCACCGTGTCCAACGCGCCGCTGATCGACAGCCTCACCCCGCACAAGATGTTCCGGCGGGAGTTCCTCAACGAGCACAACATGCGCTTCAAGGAGGGCCGCCGGCGCCTTGAGGACCATGTCTTCGTCGTCGAGGCCTACCTGCGGGCCAAGAGCGTCGCCGTGCTCGGCGACTACCTCTGCTACTACCACATCACCCGTGACGACGGCTCGAACGCGGGCTTCCAGCGCTTCGACCCGGTCGGCTACTTCGGCAACCTGCGCGAGGCCCTCGACGTCGTCGAGGAGCTGACCGAGCCCGGCGCGCTGCGCGACAAGCTGTTCAGCCGCTGGCTGCGCAACGAGATGGTCGAGCGGCTGCGCGGCCAGCGCCTGCTCAAACTCCCCGAGGACTACGCCGAGGAGCTGTACACCGAGATCCACAAGGTGGTCACCGAGCGCTTCGGGCCCGGTGTCGTCGCCCGTCTCGGACTCACCCAGAAGGTGGTCGCGGGGCTGGTCTTCGCCGACCGCTACCAGGACATCCGCACGCTCGCCGAGTGGGAGGCCGGGATCAAGCCCACCGGCGAACTCACCTCGCTGGAGTGGCAGGACGGCACCCTGAAGGTCGGCTTCGACTCCGAGCTCCGGATCGACGGCGAGCCGATGACGTTCCGCCGTGACGGCGAGCGCCGGCTGCTCGGCCTGCCGCTGCCCGAGGAGGCCCTGGAGGCCCTCGCCGAGCAGGGCATCAAGCTGGACGCCCCGCTCGACAAGAGCGATGTCGACCTCGTCGTGCGCCACCGTGAGGACGCCCGGCAGTTCTACCTGCCCGTGACGAGCGAGCCGCACGAGATCGCCGCCGGTGACGGTGTCCTCCGGCAGCGGATCTCCGCCCGCGCCGAACTCGACCCCGAGACCGCGGCCTCCGGCGCCCCGCTCGACAAGGGCCTGTGGGACCTGCACCTCAGGATCAAGTCCTGCGGCTGGAGCAAGGAGACCCGGCTCGGCGCGGTGCGCGGTGAGGACGTCGAGGCCGGCCGCCTCGCCGCCCTCACCGGCGAGCCCAAGCGGCTCGTGCTGCCGTACTGGACCGAGGGTCCCGGCAACCTCTCGCTCGACGTGGACCAGCACACCAACAAGCTGGAGGGCGAGGCGGTGGCGATCATGCCGCCCGCCGACGCCACGGTCGAGGGCTCCGCCGTACGGCTGCCCCTGCCGCTGCACCTCGCCGCGACCGGCGGTGACCCCGTCCAGCTGCGCTTCGAGCGCAAGAACGTCGGCAAGTACCCGGCCGACGCCGTCCTGGACGGCCGCACCCTCACCGCCACGCTGCCGCTGGAGCAGCTCACCGGGATGCGCTGGGCGGTCCGGATCGGTGTGCCCTCCGCGGCCCGTGGTGAGCGCAAGTGGACGCGGCTGCCCGTGGATGTCGTGGTGGACGCCTCCGGCGGTGCCAAGGTGATCGACCGGCACACTCCGTCCGCGAAGCCGGCCGCGAAGAAGGCGGCCGCCCCCCAGAAGAAGGCCGCCGCGCCGCGCCCGCTGTGGCGCCGGGCCGCCGGGCGTATCAAGCGCGCCCTGACCAACCAGAAGAAGGGCTGAGACCCCCGCGATGCGACCCCTTTCGATCTCCGGTGCCTGGGTGTTCGAGCCGAAGGTCTTCCCCGACGGCCGGGGCAGCTTCCACGAGTGGTTCAAGGCCCCCGTCTTCGCGGAGGCCGCGGGTCATCCGCTGAGCCTCGCCCAGGCCAACATGTCGGTCTCCAGCCGGGGCACCCTGCGCGGCATCCACTTCGCCGACGTGCCGCCCGGGCAGGCCAAATACGTCAAGTGCGTGCGCGGCGCGGTCCTCGACGTGATCGTGGACATCCGGGTGGGCTCGCCGACCTTCGGCCAGTGGGAGATCGTCCGCCTGGACGACCAGGACCACCACGCCGTCTACCTGTCCGAGGGGCTCGGCCACGGGTTCATGGCGCTCACCGACGACGCCACGGTGGTCTACCTCTGCTCGGAGGGTTACGCGCCCGAGCGTGAGCACGGCATCCACCCGCTCGACCCGGAGATCGGCATCGAGTGGCCCGAGGGCCTCGCCCCGCTGCTGTCCCCCAAGGACGAGCAGGCGCCGACCCTGGCCGAGGCGCGCGAGCAGGGACTGCTGCCCTCCTACGAGGAGTGCGTGGCCTACCGCGAGAGCCTCGGCTCCTGACGCGCGGGTTTGAACGCGACGGGGCCCGGTTTGACCCGTTCGGCCGCGGCCCCGTAACCTAGACCGTCGGCGTGTCCACTGGTGACACGCCACATCCCCGTAAACCTCTTCCTCTCGGGTCGCTGTTCCGGCCGGGAGAGGCCGCTCGCTCTGCCGGGCGGCTGGACTGCGGGGGTGCCGTCCCCGAGCGAGAGAGTGAGATCCGCGTGTACGCCATCGTGCGCAGCGGTGGTCGCCAGCACAAGGTTGCTGTCGGCGACATCGTTGAGGTTGACAAGATTTCCACTGCCAAGGTTGGCGACACGGTCGAGCTCTCGACCCTGCTCGTTGTCGACGGCGACGCTGTGACCAGCGACCCGTGGGTTCTGGCCGGCATCAAGGTCCAGGCCGAGGTCGTGGACCACCACAAGGGCGTCAAGATCGACATCCTTCGCTACAAGAACAAGACCGGCTACCGCCGTCGTCAGGGCCACCGCCAGCAGTACACGGCGATCAAGGTCACTGAGATCCCCGCGGCTGCGAAGTAAGGGACTGAGGAGAGATGGCACACAAGAAGGGCGCATCGTCCACCCGTAACGGTCGTGACTCCAACGCTCAGCGCCTCGGCGTGAAGCGCTTCGGTGGTCAGGTCGTCAACGCGGGCGAGATCCTGGTCCGCCAGCGCGGCACCCACTTCCACCCGGGTGCGGGCGTCGGCCGCGGCGGCGACGACACGCTGTTCGCGCTCAACGCCGGTGCGGTGCAGTTCGGCACCCACCGTGGCCGCAAGGTCGTGAACATCGTTCCGGTCGCCTGAGCCCAGGCTCAGACCGAACTTTTCGCGAGGCGGACCTCACTTCCCTGGTGGGAAGGCGGGTCCGCCTTTCGCGTGTTACGCCTGTAGTACCCATGACGTTTTTGGAGGCACCGAACCATGACCACCTTCGTGGACCGCGTCGAACTGCATGTCGCCGCGGGTAACGGAGGTCACGGCTGTGCCTCCGTCCACCGGGAGAAGTTCAAACCGCTCGGCGGTCCCGACGGCGGAAACGGCGGGCGGGGCGGCGACGTCATCCTGACCGTCGACCAGTCCGTGACCACGCTGCTCGACTACCACCACTCCCCGCACCGCAAGGCCACCAACGGCAAGCCCGGTGAGGGCGGCAACCGTTCCGGCAAGGACGGCCAGGACCTGGTCCTGCCGGTGCCGGACGGCACGGTGGTCCTCGACCGGGCGGGCAACGTCCTGGCCGACCTGGTCGGACACGGCACCTCCTTCGTCGCCGCCCAGGGCGGCCGCGGCGGCCTCGGCAACGCGGCGCTGGCCTCCGCCCGCCGCAAGGCCCCCGGCTTCGCGCTGCTCGGCGTGCCCGGCGACCTCCAGGACATCGTCCTGGAGCTCAAGACGGTCGCCGACGTGGCCCTCGTCGGCTACCCGAGCGCCGGAAAGTCCTCGCTGATCTCCGTCCTCTCGGCGGCCAAGCCGAAGATCGCCGACTACCCCTTCACCACGCTGGTCCCGAACCTGGGCGTGGTCACCGCCGGCGAGACCGTCTACACCATCGCGGACGTACCGGGCCTGATCCCGGGCGCCAGCCAGGGCAAGGGCCTGGGTCTTGAGTTCCTGCGGCACGTGGAGCGCTGCAGTGTCCTCGTGCACGTCCTGGACACCGCCACGCTGGAGTCCGACCGCGACCCGGTCTCCGACCTCGACATCATCGAGGCGGAACTCAGGGAGTACGGCGGCCTCGACAACCGTCCCCGCATCGTCGTCCTGAACAAGATCGACGTACCGGACGGCAAGGACCTCGCCGAGATGGTGCGGCCGGATCTGGAGGCGCGCGGTTACCGCGTCTTCGAGGTGTCCGCGGTCGCCCACATGGGGCTGAAGGAGCTGTCCTTCGCACTCGCCGACCTGGTGGGCCGGGCACGTGCCGCCAAGCCCAAGGAGGAGGCGACCCGGATCGTCATCCGGCCCAAGGCCGTGGACGACACCGGCTTCACCGTGGTCCGCGAGGAGGACGGCCTGTTCCGGGTGCGTGGCGAGAAGCCGGAGCGCTGGGTGCGGCAGACCGACTTCAGCAACGACGAGGCCGTCGGCTACCTCGCCGACCGTCTCAACCGCCTCGGTGTGGAAGAGGAGTTGATGAAGGCGGGTGCCCGTTCGGGTGACGGCGTCGCCATCGGCCCCGAGGACAACGCGGTCGTCTTCGACTGGGAGCCGACCGTCATGGCCGGCGCCGAGATGCTCGGCCGACGCGGTGAGGACCACCGCTTCGAGGCTCCCCGTCCCGCCGCCCAGCGCCGCCGCGACAAGCAGGCCGAGCGCGACGAGGCGTCGCAGGAGTTCGACGACTTCGAACCGTTCTGAGTGAACGGCGGGTGACCCCCGGCCCGCCGAAGGACAACCAACCGCACTTCCTGTGAGTCGTACCGGGCAATCCGTACGACCGTCACAGGAAGGGATGCGGCATGCGCGTACAACGAAGAGGGTGGCGCACGGGCCTCGCTGTCGTCCTGGCGCTCGGCGGGGCCGTCGCCCTGCCGGCCGCCGCGGGGGCCGCTCCCCATCAGGTGCGGGACGACTTCAACGGGGACGGTTACGCCGACCTGGCGGTGGGCGCGCCCGACGGGACCGTCGCGGGGAAGGCGAAGGCCGGGTTCGTCGGGGTGCTGTACGGGTCGGCCAGTGGCCTGAAGTCCTCCACGAAGCAGGTGTTCAGCCAGAACAGCGCGGGGATACCGGGCACCGCCGAGGCCGGGGACCGGCTCGGCAGCGCGCTCACCGCCGCCGACCTGGACCGGGACGGGTACACCGACCTGGTCGTGGGGGCGGGCGGCGAGGACGGCGGTTCCGGCCGGGTGCAGGTCGTCTGGGGCGGTGCCCGCGGCCTGGCGGGCGGTGCCACCCTCGCCTCCGGTGCGGCCGGCGACCGGCTGGGCGCCGCGGGACACCTCGCGGCGGGGGACGTCGACGGGGACGGGGCGACCGACCTGCTGACCGCGGTGGACCGGTACGGCCTGGTGGCGACCGGCGGCCCCTTCACCCGCTCCGGCGCGGCCACCGGGGAACGCCAGGTGGTGAGGGACCGGTACGACAGCCGCGTCCTGGACCTCGACGTCGGCGACCTCAACGGCGACGGGATCACCGACGTCGTGGCCGCCCAGACCGGCACCGACACCTTCGACTCCCGGCGGGTCGCGTACTGGTGGGGCACCAAGGACGGCCTCACGCCCTGGAGCCTGGTCTGGGACATCGACGGCGCCGCGCTCCAGGGCGGCGAGAACCTCGCGGTCGGGGACGTGAACCGGGACGGCTACGCCGACATCGTGGTGGGCCGGGCCGTCGACGGCTACGAGAGCGACCATGACGCCTACCGCGCCAAGGGCGGCCGGGTCACCTGGATCCCCGGTACCTCGGGCGCTCCTGACGGAGTGGCGGAGCAGGCCGTCAACCAGGACAGCCCGGGGGTGCCCGGCACCGCCGAGAAGGGCGACGGCTTCGGCACCGACGTGCAGCTCGCGGACGTCGACGGGGACGGGTACCTGGACGTGATCACCGGTGTGCCCGGCGAGGACCTGGGCCCCGCCGCCGCGCCGAACTCCGTCAAGGACGCGGGCGCGGTCGTCGTGCTGAGCGGCCGGGCCGACGGGCTGACCGGGGCCGGCTCGCACCAGGTGGTCACGCAGAACACCACGGGTGTGCCGGGGGCCGCCGAGAAGGGCGACGTCTTCGGCGGGGCCGTCCATGCGGGGGACGCGAACGGCGACGGACTGGCCGATCTCGCGGTCGGCGCGCCCGGCGAGAACGCGGGCGCCGGGTCCGTGTGGTCCTTCCGGTCCCGGGCGCAGTACGTCGTCTCGCCCGGCGGTGTGCCGGTTCCGGCCACCGTCGTTGCTCCTGGGGGTGCCCCCTCTGGGGGAGGGACGTTCACCTTCGGCCACACCCTCCTCGGCACCACCGCCGCGAAGGCCCGTCTGGGCTCGGACTTCGCCAACTAGAACCCAAAAGATCGTCAGTCGGCAGTGTCCTGAAGGCCGTTGCGGCCGGATCACGTTCATCATGTGATACCCGAGTCGCAACGGCTCTTCTGTTGTCTACCTATTTGTCATGCACGCGAACACTCTGGTTCAACGCACGGATCACCCCGAAGCGTGAGCTTCCAGGGTGCCCAAGAGGTCAGCGACGCAAGGGAGTTCGCCCATGTACGGAGCAGCATCACCCGGCCGACGCCGCTTTCTGACCGCCGGCGCAGCCGTGCTCGGCGCCGCCGCCTCCGCCCAGCTGTGGCTGCCGGGCACCGCGCGAGCGGCGGAGCCTCCGCTGCCCGACGGGGTGTTCAACCTCGGCGTGGCCTCCGGAGACCCGCTGCCGGACGGCATCGTGCTGTGGACACGGCTCGCCCCGGACCCGCTGAACGGCGGCGGCATGCCCGACCGAGCGGTGCCGGTCGAATGGGAGCTCGCCGAGGACCAGCGCTTCAGAAAGGTGGTCCGCCGCGGCACCGCCCAGGCGCTGCCCGCCTTCGGACACAGCGTCCACGTCGACGTACGCGGCCTGCGCCCGGGCCGTACCTACTGGTACCGCTTCCGCGCCGACGGACAGCTCTCGCGCACCGGCCGCACCCGCACCGCCCCCGCCCGCAACAGCTCCGGCGGCAGCCTCCGGGTCGCGCTCGCCTCCTGCCAGAACTGGCAGCACGGCTACTTCACCCCCTACGCCGACATGCTGGACCAGGACCCCGACGTCGTGCTGTTCGTCGGCGACTACATCTACGAGTCGGCTCCGTCGTCGTCCGGGCCGCGCCGGCACGAGGGCACGGGGGAGCCGTACACCCTCGTCGAGTACCGCAACCGGTACGCCCAGTACCGCACCGACCCGGACCTCGCCGAGATCCACGCGAACGCGCCCTGGGTGGTCACCTTCGACGACCACGAGGTCGACAACGACTGGGCCGGCGAGATCCCGCAGGACCCCGCCAAGCAGCCGCACGATGCCTTCGTGGCCCGCATCACGGCCGCCTTCCAGGCGTACTACGAGCACATGCCGGTGCGCGCCACCGCCGTCCCCGACGGCCCGCACATCCAGATGTACCGGCGCCTGGAGTTCGGCCGGCTGGTCCGGCTCAACGTGCTCGACACCCGGCAGTTCCGCAGCGACCAGGTCACCAGCCAGGCCGCCGCCCAGGACCCCGCGCTCACCATGCTCGGCGCCGAGCAGAAGCAGTGGCTGCTCGACGGGCTGCACGGCTCACCGGCCCGCTGGAACCTCATCGCCTCGCAGATCATGATGGCCGAGACCGACATCCTGCCCGGCGAGGGCAAGCTCTGGTACTACGACGCCTGGGACGGCTACCAGGTCGAACGCAACGCCCTCCTGGAGGAGTTCAGGACCGTGCGCAACCCCGTCGTGCTCTCGGGCGACCGTCACCTCACGATGATCAGCGACCTCAAGGAGGACTACGCCGACCCGGACTCCCGGGTCGTCGGCGCCGAGTTCGTCGGTACGTCCATCTCCAGCAACGGCGACCAGGACCAGGCCGCCTTCCATGCCCAGTGGGACCCGCTGATGGCCGACAACCCGCACTGGAAGTACATCGACGCCCACCGCGGCTACCACCTCTTCGACATCGACCGGCACGGCATCGACGCGCAGGTCCGGGCCGTGGACACGGTGGTCAGGCCCGAGGCGACGGCGAGCACGCTGGCGCAGCTGCGGGTGGAGGCGGGCAAGCCGGGGGTACGGCCCGCGTAGCGCGGACTGCCTGAGAGGGGCAGGGTCCTCATCCCGGCCCCAGGCTCCTCTCAGGCAACACTCAGGCACGTCTCTTACCGTCCTCTGACCATGGAGACGGAATGTAAGAGCGACGACCTTCCGGTGCGCGGCGTGACCGCCGCCCTGCCCGCGGGTACGCGTCTGCTGCACATCGGCCCGCACAAGACCGGCACCACCGCCATCCAGGGCGCCCTGTTCGCGGCGAAGGACCTGCTGCCCGAGCACGGTGTCGTCTTCCCGGCGCACAGCAGACACCCCATGGAAGCCGTCCTGGCCGCGTGCGCGAGGCCCGCGATGATGGGTGACACCGCACCCACCGAGAAGCACTGGACCCGGCTGCTGGAGAGGGTCGGGGCCACCGGCGGGAAGACCTCGGTGATCAGCAGCGAGTTCTTCGCCGACGCCGAGGACGACGACACGATCGCGCGGATCGTCGAGCAGCTCGGCGGGCGGGAGAGGGTGCACGTGCTGGTCACGCTCCGGCCGCTGGCGCGGATCATGCCCTCGCAGTGGCAGCAGTACGTCCAGAACGGGCTGCGCATGGGCTACGAGGACTGGCTCACCCACATGCTGCGCAAGGCGCCGTACGAGCAGCCCAACCCCAGCTTCTGGCGCCGGCACCGGCACGACCGGCTCGTGGCGCGCTGGGCGCGGGCGGTCGGTCCGCAGCGGGTCACCGTCGTCGTGGTCGACGACCGCGACCGTGGTGGTCTGCTGCGCACTTTCGAACAGCTCCTCGGGCTTCCCGAGAATCTCCTCCGGCCCGTGCCGGATGCCGCGAATCGCTCTCTCACCCTCGCCGAGACCGAAATGCTGCGGAATCTTAACAAGGAATTCCGCGGCAATGGACTGCCCGACGAGTTGTATTCCAGGCTCGTCCGCAACGGCGCCGTCATGCATATGAAGAATGCGTGCAGCCCCTCGCCCGAGGACGTGAAGATCCTCACTCCGGAGTGGGCCGTGGAAGCCGCTGCCGGGATCGGTGCCGAGATCGTCCGGAACATCACGGACTCGGGGGTGCGGATCGTCGGTGATCCGGGTCTCCTTTCCGCCGTACCGAAGACGCCCGCGCCGGCCGGGATCCCCGCCCCGCGCATCTCCCCGGAGGTCGCGGCCCAGGCGCTGTACGGGGCGCTCGCCTCGGCGGCCAGGACGCGTACCGTGCACCAGACGCCGTCGAGGGAACTGGTGCGGGTACTTGGTCACCGGTGCCTGAAGAAGCTGCGCCGGCGTTGAACTCCTGTGCCGTCACCGTTACCGGCAGTGCAAGATGAATGACAGGTAGCGCGTACATATGCAGTGAACGGCGGTCACCTTGCACAGCGGTAACCGCAAGTGGGACCATTTCCCCGTTCCCTGTCGCCCCGAGGTAGGTCTTCTGTGTCCCAGCACATCGCCAAGCCCCGTACCACCGCAGTGATCCTGGCCGGTGGTACCGGTCAGCGCGTGGGTCTCTCGATCCCCAAGCAGCTGCTGAAGATCGCCGGCAAGGCAGTCATCGAGCACACCCTGACCACCTTCGAGAAGGCCGACTCCATCGACGACATCATCGTCCTGATGGCGCCGGGCTACGTCCCGGACATAGAGAAGATCGTCGCCAAGGCCGGGTTCACGAAGGTCAAGAAGATCATCGAGGGTGGCTCCACCCGGAACGAGACCACCGAGCGCGCCATCGAGGCCCTCGGCGAGGGCCTGGCCGAGGGCGAGGACCTCAACGTCCTGTTCCACGACGCCGTGCGCCCGCTGCTCTCGCGGCGCGTCATCGACGACTGCGTGGCCGCCCTGGAGCGCTACCAGGCCGTCGACGTGGCCATCCCGTCCGCGGACACCATCATCGTCACGCGCAAGCACGGAGACGACGGCGAGTTCATCACCGAGATCCCGGACCGCTCCCGGCTGCGCCGCGGCCAGACCCCGCAGGCCTTCAAGCTGTCCACCATCAAGCGCGCCTACGAGGTCGCCGCCGGTGACCCCAACTTCCAGGCCACGGACGACTGTTCGGTCGTGCTCAAGTACCTGCCGGACGTGCCGATCCACGTCGTCGCGGGTGACGAGTACAACATGAAGGTCACCCAGCCCGTCGACGTCTTCATCGCCGACAAGCTCTTCCAGCTCGCCTCCACCGCCGCTCCCGAGCAGGTCGGCGACGAGGCCTACCGCGAGCTGCTCACCGGCAAGACCATCGTGGTCTTCGGCGGCTCCTACGGCATCGGCAAGGACATCGGCGAACTCGCCGAGTCCTACGGCGCCAAGGTGTACGCGCTCGGCCGCTCCACCACCGGCACCCACGTGGAGAACCCGGAGGAGGTCGACGACGCGCTGTCCAAGGCGTACGCCGAGACCGGGCGCATCGACTACGTCGTCAACACCGCGGGCGTGCTGCGCATCGGCAAGCTGGCCGAGACCGACAACGCCACCATCGAGGAGGCGCTGAAGGTCAACTACCTGGCCCCGGTGCAGATCGCGCGGTCGAGCTACAAGTACCTGGCGGAGACCAAGGGCCAGCTGCTGCTGTACACCTCCAGCAGCTACACCCGCGGCCGCGCCGAGTACAGCCTGTACTCCTCGACCAAGGCGGCGATGGTCAACCTCACGCAGGCCCTGTCCGACGAATGGGCGGGTGACGGCGTCCGGGTGAACTGCATCAACCCCGAGCGCACCGCCACTCCCATGCGGACCAAGGCCTTCGGCCAGGAGCCCGCGGGCAGCCTGCTGTCCTCCGAGGCGGTGGCCCGCACCTCGCTCGACGTGCTGCTCTCCGAGCTGACCGGCCATGTCATCGACGTCCGCCAGCAGGACCCGACGGCCTCCGCGGGCCAGGCCTCCGGCTTCGAGCAGGCCCTCGCCAGTGTGCTGGACCGTCAGGACGGCGTGGCATAATCAGGGACAATTAGTTTTCGGTAAATTCAGGCCTCTGTGGCTGCCCGTTCCTGGCGCATTCACAGGGGCCTGAAGCCGTAAGCAAGGTTCTGCAGCCCCAAGCACCGTTAATTCGTAAACAACCGGCATCCCTCCCAGAGCAGGTTTTCAGTGATAAGCACCGCTATTCGCGTCGCCCGGGTGGGCAGCGCGGCCGAACTGGCCGCGGCGGTCCTCATGCTGGCGGGCTACCCCGCCATAATGGTGGCCGCGCTCGTCCCGAGCGTCCCCGCCTTCGCGGCCGCGACCGCCGTCACGTACCTTGCGGACCACTATCTGCACCGCCAGGGCAGTTATCTGATCAACCGCCTCAGCAAGGTGCGCGCCGGTCTGTCGATCCGCTTCCTGATCAGACAGCTCCTGCTGATCCTGCTGCTGGCCCGGCTCGACCTCTCCAACAACCTGATCTTCTACGGGGCCACCGCCTGCTTCATCGCGTTCTACGGCCTCCAGGCCCCGCACGGCGCGCTGGTCACCCTGATCCGCAACCGCCGCCGGCTCCCGGTCGCCACCCGCAACGTCGACCTGGCCTCCCGGGTCCGCATCCCGGACGCCCCGCCGATGGGCCTGCTGAACCGGTCGGCCGAGAAGATGCTCCACCTCGACCTCGCGGCCGTGGTCGGCATACTCGTCGCCGCCGCCCTGGACTCCGCGCTGCCGGGCTTCATCGGCATCGGCGTGACGATAGTCCTGGGCTCCCTGTACGTCCTCGCGCTGATGCCGTACGTGCGCGGCAAGAAGGTCCCGCCGAGCGCGGACAAGGTCCTCGCCAAGGTCGACGACTGGCTGCGCGACTACCAGCCGGAGACGGTGCTCTACTTCTCCGGCTCCAAGGACTCCGCCTACCAGGTCAACATGTGGCTGGAGACCATGGAGCAGCTGGAGTCCCGGCCGCTGATCATCCTGCGTGAGCGGGTCATCCTGCAGAACCTCGCGCCCACCACGGTCCCCGTCATCTGCGTGCCTGGAGGGGTGCACCTGATGAACATGGACCTGTCCTCGGTGCGGGTCGCGCTGTACGCGGCGAACGTCGGCAAGAACATCCACCTGCTGCGCGTGCCCACCATGAAGCACGTCTTCATCGGCCACGGCGACAGCGACAAGCTGGCGAGCGTCAACCCGTTCAGCAAGGCGTACGACGAGGTGTGGGTGGCCGGCCGGGCCGGCCGCGACCGCTACGCCATCGCCGACGTCGGTGTCCGCGACGAGGACATCGTCGAGGTGGGCCGCCCGCAGCTGGCCCCGATCCAGAACGGGCAGGGCGTACCCGAGGGCCCCCGCGGCGGAGCCGCTGACGGATACTGCCCGACCGTGCTCTACGCCCCCACCTGGGAGGGCTGGGACGGCAACCCGGGCAACACCTCGCTGATGCTGGCCGGCGAGAACATCGTGAAGAAGCTGCTGAAGGCCGACCCGCCGGTCCGTGTCCTCTACAAGCCGCACCCCTTCACCGGCACGGTCCTGCCCAAGGCGGGTGCCGCGCACCAGAAGGTCACCGCGCTGATCGAGAAGGCCACCGCCGAGCGCGCCACGGACCCCCGCTTCAAGGCCGACGCGAGCGCGTCGGCCGCCGCCAAGGCCGAGCTCGCCCGCATCGAGGCGCGGCTCGCCACCCTGGCCGGCAGCGGAGCCGAGAAGGGCGACGAGGCCGAGGCCACCCGTGACGGCGTGGTCGACGTGGCCAAGTACGAGGAGATCGCCCGGCTGCGCGGCGAGTGGAACGACGCCTACTGGCGCTCCTTCCCCGTGTGGGAGCACCGGGTGATCACCGGCGCCGAACCGCGGCTGTACGACTGCTTCAACGTCTCCGACGCGATGGTCTCCGACATCTCCAGCGTGGTCTCCGACTTCATCGCGAGCGGCAAGCCGTACGCGGTCACCGACTCCGCCGAGCTCGGCGCGGAGGAGTTCAAGCGGCAGAACACCGCGGTGCGGGCCGCCACGATCCTGTCCAACAGGGCCACCGAGCTGGGCGAGCTGCTCGACGCGGTCCGTGACCCGGCCACCGACCCGATGGCCGAGGACCGGGTGGAGCTCAAGCAGTACCTGCTCGGGCCGGACGAGCCCACCTCCATCGAGCAGTTCAACACCGCGGTGGCGAACCTCGCGATCAAGGCCGAGGCGCGCAACGTCGGCCAGGAGTCACGGGCGGCGGCCTCCGCGGCGGAGGCCACGACCAAGGCCTGACCTCCCCTTCGTAAAGAAAGGGCCCGGTTTCGGGGGTGATCCCGAAAGCCGGGCCCTTTCTGCGTATGTCCCAGTGCCGGAACCAACCCGTTCCCCCGGCCGCCGTCCAGGGATCGCCCCTGAGCGGGTCCGGGGAAACAGACCGTTACTGGGGGAGAAGTGACCCTTGCGCAGCCTGATGTGACCGTGGTCATCGGGGCCTACGAGGCGATGCCGTATCTGGTGGCCTGTCTGGCCTCCGTCGAGGCCCAGACGATCGGGCCCGCGCGCATCGAGGTCATCGCCGTCGACGACGGCTCGGCCGACGGCACCGGGGAGTACCTGGAGGAGTTCGCCGCGCGCACCCGCCTCGACGTGACGGTGATCCGCCAGGACAACTCCGGCGGCCCCGGCGGCCCGCGCAACGTCGGTCTGGGCAAGGCGAGGGGGCGGTACGTCTTCTTCCTCGACGCCGACGACCGGCTCGGCCCCGAGGCCCTTGCGCGGATGGTCGCGATGGCCGACCGCAACGGCACGGACGTGGTCCTCGGCCGGGTCGAGGGCGTCAACCGCAAGCCCCCGACGTCGATGTGGGGGCAGACCCTGGAGCGCACCGACGTCTTCTCCTCCACCATCAAGTTCACGCTCAGCGCGCAGAAGCTGTTCCGCCGCACGTTCCTCGAACGGCACGGCATCCGCTTCGACGAGTCCCTGTGGACCGGCGAGGACGCGCTGTTCACGATGGAGGCCTATCTGCGGGCCGACGGCGTCTCCGTGATCGCCGACCACACCTGCTACTACCTGGTGGGCCGCGAGGACGGCAAGCACGTCACGAAGACCGGCGGCCACACCCCGCGCTTCGACTCCGCGCGCGCCCTGATGAACCTGATCGCCGACATGGTCCCGCCGGGCGCGCGGCGCGACGCGCTCATGGTCCGCCCCTTCCTCGTCACCCTGCTCCCGCAGTTCGGCCCGACGTTCCTGACGGACACCGAGGCGCTCCGCCGGGAGAAGCTGGAGCTGGCGAGGCCGCTGATGGACGCCCACTGGACCGGTGAGGTGGCCCACCGCCTCCGCGTCCACGAGCGGCTGCGGCTCCAGCTGGTGGCGATGGGCCGTCCCGATCTCCTGGTGGAGGTCCTGGAGTTCATGAGGACGAAGGACACCCCTCGGGCGGTGCTGGAGAAGGGCGGCCGCCGGGTGTACTTCGCCTACCCGTTCTTCCGCGACCGGTCGGCCGGCCTGCCCGACTCCCTCTACCTGGCCGAGCCGCGCGAGGCCCGGCACGTCGCGGGCTACCGGGAGGTCGGCGTCGACCAGTTGCTGCGGCGGGCGGTCCGCAAAGCGCGCAGGGTGCTCACCCCGGCAGCGTGAGCGTCCCGGAGGCGCACACGGTCTCCTCCTGCCGCTGTCCCGGCAGCCGCCGCTCGCGGGCCGCCGCGCACAACGCCTGAACGGCCCTGTCGAACCGTTCCTGCGCGGTCGGTTCGTCCGGCCCCAGCAGCCGCCGCTTCAGCTCGGCGCGGGCGCCCACGCGTTCGTCCCGCTCCGGATGCCGCACCGCGTCCAGCAGGGCGGGCACCCCCACCGCGTCCGGCGTCAGCACGGTCGCCGCCCCCGCCGTGGGAAACGCCGCACGGAACGCGGCCTCGCTCAGACCGCTGGTGTTCGCCACCGCGTACGGCTTCCCGCTCGCCAGGAAGTCGCTGACCACGCTGGACACATCGCTGATCAGCAGGTCGGCCCGGTTGAAGCAGGAGTACAGCGTGGGCCGGGCGTCGGTGACGACCCGGTGCTCCCCCTCCGGCAGCGAGGCCCAGTACGCCCGCTCCCAGGCGGCCGTCGCCCGGGCCACCGCCTCGGCGCGGCCCGGCTCCGGCGTGGACTGCAGCAGCATCCGCTCGACCGAGTCGGCCGCGGTCCGGAAGGAGGCGGTGGTGAGCCGGTCCAACTCCCGGGTCCTGCTCGACAGTTCCCCGTTATCTGAGGGCCGCTCACCGGTCCGCTGCCGGTTCGCCGCCCGTACCAGCTCACGGATCCTGCGGTCCGCCGCGCCCGCCCGCGGGTCCACCGACCCGGTCAGCGGATGCGGCTTGTACAGCAGCCGCACCCCCGGATCCGCCAGCAGCGCCCGCACGATGTTCTCCCCGGCCTCGATCACCGAGGTGTTGCCCGGGTTGCCGTCCCAGCCCTCCCAGGTGGGGGCGTACAGCACGGTCGTGTACGTCCCGGCCGGCGGCCCCTCGTACGGCCGGACGGCGTCCAGCTGCGGGCGGCCGATCTCCACGACGTCCTTGTCCTCGACGCCGACCTGGGCCGCCGCGTACCGCTCGCGGGCCGCGGGACCGGCCACCCACACCTCGTCGTAGGCCTTCGCGTACGGGTTGCACGAGGACAGCTTGTCGCTCTCGCCGTGGTTGACGAAGGTGTGCTTGATCGTCGGGATGCGCAGGACCTGGGAGGTCTTGCCGGAGTTCGAGGGGTGGATGAGGACCTGGAGGGTGGAGTGCTCCAGGCGCAGCAGCGTGGACACCTTCGGCAGGCAGACGATCGGCACGTCGGTGGCGGCGATCCTCTGCATCATGAACCGCTCGCGCAGGATGATGACCGGCTTCCCGCCGAGCTTCGCGAGCGGCTCCAGCCACATGTCGGCCTGGTAGGCGGAGGAGGCCCCGCCGGAGAAGTACAGGCCGACGGTGGGCCGGTACTCGGCGAGCCAGGCGTCGAACCAGTCCAGCACCTCCTGCTCGCCCGCCGGACGCCGGCTCGGCAGCAGTCGTACGAGAAGGCCGGCGAGGCCCACGAGGGCGAGCCCGAGGGACACCGCGATACCGAGGGCCGCGTACCGGGGTTCACCGGTGACCGCCGTGACCAGCAGGCCCGTCGTGGCGGGCAGGCCGTGCACCAGCAGGCGCGGGCCGGGGCGGCGCAGCAGGGCGGGCGGGGCCGGGGTCAGACGGAGCGCGGAGGCGTCGACGTTGCGGGTGAGCACCGGGAGGGTGCGGGTGCGGCGGACCAGGACGGAGGCCGCCTGGATCGCGCAGTGCAGCGCGTAACAGGCGAGCAGGCCGGCCACCAGCACGGTGTACGCCGTCTCCTCGTCCTCCGGGGCCAGCCGCAGCAGCCCGAGGACCAGCAGCAGGTCGCGCAGCACGTGCCGCACGGTGATGTCCGCGTGGGACTTGGCGAACAGCGACACCATGCCGCGCTGCCAGCGGTGCAGGACGCCCTCGACGGCCAGGGAGGCGGCCGTCGCGGCGAGCAGCAACGGGACGTGCGGACGCAGGGCCGCGGCGGCCTGGGCGACGACGGCGGCTGCCAGGACGGCGGCGACGAGCACTCTCGTCACGGTCTGCCGGCCCGGCAGCCGCAGCGCGGACCGGAGGTGGGGGAGGCGTTTTCGCACGGGGGACACTCCAGGGTCGTCGCGAGACGGACGCCTTGGTTAACGCGGGGTGGCCTGCGGACGACACGCGCGTGTCCTCCGCCCTCCGTGCCCGGAAGGTGCTAATGCGCGGGGTGCGGTCAGGCGAGCGGGGCCAGGAGATCCTCGGCGCGCTCCGCCGTCGACCGGTCGGCCAGGGCGTTGACGGCCGCGTTGAACCGCTCCATCGAGGTGGGGCTGTCCGGACCCAGCACGTACTCCTTGAGCGCGCGACGCCGCGGGGCCATGGGGTCGTGCAGGGGTTCGCGGACCGAGCGCAGGATCTCCGGCAGCCGGGTGCAGGCGCGGTCCAGGAGATAGGCGCCGCCCGCTGTGGTGTAGGCGGCCCGGAACTCCTCGTCGGACAGGTCCTGGGCGTTGGTCAGGACGTACGGCTTGAGGCTGGCCACGAAGTCGGCGACCACCGAGGAGACGTCACTGATGAGGAGGTCCGCCTGGTTGAAGCACTCGTACAGGGTGGGGAGCTGTTCGAGGATCACGTGGTGCCGGGCGCCGCTCCGGCTCGCCCAGAAGATCCGGTGCCACTCGTCCCGCAGCTCCTGCCACTCGGCCGTCCCGTCCCCGTCGGGGACCCGCGCGTCCCTCATCTGCTGGGCGTCGTCGCCCTCGTGCCGGCCGGACATCTCGTCGAGCCGGGCCCGGATCTCCTGGAGCCGGCCTCTCGCGGCCTCCGCGTCCTTCTCCGCGTCCTTCTCCGTGTTCTTCTCCGTGTTCTTCTCCGTGTCCTTCTGTGCGTGCTTTTCGTCGTCGTGCTTCAGCAGTTCCCTGATGGCCAGGTCCGCGGCGGCCGCCTCGGGCGAGCGCTTGCCGGTGAGCGGGTGCGGTTTGTAGATGATCCGGACGTTCTCCGCGAGGAGCCTCTCGATCAGCGGTACGCCCATCGGGGTCAGGGAGGTGTGGCAGTCGTCGTCGCTCCAGCCCTCCCAGGTGGGCGCGTACAGGACGACGGGCACCGGGCCGGGCAGGTGCTCGGTGTGCGAGCGGACCGGGGCCAGCTGCGGGCGGCCCACCTCGACGATGGCCCCGTCGCTGATGGCGTGCCGCACCCGCCGGTAGCGGTCCCGCCCCGCGCGTCCGGCCACCCAGATCTCGTCGTACACCTTGCTGACACGGTTGCTGCTGGCGAGCTTGTCGCTGTCGCCGTGGCCGATGAAGACGTGCTTGGCCTCGGCGATCCGCAGCATGTGGACGTTCTTGCCCGCGTTGCCGGGGTAGAGCACGACCTGGACACCGGACAGGTCCAGCTCGGCCAGGTCGTCCGCCTTGGGCACGCAGACCACGGGGAGGCGGGTGCGGGCCAGGAAGCGGAACGAGGCCCGCTCGCGCAGCACGATCACCGGGCGCCGGTCGAGCTGCTCCAGCGTCTCGATCCACATGTTGACCTGGTACATGAAGTCCCGGGACACCGCGGCGAAGCTGAAGTACAGGGCCACCTCGGGCCGGTACGCGTCGAGCCGGCGGTTGACCTCGCCGATCACCGCGTCCCGATCCGGCATCAGGCGCACCGCGCGAAACCGCCCCAGCAGGGCCGTCAGGGCGGCCGCGGCGGCACCGACCGTCACCGCGTAACCGACGTAGGCCGCGTACCAGGTTCCGGTCGCCAGCGCGATGATCAGTCCCGTGTGGGCCGCGAGGTCGAGGTGGAGCAGCTTGCGCAGGAAACGCCGGTAAAGGCCGGCGGGCGGGCGCTCGGGGATTTCCATCCCGCTCATGTCGAGATTGCGCACGATCACCGGCAGTACGCGGCGTCTGCGGATCGCGTGGTGCAGTGCCGAATACATCGTCACCAGCAGGAAATGGGCGCTGAGGGCGGCGAGCCCGATGACCAGCACCGCGTCCGGCGCCGCCATCCGGTCGGCCAGGGCGAGCAGCATGACCGTGCGCACGGCGAACCGCATGGTGCGGCTCAGCTGGAGGGTCGCGAGACGCCGCACGAACCCCGGTGCCCTGGCGTGCAGGGCCTCGTCGGTCAGATACGTCACGGCCCACGCCGCCGTGAAGCCCCACAGTGACGGCAGCAGTGCCAGAACGGGCAGCGCCGCGAAACCGGCGGCGAAAAGGATCACCAGGAGAAGTTCGGCTTTCCCGCGAACGCGCAGGACGGCGCACAACCGACGGATCGTCATGGGCAGGGCTTTCTTGAGCGGCGATGACCTTGATGTCGGCCAGTTCGACACGAGGAAGTGATGAATGGTTGTACATCTTCTGGTCGGAAAGAATTCACTTCCGATTAACAGGAGGGTGTAATTCCGTTTTTCTCGGAACGGGAACCGGAACCGCCCCCGAAGGCGTCCGGTACCGGGTCCGGGGACTGGACGGATGCGCGGCGCCGGGTCCCCTTCGCGTACATTGCGGACGAGGTACCCATCACGTGCGCGAGGGGACAGGACACAAGGTGGCAGGGGCAAGGCAGGCCGTGGGCGAGGCCCGCAGGATCGTCGTCAAGGTCGGTTCCTCGTCGCTGACCACCGCCGCCGGCGGCCTCGACGCCGACCGGGTCGACGCGCTCGTCGACGTCCTCGCCAAGAGCCGCAGCGGGGGAGAGCGCGAGATCGTCCTCGTCTCCTCCGGGGCCATCGCCGCCGGACTCGCCCCGCTGGGCCTGCGCCGCCGCCCCCGGGACCTGGCCCGCCAGCAGGCCGCCGCCAGTGTCGGCCAGGGCCTGCTCGTCGCCCGCTACACCGCCTCCTTCGCCCGCTACGGCGTCCGCGTCGGCCAGGTGCTGCTGACCAGCGACGACATGAGCCGCCGCGCCCACCACCGCAACGCCTCCCGCACCCTCGACAAGCTCCTCGCGATGGGCGCGCTCCCGGTCGTCAACGAGAACGACACCGTCGCCACCGACGAGATCCGTTTCGGCGACAACGACCGGCTCGCCGCCCTGGTGGCCCACCTGGTCCACGCCGACCTGCTCGTCCTGCTCTCCGACATCGACGGCGTGTACGACGGCGACCCCGGCAAGGCGGGCACCTCGCGGATAGCCGAAGTGCGCGGCCCCGAGGACCTGGCCGGCGTCGAGATCGGCAGCGCCGGCAAGGCGGGCGTCGGCACCGGCGGCATGGTCACCAAGGTCGAGGCCGCCCGGATCGCCGCCGCCGCCGGCATCCCCGTGGTACTGACCAGCGCGGTCCACGCCGCCGAGGCGCTGTCCGGCGGTGACACCGGCACCTACTTCCACCCCGCCGACAAGCGCTCCGCCGACCGGCTGCTGTGGCTCCAGCACGCGTCCACCCCGCAGGGCTCGCTGACCCTGGACGACGGCGCGGTCCGGGCGGTCGTCGACCGCCGCACCTCGCTGCTGCCGGCCGGGATCGCCTCCGTCGAGGGCGAGTTCGTCGCGGGTGACCCCGTCGAGCTGCGGGACGGCACCGGGCACGCCGTGGCCCGCGGGCTCGTCAACTTCGACGCCAAGGAGATCCCGCGGCTGATCGGCCGCTCCACCCGGGAGCTGGCGCGCGAGCTGGGACCGGCCTACGAGCGGGAGGTCGTCCACCGGGACGACCTGGTGATCCTGCACCCCTGAGGACCGCCCGGCGGCCGGACGGGGCGCGGTTGCCCGAAAACGGGGTGAACGCCCTGCCAAGACAGTCGCCATGAGGTGGACGTTCCGCAAAACCGCCCCACGAGCTCTTGCGGCCTGCTCAACTTTGTCCCAGGGACACATTCCGCCCGACCCGTGGGGTCGACCTGTGATGAAGGAGGCCGTCGTGAGACGAGTGCGCCCTGGGGCGGCGGCGTCCCGCGCGGGTACGGCGACTCCCCGCGGCGGATCCGGTCCACTCGGGGGGTCGGTGACGCGGATGACCGACGGCGGTTCGGGTCCGGCCCCGGGCTCCGTGCCGGCCCCGGCGGCCGGCGAGACGGGCGACCCGGCCATGCCGGCGGCGGGTGGATCTTCGGCCAGGGCCGCGGGTGAGGCCGGTGGGCCGGCCGTGCGGGCGACGAGGGAGGGGCGGGCGCTGACCAGGGTCGCGAGCGGTGAGGAACGGGCGCTCACGAGCGTCGCGGCCGGTGACCGGTTCAAGGCGGAGGAGCCCCGGGACCTGCCGCGGCTGTGGCATGTCACCCTCAGCGTCTCCGGCGAGGAGGCCCCCCTGAAGGAGGTCCGGCGCGCCCTCGAACAGCTCGCCCACGACCACCCCTTCCTGCTGACCAGCCGCTACGCCAACGACCACGCGGAGATCCGGTACTGGGAGGAGGCCCGCGACCTGCACGACGCGGCCGCCGTCGCCCTGCGCCTGTGGGGCGAGCACCGGCAGACCGCGGGCCTGCCGCCCTGGGAGATCGTCGGCCTGGAGGTCATCGACCGCCAGACGTACCACCAGCGCATCGCCGAGGGCTACGGCCCGGCACCGGCCTCACCCGTGGGCGTGCACCCCTACTGAGGACCCGCCGTCGGCTTTGCGAGGTCTGGGGGTTCTGCGGGACTTGTCTCGGGGTGTGGAATGCGCCGTGAACCGCCGCGCGCGGCGCACTACCCTTCCCCTATGACCTCCCTCTCGCCGTACGACTCCATGACCCCGGTCACCCAGGCCGCCTACCGGGCAAAGGCCGCCGCCGCCGACCTCGCCCCGCTGCCCAGGGCCGAGAAGGACGACGCGCTGCTCGCCATCGCGGACGCCCTGGAGGTCCGCACGAGCGAGATCGTCGAGGCCAACGCCAAGGACGTGGCCAAGGCCCGCGAGGCCGGCACCAGCGAGACGGTCATCGACCGGCTGACCCTCACCCCGGAGCGGGTGCGCGCCATCGCCTCCGACGTCCGGGACGTCGTCGCGCTGCCCGACCCGGTCGGCGAGGTCGTCCGCGGCTCGACCCTGCCGAACGGCATCGACCTGCGCCAGGTCCGCGTCCCGCTCGGCGTGGTCGGCATCATCTACGAGGCCCGCCCGAACGTCACGGTCGACGCCGCCGCCCTGTGCCTGAAGTCCGGCAACGCCGTCCTGCTGCGCGGCTCCGCCTCCGCCTACGAGTCGAACACCGCCCTCGTACGGGTCCTGCGCGACGCCGTGGGCGGGGCCGGGCTGCCCGCCGACGCCGTCCAGCTCGTGCCCGGCCAGTCCCGCGAGAGCGTGCAGGAGCTGATGCGCGCCCGCGGCCTGGTCGACGTGCTCATCCCGCGCGGCGGCGCCTCGCTGATCCAGACCGTCGTCACCGAGTCGATCGTCCCCGTCATCGAGACCGGCACCGGCAACTGCCACGTCTACGTCGACGCCCACGCCGACCTCGACATGGCGATCGACATCCTGATCAACTCCAAGGCCCAGCGGCCCAGCGTCTGCAACGCCGCCGAGACGCTCCTGGTCCACCAGGACATCGCCCCCGAGTTCCTGCCGCGCGCGCTGGACGCCCTCGCCGAGGCCGGCGTGACCGTCCACGCCGACCAGCGGGTGCTGGCGTACGCGAAGGACACCAAGGCGACCGTCGTCGAGGCCACCCTGGAGGACTGGGACACCGAGTACCTCTCCTACGACATCGCCGCCGCCGTCGTCGACTCGCTCGACAAGGCCGTCGAGCACATCCGGCTGTGGACCTCCGGGCACACCGAGGCCATCGTCACCACCTCCCAGCAGGCCGCCCGCCGCTTCACCCAGCTGGTCGACTCCACGACCGTCGCGGTCAACGCCTCCACCCGCTTCACCGACGGCGGCCAGTTCGGCTTCGGCGCGGAGATCGGCATCTCCACCCAGAAGCTGCACGCGCGCGGTCCCATGGGCCTGCCGGAGCTCACCAGCACGAAGTACATCGTCACCGGCGACGGCCACATCCGCCGCTGAGCCGGGGCCCTGCCCGGTCCGGGAGGTGTCTCACAGGGCGGATGAATTTCCATACCGTCTGCCCAAAATGACCCCCCAGGTCTACTCTGGACTCGTGCCGGAGGACGTGGGGGGCACGCCGTTCCCTGACGGCTGGGAGCCCGACGACGACCACGACCGCGGGGTGTCGGACGAAGAGTTCGCCTCCGTGGTCTTCGACGAGGCCTTCGTACGGGCGGCCGTGGTGCACGAGCCGACCGCCGTCGAGCGCCTCCTGGCCGCGGCCCAGGCGAGAGCGGAGGCCTCCGAGGCCGAGGCCCGCCGCGCCCGCCCCAGAGCCGAGCGGTACGACGACGCGTACGGACCCCGCGGTTTCGGCCATGATCCCGAACTCGACGACCTGGACGACACCGAGATCCTCGAAGGCCGCTACGGCGCCCCCGGGACCTACGGCAAGCAGGTCCGCTGGCACCGTCCCGTCGCCTGGATGCTGGCCCTCGTCATGGGTGTCGGCATGGTGGCGCTGGCCTTCACCGCGGTCTACCGGGGCTCCTCCTCCGGCAGCCGCGACCGGGTTCCGCCGCCCGCCTCGACCGGTCTGGAGCAGGGGAGCACGGTGACGCCCTCCGCTTCCGCCGACTACTCCCAGCCAGCCGTCTCCGCGGTCCCGCGAACGCCCTGACAATCCTGGTGAGAACCTGTCAGAACTTGTCGCACGGCGGGGCGTTTACCTGAGCTTCCCGAGACCTACCCTGAAGATATGGGAGGGCCAGGAGACCCACCCGAGGGGACTCCCGAGGGCGGCCCCGTGGGTGGTGAGGACGAGTACCGATCCGTCGTCTTCGACGAATCGTTCGTCCGCGCTGCCCGCCTCCAGGAGTACTCCGCGCGGGAGCGCATGACCGACCACGCACCCGCCGTCCGCCGCCGCCCGCCGCTGCGCCGGGGACTGTCCCGGCAGGTCCTGATCCTGGTCCTGCTGATCGCCGTCGCCTTCGGCACCGCGATCTACATGGGAGTACGGCACCCCTACCAGACCACCGCGATCCCGCAGCCGGTCGAACCGCTGCGGATGACCGTCATCCCGCTGGCGCCCGAGGGGAAGGTCCCGGGGCACCCCGACGCCGAGTACCTGTACGCGCACAGCCCCGCCGCGCAGTACCGCATCGGCGCCGAGGGCATACCGCTGCCGGCCTCCCGCCGTACCGCGCACTTCTCCGACAGCCAGGTCGTGTCCGCGCTGACCACCGCGAAGGACTACATCGTGCGGTCCGCCCTGGACCCGGACGTCCTCGCCGGGGCGGACGTCCGCGCGGCGCGGGTGCTCCTCGACTCGGCCCAACTCGCCCAGTTCGACCAGAGTTTCGCCCACCCCGCCGCCGACGGGCGGCACGCGCCTACCGGATGGCTGGTCCGTTTCGACCCCGCCCGGACGCGGCTCGCCGACAGCAGGATCCGGGTGCAGGGGAGTCTCCAGGCGGCCGAGACGGACTCGGCGACGCTGGAGGTGACGGCGGACCACACCTTCGTGTACGCGTTGCGGGCGGCGGGGAAGAGCGCCTCCGACCAGACCTCGCTGTTCACCGTCCGGCGCGAGCTGCACTTCCGGTTCGACCGGGACGACCTGCGGCTGCACACGGCCCAGCTGGTCGTCTCCTACGTCCAGGCCGGGCCCCTGTCCTGCGCGGAGGACTCCACGAACCGTCTGCACCCTCTGCTGGCCGGCCAGACCCCGAAGCCCGGCGGCCCAGCGGGAACGGACCCCTACGCCACCGGCAGCGCGACGGCCCTGTGCGGCTCCCTGGCGACGAGCGCCCAGCCGCGGGTGTGAGGCGGGTTGCCGCCGGGGGCCTGCGGTGAGG
>NZ_RSAJ01000200.1 GCF_003933965.1 Streptomyces sp. RP5T
GAGGGCGCCCGTACCGCGGCCGACGTGGTCACCCCGGAGCTGGTCGCCCAGCTCACCAAGGGCGTGACCGGGTCCGGCCGTACCGCCAACCACACGCCGTTCACCGGCGAGAAGCTGGCCGACCTGCCCGAGTCCACCCCCGAGGACGTGGAGAAGGCCTTCGAGGCGGCCCGCAGGGCGCAGGCGGTGTGGGAGCAGACCCCCGTACGGCAGCGCGCCGCCGTCCTGCTCCGCTTCCACGACCTGATCCTGGAGCGTCAGGCCGAGGTCCTCGACCTCATCCAGCTGGAGACCGGCAAGGCGCGCCTGCACGCCCACGAGGAGGTCCAGGCGGTCGCCGTGGCCGCCCGGCACTACGGCCGCAAGGCCCCCGCCTATCTGCGCCCGAAGCGGCACGCCGGTGCCGTGCCCACCCTCACCAAGGTCACCGAGCTGCGCCACCCGCGCGGTGTCGTCGGCCAGATCGCCCCCTGGAACTACCCCCTCGAACTGTCCGTCGGCGACGCGCTCCCCGCCTTCGTCGCGGGCAACGCCGTCGTCATGAAGCCGGACACCGAGACGTGCCTGACCGCCCTGTGGGCCCGGGACCTGCTGGTCGAGGCAGGCCTTCCCGCCGAGGTCTTCCAGATCGTCCTCGGTGACGGTCCCGTCGTCGGCCCCGAGGTCGTCCGGCACGCCGACTACGTCTCCTTCACCGGCTCCACCCGCACCGGCCGCGAGGTCGCCCAGGGCGCCGCCGCCCGTCTGGTCGGCGTCTCCCTCGAACTCGGCGGCAAGAACGCCATGCTGGTCCTGGAGGACGCCGACATCGAGAAGGCCGCCGCCGGTGCCGTCCGCGCCTGCTTCTCCTCGGCCGGCCAACTCTGCATCTCCATCGAGCGGTTGTACGTCCACGAGTCGATCGCGGACGCCTTCCTGGAGCGCTTCGCGGCCCGCACGAAGGCCCTGCGGCTCGGCACGTCCCTCGCCTACGGCGCCGACATGGGCTCGCTGGTGGGGGAGCGGCAGCTGGAGACCGTCACCCGGCACGTCCAGGAGGCCGTCGAGAAGGGCGCCAGGGTGGTCGCCGGCGGCGTCGCCCGCCCGGACATCGGCCCGTACTTCTTCGAGCCGACCATCCTCGACGGCGTCAGCGAGCCGATGGCCGTGTGCACCGAGGAGACCTTCGGCCCGGTCGTCTCGATCTACCGCTTCAAGACCGAGGACGAGGCGATCGCACTGGCCAACTCCACCCCGTACGGCCTGAATTCTTCGGTCTGGACGAAGGACGGCAGGCGCGGCCGCGAGGTCGCCTCGCGGGTGCGGGCCGGCACCGTCAACGTCAACGAGGGATACGCCTCCGCCTACGGCAGCGTCCAGTCCCCGATGGGCGGCATGAAGGACTCCGGCCTCGGCCGCCGGCACGGCTCCGAGGGCATCCTCAAGTACACCGAGGCCCAGACGATCGCCCAGCAGCGGCTGCTCCCGATGGCGCCCTCGATGGGCATGGACGACGAGAAGTACGCCGCGTTCATGAGCCGCAGCCTGCGGCTGATGAAGGCCTTCCGCTTCAAGTAGCCGAACAGGAACCCCCTCCACCCTGTTCTCAACGAGGAGAGCACGTGCCCAAGGACACCTACGACTACGACGTCGTCGTCGTCGGATCAGGCTTCGGCGGCAGCGTCACCGCCCTTCGCCTCACCGAGAAGGGCTACCGCGTAGGTGTCCTGGAAGCCGGACGCCGCTTCACCCGCGAGACGCTCCCGAAGAACTCCTGGGACCTGAAGAACTACCTCTGGGCGCCCAGGCTCGGCATGTTCGGCATCCAGCGCATCCACCTGCTGGGCAATGTCATGGTCCTCGCGGGAGCGGGCGTGGGCGGCGGCTCCCTCAACTACGCCAACACCCTCTACGTCCCCCCGAAGCCCTTCTTCGAGGACCCGCAGTGGCGTGACATCACGGACTGGCAGGAGGAGCTGAAGCCGTACTACGACCAGGCCCGCCGCATGCTCGGCGTCCGGCTCAACCCGACGATGACTCCCTCCGACGTCCACCTGAAGGCGGCCGCCGAACGGATGGGCGTCGGCGACACCTTCCACATGGCCCCGGTCGGCGTCTTCTTCGGCGACGGCGAGGACGCGGACGGCACCAGGAAGGCAGGGCCCGGCGAGCAGACGGAGGACCCCTACTTCGGCGGCGCCGGTCCCGCCCGCAAGGCCTGCATCGAGTGCGGCGAGTGCATGACCGGCTGCCGGCACGGCGCCAAGAACACCCTGAACGAGAACTACCTCTACCTCGCCGAGAAGGCGGGCGCGGTCGTCCACCCCCTGACCACCGTCGTGTCGGTCACCGACGACTCCCGGGGCGGCTACGCGATCGCGACCCTGCCCACCGACGACCGCCGCCGGTCGAAGGGACGCACCTTCACGGCCCGCCGGGTCGTCATCGCCGCCGGCACCTACGGCACCCAGACCCTCCTGCACCGCATGAAGGCGGGCGGTCAACTGCCGTACCTCTCGGACCGGCTGGGCGAGCTCACCCGCACCAACTCCGAGGCCCTGGTGGGCGCCCAGACCGACAACCGGCGCTACCGCAGGGCGACCGGTGCGCCGAAGGTCGACTTCACCCAGGGCGTCGCCATCACCTCGTCCATCCACCCGGACGAGAACACCCACATCGAGCCGGTCCGCTACGGCAAGGGCTCCAACTCGATGGGCGGCCTGTCGATCCTCCAAGTGCCGTACGCCGAGGGCTCGTCGAGGGTCATGGCCTGGCTGGCGAACGCGGCGAGGCACCCGCTTCTCGTGCTGCGCTCCCTGTCCAACCGCCGCTGGTCGGAGCGGACCATCATCGGACTGGTCATGCAGTCGCTGGACAACTCCCTGACGACGTACCTGAAACCGGACGGCGTCGGCAAGGGCCTGCTCACCGCACGGCAGGGCCACGGCGCGCCCAACCCCAAGCAGATCAAGGCGGCTTCGCAGAGCGCCTCCGCGATCGCCGCCGACATCAACGGCTTCGCCGGCTCGAACGTCGGCGAGCTCATGGGCACCCCGCTCACCGCGCACTTCCTCGGCGGCTGCCCCATCGGCTCCTCCCGCGACAGCGGCGTCATCGACCCGTACCACCGGCTCTACGGCCACCCGGGGATCTCGGTCGTCGACGGCGCCGCGGTCTCCGCCAACCTGGGTGTGAACCCCTCGCTGACGATCACGGCGCAGGCCGAGCGGGCGATGTCGTACTGGCCCAACAAGGGCGAGGAGGACCCGCGTCCGGCCCAGGGCGAGGACTACGTCCGCCTCGCCGCCGTCGAGCCCAGGTCACCGGCGGTCCCGGCGGAGGCCTTCGGCGCCCTGAAGCTGCCGTTCCTGGGGATGCCGGCGGTTCCGAAGAAGTCGTAGAGCCGGAACAGCGAAGAGTCGTAGGGCCGGAAAAGGACAAGGAGAAGGACCCGCACCCCCCTCCGAGTGCGGGTCCTTCTCCTTTCCTGCGTCAAGCCGTGCCTAGGGCGACTCAGGCGTGTGCGCCGGCCACGCCCTTGCGCCGCTTCACCGCGAAGACCACACCGGTACCGGCGACGACGGCGAAGCCGCCGACGAGGCCGAGGACCGGCAGGGCCGAGCTCGAACCGGTCTCGGCGAGCTGGCCGTCCACGTCGACGCCGCTGACGTCGGAGATGGGGCTCTTGCCGCCGGTCTGCGGCTTGGCGTCGCCCGGCTTGCCGGCGTCGGAGCCGGCCGGCAGGACCTCGAAGTAGTAGATGCCCATGTTCTCGTCGGCGGAGATCCAGCAGCCCTGGTCGTCCGAGTACTCGGCGAGACCGATGGCGATGCCGATCGCGCTCGGGACCTCACGGTCGACCTTCACCCGCAGCTGGTAGCTGAGGGAGTCGCCGCCGTCGAGGTCGAAGGCGTTGAACGAGCCGCCCTCGCCGAACTGCGTGGCCACGTCGACCCAGGAGCCGCCCTGCTTCACCTGCACGGTGACCAGGTCGCTGTAGTCCTGCTCGAAGTCCCAGTCGACCGCCCCGACACCGACGATGGGCTGGATGTCCTTGATCGTCTCGTCGCCGGAGTTGCTGACGTTGAACTTGAAGTTCGTCCAGCCGCTGCCCGCCACGATGCTCTCGGGCAGACCGGTCAGCGAGCTGTGCAGCACGTCGCTGTCGCCGATGACCGGGCCGTCCTCGTCGTCGACCTCGCACTGGTCGATCGGCTCGCCGCTCTCGCTCGCGGACGGGCTGGTGCTGGCGGTGGCCGAGCCGGACGCGGTGGCGGTCGGGCTGCTGCTGGTGGTGGCGGAGCTGGACGCGCTGGTCGAGGGGGTGCTGCCGGCGGGCGTGCTCGCCGGGTCCGCGGGAGTCGACGTGGGGTCCGCCGGAGTGCTCTCCGGGTCCGTCGCCGTGTTCTCCTCGGCGGGCGTGCTCTCGGTCGCGGTCGGCGTGGGCGTGTCGTCCGCGAAGGCGCTCGGCGCGGCGAACAGGGCCAGCGGCGCAATCGCGGCGGTCGCGGCCGCGGCGGCCAGTGCACGACGAAGCTTCATGAAGACCTCGGAAGTCAGGTGTGCCGCCTTGTCCGCGGCACACGTCCATGGAGAGGCCTCCGCGTGTGGGGCGCGGGTGGGGCCCGTGATTCGCAGGGTTTGATTCGCGAAGGCTGTGAAAGGTTGTGCGCGCCCTCACAGAAAACTTATGTGGGCTGAGTCACACACGAGTTCGCCTTGTGAACACGCTTTCCCAGGCCCTACAACTGACCCACGTGTCAGAAGACCCCAAGATCCCCGACGACGTCTGGGAACAGTTCGCCCGGGACACCGAACGGGACATCCGCGACTCCGCCCCCAAGGAACCCTCCGCGCGGGCCCGGGAGGTGACGGAGCGACTGCGGCGGCAGGAAGCGCGCGGCGAACTGCCGGAGGGCTGGCGCACCGGGCCTGCCTGGCAGCAGAAGAAGAGCCGGCGGGGCCTGTGGAGCGTCCTCGCCGTCGCCGCCGCGGCCGTGGTGGCCGTCGTGGCGGTGAGGCCCTCGCTGGTGCCGGGCGACCCCTTCGGCGGCGGGGCGGACTCCGCCGGGGCCGTGTCCTCGCCGCTGCCGCAGGAGACGGCGGCGCCGACCGCCGCGCCCTCCGCCGAGCCCTCCCAACTCCCCACCCTGGACGACCCGTTCGCCGGCTCGCCCGCCAAGCGCTGGGCCGACGGGGCCGCGGGGATCGCCGTACCGGAGGCGAAGGCCGTCGGCGGCCGGTCCGCGGCGAAGGTCGCACAGGCACTGGAGCTGACCAGGAAGCTCCTCGTCGAGTCCAACCTCGACCCGGCGACCCTGCGCGGTGAACGGCCCGCGGCGGCGCTCGACGTGCTGGACCCGCTCCAGAAGGACGTGCGCGGACTCCTGGAGACCGGCCTGCGCAAGCCGGACAGGAAGCACGACCCGCTGTGGATGTTCAGCCGCTTCGACCCCGAGGAGGTCCGGCCGGTCGGTGACGTCGTGAAGACCCGGGGACGCATGACCTTCAAGGCCGGCGACCACGCCTCGGTCGCCGTGCACGCCGACTACACCTTCGTGTACCCGGTCGTGCAGACCAACGGCTCCACCGAGGTCACCCGCACCATCATCCGCCGGATCCTCGACGTCGAGGTCTCCGACCCCAGCAAATACCAGGTCACCCCGGGCAAGCTCACCGTCGTGCACTGGGACCAGGACATCAACAACTCTGCCTGCGAGGTGTACGACGGCTATCTGCACCCGTCGTTCAGCTCCGCCGAACCCACGGGAGCGGCCCCCACCGGACCGACCTCGGACCCGTACGACCGCAGCAAGCCCCTCGACGCCGACCGCGACAAGAGCTGCGGAACGGTCTCCCGCGTCTGACCCCGGGATCCGGGCGTGCGAAGGGCCCCGCGGGGCGGAGCCGCGGGGCCCTTCTCTCGTCAGCACCGACGTCAGGGCAGCGCCGGTGCCTGGGAGCGGCGCCGGGGGGTAGCGCCGCTTGCTCTCCTGTCCGTGCCACCTGGACGACCGGTTGGTCCGGACCTCTGGCAGTACGGTCACGCACAACGAATGCGGTTGTCCGCGGAGGGATTTGGGGGCTTTCCAGGCATCGTGCTGGACGGACGCGGCCTCCGCAACCGTTCGATCCAGCCCTGTGCCGGTACTTGCCCCGCCGGCCGGCCCCGGGCGTCCCCGGAGCCGGCCGTTCTCTTGGGTGACCGGGCTGCTGTCCCCTGCCGTCCGGTCACTTCCTGGAGCGAGGTCCCACGGCGCACGGCGTGATCCGTGCGCCTCAACGCTCCAGCGAGCCACGCGTGGTTCTGTCGGGCCCGCCCCTGGCTGGCACGGACACCACCACCAACGAGGCGGACGGCCCGGCGGTCACGCGCCGTACGGGTGAGGCGGGCCCCGAACTCAGATGCGACCGCGGCACAGTTCGAGCAACGTCATGGCGAGGGAGGTGCCGGGCCTGCCGAGCGCCTCGCGGTAGCGGCCGAGGATCTCCATCTCGCGGGCGAGGTGGACCCGCCGGCCGCCGGAGGCGATGCGGGTCTGCTGGACGACGGCCGAGACGGCCATCCGTTCCTGGATCAGACCGAGGATCCGGTCGTCGAGCGCGTCGATCCGCTCACGGGCGTCGGCGATGGTGGCTTCCGGTGTGGTGGTCACGTAGGGCTCCTGGGTGGGGTGGATGCCCCGGAGCGGCAAGATCCGGAAAACACCAGGCGCCCCGGACCTTGTCGGCCCGGGGCGCCTGGGAAGTCGCTTGTCAGTAGCTCAAGCAGCACGACCATGGCAGCCGGCGGGCCGGGTGCCATAGGTAAACAGGAAGGTCGTCTGCGTGAGCATGGGAGCAGTATGCCGGTCCGTCCCTGGGCGTCCAAGCCGGTTCGCATCCTGAGACGGAACCAGCCCCCGGTCCGGCACCGCCGCTCCCGGTAGACTCGGCCCCACACACACCTCGCTCACCGCCGGAAGGCAACCCGTGTCATCAGCGAACCCCGCCGCCGCCCCCGACACCGTCCTGGTCGTCGACTTCGGTGCGCAGTACGCCCAGCTCATCGCCCGTCGTGTCCGCGAGGCCCGGGTCTACAGCGAGATCGTGCCGAGCACCATGCCGGTCGCGGAGATGCTCGCCAAGAACCCGGCGGCGATCATCCTCTCCGGCGGCCCCTCGTCGGTGTACGCGGAGGGCGCCCCGCGTCTGGACCGCGAGCTGTTCGAGTCCGGTGTCCCGGTCTTCGGCATGTGCTACGGCTTCCAGCTGATGGCGACCACCCTCGGCGGCACCGTCGACAACACCGGCGCGCGTGAGTACGGCCGTACGCCGCTGCACGTCTCGAAGTCCGGATCCACCCTCTTCGAGGGCACCCCCGACGAGCAGTCGGTGTGGATGTCCCACGGCGACGCCTGCTCGGCCGCCCCCGAGGGCTTCACCGTGACCGCGTCCACCGACGTCGTCCCGGTCGCCGCCTTCGAGAACGACGAGAAGAAGCTCTACGGCGTCCAGTACCACCCCGAGGTCATGCACTCCACGCACGGCCAGCAGGTCCTGGAGCACTTCCTGTACCGGGGCGCCGGCCTGAAGCCGGACTGGACCACCGGCAACGTGATCGAGGAGCAGGTCGCCGAGATCCGCTCGCGCGTCGGCGACAAGCGCGCGATCTGCGGGCTCTCCGGCGGGGTGGACTCCGCGGTGGCCGCGGCCCTGGTCGCGCGCGCCATCGGCGACCAGCTCACCTGCGTGTACGTCGACCACGGCCTGATGCGCAAGGGCGAGACCGAGCAGGTCGAGAAGGACTTCGTGGCCGCGACCGGCGTCAAGCTGGTCGTCGTCGACGCGGAGGAGCGCTTCCTGACCGCGCTCAAGGGTGTCTCGGACCCCGAGGAGAAGCGGAAGATCATCGGCCGCGAGTTCATCCGGGTCTTCGAGCAGGCCCAGGCGGACATCATCGCGGACGAGGGCCCGGCGGTGGAGTTCCTCGTCCAGGGCACGCTCTACCCGGACGTGGTCGAGTCCGGTGGCGGCACCGGCACGGCGAACATCAAGTCCCACCACAACGTCGGCGGACTCCCGGAGGACCTGGAGTTCCAGCTGATCGAGCCGCTGCGCAAGCTGTTCAAGGACGAGGTGCGCATGGTCGGCCAGGAGCTCGGGCTCCCGGACGAGATCGTCCAGCGCCAGCCCTTCCCCGGCCCCGGCCTCGGCATCCGCATCGTCGGCGAGGTCACCAAGGAGCGCCTGGACCTGCTGCGCGACGCCGACGCCATCGCCCGCGAGGAGCTGACGGCGGCCGGCCTGGACCGCGACATCTGGCAGTGCCCGGTGGTCCTCCTCGCCGACGTCCGCTCCGTCGGCGTCCAGGGCGACGGCCGGACCTACGGCCACCCGATCGTCCTGCGCCCGGTCTCCTCCGAGGACGCCATGACCGCCGACTGGTCGAGGCTGCCGTACGACGTCCTCGCGAAGATCTCGACGCGGATCACCAACGAGGTGGCCGACGTCAACCGCGTGGTGCTCGACGTGACGTCGAAGCCGCCGGGGACGATCGAGTGGGAGTAGGGCTCTTCAGGTCCGCTTGAGAGTGCGCACCGGCTCTCCGGGCTTCCAGACCTGGACGACCAGGTACTTGTCGTCCTCGACGTAGGTCCGCACGACCTCCGTCAACTCGGTGCGGAAGAGGTGGAACGGCTCCGGCGGTTCCACCTCTTGCGCGTACGCCCCCTTGACGGCGGCGTCCTCGACCTCGATGGCCCGTCCCGCGATCCGGACGTCGCCGCCGCCCAAGGACTGCCCCTGCCCGGGGTTCGCCTGGAGCGCGAAGCGCGGGTCCCTGCGCAGGTCGAGGGCCTTGAGCGAGTCCGGCATCATGCCGAGCCACAGCTCGCCGTTCAGGAAGCGAACCTCCAGGCCGGTGGTGCGGGGGGAGCCGTCCTTGCGGAGCGTGGCGAGGACGTGGTGGGTGAAGGCGCCGAAGCGGGCCTCGACCGTCCTGGCGAGGTCGGGTTCCGCGGCGCCGAAGGCCGCCCAGTTCATGGCGGGGTTCATGCCGGTGTTCATGCCGGTGTTCATGCCGGTCAGTGTTCCGCCGATACCCGACATCTGCTGTCCGGTATCCGCTGTGTGCGCCATCTTTACAAACCAGCGCTGTTCTCTTCCGCTGACCGGCGGTAACTTCCGCCCCGTAAGTCAATCCAGTGCTGGAGGAGCACATGCACGAGACGCCCCTCGGGCCCACTCCACCGATGCCGCTGCCCACCGAGAAGCTGCAGTTCGCGATGCCGCCGATGCACGAGTCCGTCGCGGAGGAACGCCGGCACCGCAAGGAGCGGCTCGCGGGCGCGCTGCGGATCTTCGGCCGGCTCGGCTTCGAGGACGGGGTGTCCGGACACATCACCGCACGCGACCCGGAGTTCACCGACTGCTTCTGGGTCAACCCCTTCGGCATGCCGTTCAAGCACGTCACCGTCAGCGACCTCGTGCTCGCCAACTCCGACGGCCAGGTCCTCGACGGCCGCTACCACGTCAACCAGGCGGCCTTCACCGTCCACTCCCAGGTGCACGCCGCCCGCCCCGACGTCGTCGCCGTCGCCCACTGCCACTCCGTGCACGGGCGGGCGCTGTCCGCCCTCGGTGAGCTCCTCGACCCGATCAGCCAGGAGAGCTGCGCCTTCTACGAGGACCACGCGCTGTACGACGCCTACACCGGAGTCGCCGTCGACGCCGACGAGGGCCGCCGGATCGCCGCCGCGCTCGGGTCCCGCAAGGCACTGGTGCTGCGCAACCACGGCCTGCTGACCGTCGGGGACTCGGTGGACGCGGCGGCCTGGTGGTTCCTGTCGATGGAACGCTCCAGCCAGGTGCAGCTCCTGGCGCGGGCCGCGGGCCGGCCGGTGCTCATCGACCACCGGGCCGCGCTGGCGACCTGGGAGCAGCTGGGCGGGGACCTGGTGGCGTGGATCAACTACCAGCCGATGTGGCAGGACATCAGCCGCAGCGAGCCGGACCTGCTGACCTAGGGCCTGTCCGGATCCGGCGGATCACGCCGACGTCACGGGGTCTGGAACCCCCGCAGCACCGCGGCCTTCGTCATCGCGAACTCCTCGTCCGTGAGCACCCCGTCGCGGTGCAGCTCCCCCAGCTCCCGCAGCCTGCGCAGGAGCGCGTCGTGATGGTCGGCGGGCGGGGGCACGGCGGCCGTGGTGAGCCCCGGGCGGCGGGCACCGCCCCCGCCGTACGGGAGGTCGCCGCGGGTGGACGGGTGCGGCAGCCGGGCCGTGACCGCCGTCGCCACGAGGGCCGTGAGCAGATCGCGGCGGGTGCTGCCCCACAGGTCGAGGGCGTACGGGTCCTTCTCCGGCGGCAGCTTCGAGAAGGACGTCTCACGGGTCACGAACCGCATGAAACCGTCCTCGTAACCGGAGTTGGGCAGCCACTCGACCTGGACGAGGTCACCCACGTCGATGATCCGCGGGCCGGTCGCCCGCTTGACGCGGTCGGAGGTGTCGGCCCAGTCGATACGGACCTGGGTGCCGTCGAAGGAGACCGTGCCGTCGGAGGAGCGCACCGAGACCGGGACCGGCGGGCCGGGCAGCAGATACGTCTTCGTCGGCTCCTTGGGGACCTGGTCGAGGAGGAGGGCGTGGCGGATCTCCTCGGCCACGTACTCGGCGACTCCCGCGCGGTCGACGTCCACGACCAGACGGTACGGGTCGGCCGGGTCCGGCAGTCGTCCGCCGGTCGCGTGCAGCAGCGGGTCCGCGCCCTCACGCAGCCGCATCCGCAGCCGGCCGCGCTTGCGCTCCGGCTCGAACGCCACGCCCGCGATGGCCTCCAGGGGCACGGCGACCTCGCCGTACGTCTGCCGGAACAGCGGCACCGAGCGGTGCAGTCCGGGCGTGATCCTGACCGTCGTGCCGTCGAAGGCCCAGGTCCCGTCACGCTGGATGATCTCGGCCATAGGGAAATTCTCGCAGCCGGGTCAACACGGCGGGCCCCGCTTCACCCGCGCTGACCAGACCTGCCGGACGGGGGAGGTGCCCTGTAGGGCACAATTCGCTGTCATCACGGGGGAGTTGTTCGGGGTTCTTCAGCGGGTTGTGCGGCCGGCCGGCCGTGAGGTCATGTGGGCCCAAGGGCCAGGAATCGTGGGAAGGCGGGCGTCGGGCGTGGCGGTGCAGGAAGCGAGACAGAGCGCGGCCGGGGGCGTGCCCAGGAGCGCGCACGACGGCGGCTGCACCTGCGGGGACTGTCCGCACGGGGCGCGGGCCGGACACCGGCGGGCGGTCGCCGAATTCCTCTCGAAGCGGGACGAGTTCGCCGCCGGACAGGGCCTGCCCGCGGCCGTGGCGCACTCCGCGTCCGCCTCCCGGCAGTGGGTCTCGGAGGAACTGACCCAGTCCGCGGAGGCCGTGGCCGAGCGGGGCCGGGCGGAGGGTGCCGCGTGGCTCGCGCGGCTGTGGCGTCGTACCGCCTGTGTGGTGTGGGCCGCCGTCGTGGTGCTGCTCCTCGTCCAGGCACTGACGGCCATCGGGACGGGCTGGACCGCGGCCCGTACGGCCGGGCTGGTGGCGGCTCTCGTGGTCGCCGGGTCGCTGACCGCGGCGTCCTGGTTCCACCGGGCCCGGGGCGGGGTGCTCGCGCCGGTCATCGGTGAGGACAACCGGCTGTCCACCTCGCGGGCCGTCGCGGTGGCCTGGGTCCTGTTCGTCGCCTACGCGGTGCTGGTCCTGGTGGGCCGGCTGGCCGCGGCCTCCGACAGCCGGGAGCGGGACGCGCTGATCTCCGGGCTCGAACTGGCCCGGGGCGCGGGCGTCGTGACCGTGCTGGCCGTGGTCTGCGGCATCGCCGTACTGGTGCGGCGCGTGGTCGGGCTGCGGGTCCTCGGGCAGCGGCTCCAGAAGGTGCGGGCGGACCGGCCTCGCGCCGCCGACCTGCTGACCGACGACTCCGGGCGGGGCGCCTTCGCCGACATCCAGTACGTCGTGATCGGCGGGGTCGCCCTGCTGTTCGCGGCGGTGCGCCTGGCCCGGCGGCCGGATCAGCTGCCGGACCTGCCGTGGGGGCTCGCGGTGGTGGTGCTGGTGTCGGCGGCCACCTATGTCGCGGGGAAGTACGCGGAGGGCGGGCGGCCGGTCATCCTCTCCGTCGTGCGGTCGCGGGAGGCCGGTGACCTGGACGGGCCCGTGCGCACCGGGGACGACATCGAGATCCGGGGTGCCGGATTCGTGCCGCCCGGGGCGCAGCGGGCGGACCGGCTGTCCAGGATGGTGGTGCGGATCGGACCGGTGAACGTCCACGTGCCGTTGGTCCCGGTGGCCGGGGGGTTCAGCAACCCCACGGACGAGGTGCTGACCGTGCCGGTGCCGGCGGACGTGGAGCCGGGACGGGTGGAAGTGCAGGTGGTGACGGCCGCCGGGGTGGAGACGAACCGGTACGCGATCGACGTGACCGACTGAGCGGCGGCGGCCCGCACCCCGCGGGCGCCCGGAATCCGCCATCGCATTGAGCGCCGCCACCCCTTCGTGCGTATCTTCTGGTAGGGGTCTCGGCACGCTGGTGAGAGGCGGCTCGAAGCGATGACTCACAGTTTTCGGACGGATACGCACGCCCCCTACTACGACGACGAACGGTCCTGGCGGGACAGCATGGGCCAGTACGCCCTGCTGCCCCTGCGGATCTTCCTCGGTGTCACTTTCATCTACGCCGGCCTGGACAAGCTGACCGACAGCGCCTTCATGAAGAGCTCCGGCTCCGGGTCCATCGGCGACATGATGCGCAGTGTCCGGGACTCCTCGGCCATCCCCGCGCTGGTCGACCTGTCCCTGAAGAACCCCGTGGGCTTCGGCTACGCCATCGCCTTCGGTGAACTCGCCGTCGGCATCGGCACCCTGCTCGGCATCCTCGCGCGCCTGGCCGCGCTCGGTGGCGCGCTGATCTCGCTCAGCCTGTGGCTGACCGTGAGCTGGGCCTCCGACCCGTACTACTACGGCAACGACCTCGCCTACCTGATGGCCTGGCTGCCCCTCGTCCTCGCGGGCGCCTCCGTGTTCTCGGTGGACGCGGCCCTGCGCGCCCGACGAAGGCAGCGAGCGGGAGGGTACCGGTAGCGCTTCGGCGGCGCTGCGGTAGCGCTTCGGTAGGCGGAGCCACCGGCGGAGGGGGAGCGCCGCGCGGCACGGTCGCGCTCCGGTGCCGGGCCGCTGTCCCTCGCCGCTCCGCTGTCCTCCCTCGGTCGGTGATCAGTGGGGCACGGGCGGCTGGGGCGGCTGGGGCGTCCGGTCGGTCTCCGGTGGGGTGCGCGTACCGCGGGTGTCGCGGCGTCTGCGTATCGCCCGGGCCACTGTGCCCACCACGCCCGCGAGGCAGAGGCCGCCGACGACCATGGGGATCACCGCGAACCACGGCGTCTCCCAGGCGCCGCCCGCGTCACCGGCGTAGGTGATGCCCGCGAGGGTCAGGAAGAGGCCGGCGACCAGCTTTCCCGGCTGGAACTCATGACGCAGCACGGCGCACCTCCGCCTGGCCGATGCCCAGCCGCAGATCCAGGTCGAGGGTGGCGGTCTTCTCCGCGCCCGGAACCGGCTTCAGGGTGACCTCCTTGCGCTTGCCCGGTGCCACGTCCACGTCCCCCTGCTTGTCGCCCGGCAACTGGATGTCGCCCACTCCCACGTCGACGACGGCTTTCACGGTCACGTCCGGCGGCACGATCACCAGCAGCCGGCCCACTCCGACCTCGACATGGGTCGCCACCGTCCCGCCCTTGCCGAAATCGACGCGGGACAGGTCCAAGGTGCCCACTCCGGTGCCCACTTCGTACTGCGGGCGGATGTTCTGGGTCGCGGCCGGGGTCCAGTTCGCGCGGACCCACTCGGTGGTGATGTCCTTCGGCAGAGCGGCCGACGTGGCGAGCAGGCCCGCGGTGACGATCGCCAGGAAGACCGAGCCCGCTCCGGTGCGGCCCAGGACGGAGCTGACCGCTGTGCCCACGCCCAGGACGATCAGCGCGCAGGACAGACCGGTCTGCAGGCTGGTGCCCAGGGCGTGGTCCTCCCAGGTCGCTGCGGTGCCGAGGCCGCCCGCCAGCAGGGCGAGCAGGAAGACCCAGCCGCCGATCCAGCGGGGTCCGCGGGGCCTGGGCGGGCG
>NZ_RSAJ01000201.1 GCF_003933965.1 Streptomyces sp. RP5T
CAGGGGTGGTTCGCTGGTGAGCGGGGTCTCGGTGCAGGCGCCCTCGGCGCTGAAGACACAGAAGTACTCAGCGGGCGCCTCGGGTTTGGACAGGGGCGGGAGCAGCAGGGGTGCCGATGCGGCCACGGGGGCCTCCTTGTCGAGTACGACGACGGGGGTTACCGCAGCCCTACCCACAGGACGCGACGGCAGACGTACGCGAGGGGAGAACGTGCTGTTCGTCATGTTCCGCGGCTTCACGGCTCCCGTCCACCGCTCGTCCGCCGCCCTTCCGTGGAGACCGTTTCCAGTGATCACTATTCACTCAGTACATGTACGTGATGCATACTGATCGCCATGAGCATCCGCCACGTCCTGCTGGGGCTGCTCGCCGGAGGTCCGAGCCATGGCTACGACCTCAAGCGACGCCACGACGACCGTTTCCCCGAGGCCCGTCCCCTGGCCTACGGGCAGGTCTACACGACCCTCCAGCGCCTGGTCCGCGACGGACTCGCCGAGGTCGACGGCACCGACTCCGACGGCGGCCCCGAGCGCACCAGGTACCGCTCGACCGAGGAGGGCGCGCGTGAACTGGCCGAGTGGGCCGGGCAGATCGCCCCGCCCGCGCCCTTCGTGACCAACGAGATCTTCGCCAAGGTCGTCGTCTCGATCCTGTCCGGCGGCGACCCGGACGCCTATCTCCGGGCCCAGCGCGCCGCCCACATGGCACGGATGCGGGAGCTCACGGCGGTCAAGACCGCCAAGGGGGCCGACCTCGCGACCGTGCTCTCGGCGGACTACGCCCTCAACCACCTCGACGCCGACCTCCGCTGGATGACCACCACGGCGGCCCGGCTCACCTCACTGACCGCGGAGGTCGACTCAGCATGAGCAACCCAGAGCCGCTGCTCGCGGCCCGTGACCTCGTGAAGACGTACGGCAGGTCCGAGGCCCTGCGCGGCGCCTCGGTCGGGCTCGACGCGGGCGAGATCCTCGCCGTCACCGGTACCAGCGGCAGCGGGAAGTCGACGCTGCTGCACTGCCTGGCGGGGATCGTCCGGCCGGACGCCGGATCGGTGTCCTACGGCGGTGCACGCCTCGACGAGCTGCCCGAGAAGCGGCTGAGCGAGCTGCGGCGCACGGAGTTCGGCGTGGTGTTCCAGTTCGGGCAGCTGATCCCCGAGCTGACGGCGGTCGACAATGTCGCGCTGCCGCTGCTGCTGGCGGGCCTTTCCCGCACCGACGCCCACACGCGGGCCGGCGAGTGGCTGGAGCGGTTCGGGGTGCGCGGTCAGGCCGGACTGCGGCCCGGCGAGATGAGCGGCGGACAGGCCCAGCGGACCGCGCTGGCCCGCGCCCTGATCACCGGCCCGAAGGTCGTCTTCGCGGACGAGCCGACCGGCGCGCTGGACTCCCTGGCGAGCGAGCAGGTCATGACGGCCCTGGTCCACACGGCCCGCGAGTCGGGCACGGCGGTTCTGCTGATCACGCACGACGCCCAGGTGGCGGCGTACGCGGACCGTGAGGTGCGGATGGCCGACGGGGCCGTCGCGCCGGTGGGGGTGACGGCGTGAGGACGCTGCGGCGCGATCTGCGGATGGCCTGGCTGCTCACCCGCGGGTCCGACCGGCGGGAGTGGTGGCGGATCGGGCTCACGGCCTTCGGGGCGGCGCTCGCTACAGGCATCGGGGCGGCGGTCGTCGCGCTGAACTCCCTGGACGGGTACTACTCCGTGTCCTTCGGCGCGGGACTGCTGAACTCGGCGAGCGACCGGCGGAACGTGAGCGTCGTGCTGGCGCTGCTGCTGATCCCGGTGCTCGGCTTCGTCGGGCAGTGCGCGCGTCTCGGCGCGGTGCACCGGGACCGGCGGCTGGCCGCGCTGCGGCTGGCGGGCGCCGACCCGGGGCAGGTGCGGCGGATCGCGGCACTGGAGTCGGGGCCGGCGTGCCTGGCGGGTGCGGCGGTGGCCGCGGCCCTGTGCGCACCGCTGCTGCTGTGGCGGTGGGAGCGGCCGCCCGCCCTCGCGTGGGCCGGTGTGGGTCTGGTCGCCCTGGCCGTCCCGGTGCTGGGCGCCGCGGTGAGCGCGCTGTCGCTGCGGCGGGTGGTGGCCTCACCGCTGGGCTGGGTCCGGCGGGCGCGGCCGGTGTGGGGTCCGGGGCGGACGCTGCGGGCGGTGACCGTGCTGCTCGGGATCACGGCCCTGCTCGTCGTGGTGTGGTCGTTCGCGGGCGGCCCCGTCGAGGTCGCCCTCGGCCCGTCGGCCCTGTTCGCCGTCGTCCTGGTCGTCGGCTTCGCGACGGTGTCGCTGACCGGTACGGCGGCCCGGCGGCTGGGCCGCCTGCTCGCCGCCCGGGCCCAGAGCCCGGCGGTGCTGATCGCGGCGGAACGGCTGCGGGACGACCCGTGGGCGGCGGCCCGTACGCATGCCGCGGTGCTGCTGGTGACGGTCGTGGGCTCGGGCTTCGTGGGCGTGCGGCAGGTGCTGCTCGCGGTCCTGCGCGACAGGCGCCACGAGGGGACCCTGGTGACCGACATGGGCTACTACACGACCGGCATCGGCCTGACGGCCGCCGCGATCCTGGTCGCCCTCGCGCTGGTCCTGACGGGCCTGGCCGTCGGCACCGTCGAGTCCCTGGCCACCCGGCGCCGGGGCCTGGCCGCGCAGGTCGCCGCGGGGGTGCCGCAGGGGGTGCTGGCCAAGGCGCTGCTGCTGGAGACCGCGCTGCCGCTGGCCCCCGCGATCGCGGTGGCGGGCGTCGGCGGCACGGCGATCAGCGCCTGGTACACCGCGCTGGCCGGAGGGGACACCCCGATCGGGCTGCCGTACGCCGCCCTGCTGGTGCCCGTCGCGGTGTACGCGGCCTGCCTCCTGGCCGCCGCGACCTCGCTGCCCCTGCTGCGGCGCTCACTGCGCCCCGCGGAACTCAGACACACCTGAGCCCGCAGTCGTCCGGCCCCGGAGGAACAGGGGACCTCCGGGACCGGATCCGTACCGCCCGCGGAACACACAAAGGCCCGGATCGTCGTCAGGCAGGGATGCCGTCGATCCGGGCCATGGCGGCCTCCGCGCCGTATGGCTGCAAGTACGGCAGCCAGCGCGGGTCCCTGTGGCCGGTGCCGATGATGCGCCAGGCCAGACCGGTGGGTGGAGCGGGTTTGTGGCGCAGCCGCCAGCCGATCTCGAACAGGTGCCGGTCGGCCTTCACGTGGTTGCAGCGCCGGCAGGACGCCACCACGTTGTCCCAGACGTGCTTGCCCCCGCGGCTGCGCGGGATGACGTGGTCGACGCTGGTTGCGACGCCACCGCAGTACATGCACCGGCCCCCGTCGCGGGCGAAGAGCGCCCTGCGGGTGAGAGGAACGGGCCCCCGGTAGGGAACCCGGACGAATCGCTTGAGCCGGACCACGCTGGGTGCGGGGACTGTGACGGTCGCGCTGTGCATGAAGGCGCCGGATTCCTCGAGAGAGACGGCCTTGTTCTCCAGGACGAGGACGAGCGCGCGGCGGAGCGGTACGACGCCGAGGGGCTCGTACGACGCGTTGAGTACCAGGACATGCGGCACGGATGCCTCCTTGGGCGTCGGCGGCGCGTGGCTCGCGCCGGGACGAACTGCAGTCAGTCTCCCCTCTCCGCCGGGAGAAACGCCACCATGTGCCGGTAACGGGCTGGGAGTGTTTTCGACCACACCTTTTTTCATCCCCAGGTGAGAGCCGTCTCTCCCCGAACATTGCAACGATCCACACACGATGCACCGTTAGTGTGGTGAGCCTGCTTTACCGGTGACCTTTTCGTGACCTTGACCGCCGCGCCGGAAGGCAGACGCAGCACCTGGAGGTACCTGCCGTGTCCTTGTCCGCCGTCCTACTGGCCGCGAGTCCGTCGCCGTCGCCGTCCCCCTCGGACACCCCGACGCCGGCCGTGCCGAGTCTCCAGGACGCCCAGGAGAGCGCGACGAACGCCGCGAGCTGGGTGGAGCAGAACTGGTCGACCTGGTTGGCGATCGGTCTGCGGGTCCTGCTGATCCTGGTGATCGCCGCCGTGCTGAGAATGGTCGTGCGGCGGGCCATCACCAAGCTCATAGACCGGATGAACCGCACCGCCCAGGCGGTCGACGGCACGGCCATCGGCGGTCTGCTCGTCAACAACGAGCGCCGTCGCCAGCGCTCGCAGGCCATAGGGTCGGTGCTGCGCTCGGTGGCGAGCTTCATCATCATGGGCACCGCGGCCCTGATGGTCCTGGGCGCCTTCGAGATCAACCTGGCCCCGCTGCTCGCGTCGGCCGGTGTCGCGGGTGTGGCGATCGGTTTCGGCGCCCGCAACCTCGTCACGGACTTCCTCTCCGGGGTCTTCATGATCCTGGAGGACCAGTACGGCGTCGGCGACACCATCGACGCGGGCGTGGCCTCCGGCGAGGTCATCGAGGTGGGTCTGCGGGTCACCAAGCTGCGCGGCGACAGCGGCGAGATCTGGTACGTCCGCAACGGCGAGGTCAAGCGCATCGGCAACCTCTCCCAGGGCTGGGCGACGGCCGGCGTGGACGTGACCGTGCGGGCCTCCGAGGACCTCGACAACGTCAAGCGGGTGCTGGGCGAGGTCGCCGAGAAGATGAGCAAGGAAGAGCCCTGGAACGAGCTCCTGTGGAGCCCGATCGAGGTCCTCGGCCTGGACAGCGTGCTGCTGGACTCCATGGTCGTGCGGGTCTCCGCCAAGACCATGCCCGGCAAGTCCCTGACGGTCGAGCGCGAGCTGCGCTGGCGGATCAAGCGCGCCTTCGACGCGGCGGACATCCGCATCGTGGGCGGCGCGACCGCGCCCGCCGACGAGGAGCCCGCCGACCCGGCCGCGGCGGTCGCGGCCCCGTCGGTCTTCGCCAACTCCGAGTCCCCCCAGTCGGCGGCGGCCTCCCCGCTGGTGTCGGCCCCGGTCCAGCGCCCGGCGCCGAAGTAGGACGCCCCGCCCCGCTCTACCGAGACGCCCCCGCAGGTAACGACTCCGTTTCCTGCGGGGGCGTTTTGTCGCTCCCCTCTTGACGGACAGGTGGTCCAGACCTAAGTTCCGTGCATCCGATAGGAAACCTTCCTAACAGTCGTCGGACAGTACAGTCGTCCGGCAGTCACGGAGAGGGGCACCCATGGCAGGCACACCACGCACACTCCGCGCCATGAACGACCGTGCCGCGCTCGACCTCCTGCTGGAGCACGGCCCCCTCTCCCGGACCCGGATCGGCAAGCTCACCGGCCTGTCCAAGCCGACCGCGTCCCAGCTCCTGGCCCGCCTGGAGGCGTCCGGGCTCGTCCTCGCCACCGGCACCAGCGAGGGCAGGCCGGGCCCCAACGCCCAGCTCTACGAGGTCGACCCGAGTGCCGCTTACGCCGCCGGGCTCGACGTCACCCCCGAGCGCATCCTCGCCGCGGTCGCCGACGTCACCGGCCGCGAGGTGGGCTCCTTCGAACTGCCGACCCCGGGACGGCGACCCGCCCAGCCCGTCGTACGGCAGGTCACCGACGCCCTCGACGGCGCGGTGAAGGCGGCGGGCCTCGCCCGCGGCGACATCCACCGGCTCGTCATCGGCACCCCGGGCGCCTTCGACCCGGGCACGGGCCGGCTGCGCTACGCCTCCCACCTCCCCGGCTGGCACTCCCCGACCCTCCTCGACGAACTCGCCGCAGCGCTGCCGATGCCGGTCGAGTACGAGAACGACGTCAACCTCGTCGCCGTGGCCGAGCAGCGGCTCGGGGCGGCCCGCGGCCACGAGGACTTCGTGCTGCTGTGGAACGAGGGCGGGCTCGGTGCCGCCCTGGTCCTCGGCGGCCGGCTGCACCGCGGCTGGACCGGCGGTGCGGGAGAGGTGGGTTTCCTGCCGGTTCCCGGAGCACCCCTGGTACGGCAGGTGACCAAGGCCAACAGTGGCGGCTACCAGGAACTCGCCGGTTCCCAGGCCATCCCCCGTCTCGCCCGCGAGCTCGGCATGGCGGACATCCCCTCGGGCCCGTACGCCGAGGCCGCCGCCGCCCTCGTGGAGCGGGCCGCCGCCGAGGACACCGTCCTGCACCGGCTGCTCCTGGAGACCTACGCCACCCGGCTGGCCACCGGTCTCGCCTCCCTCGTCTCCGTCCTCGACCCCGAACTCGTCGTCCTCAGCGGTGCCTCGCTCACCGCCGGCGGCGACACCCTGCGCGCCCTCGTCCAGGCCGAGCTGGAGGAACTGGCAGCCTCCCGGCCCCGGCTGGTCGTCGGCGCCGTCCGTGAACACCCCGTGCTGCGCGGCGCCCTGGAGAGCGCGCTGGCGGCCACCCGCGACGAGGTCTTCGACACCTCGCGCTGACCCCCGTACTCCCCCACACCTCACCTCACCGCCCGTCCCTGGGAGACCCCGTCATGCGCACAGCCAGCCCCTCCGTCATACCCGCAGTCGCCCGAAAAGCGGCTTTTGCCCTGACCGTGTCGGCCGTGCTCGTCACCACCGCCTGTACCGGCCAGCCCTCCTCCGGCGCCGACGACGACGCCTCCAAGGAGACGACCATCAACTTCTGGCACGCCTGGAGCGCGGACTCCGAGGTGGCGGGGGTCAAGGCGCTGGTCGCCGGGTTCGAGAAGGCGCACCCCAACATCCACGTCAACGTCGTGGGCAACATGACCGACGACAAGATCAACCAGGCGCTGCGCGCGGGCGGCGGCAAGGCCCCGGACGTCATCTCGTCGTTCACCACGAACAACGTGGGCAAGTTCTGCTCCTCGGGCGCGCTGGTCGACCTCAACCCCTTCTTCAAGAAGTCGGGGATCGACCCGGACACGACCTTCCCGGCCACGATGAACCAGTACACGCAGTTCGACGGCGACCGCTGTGCCGTGCCGCTCCTCGGCGATGCGTACGGGCTCTACTACAACAAGACGGCGTTCGAGAAGGCCGGCATCACCTCGCCGCCCAAGACGTGGTCCGAGTTCGAGGCCGACGCCAAGAAGCTGACGATCCCGCGGGGGGACTCGTTCAAGCAGCTCGGGTTCATGCCCGACTACCACGGCTGGGAGACCACGACCGAGCACTACATGGGCCAGTTCTCGCCCACCTACTTCGACAAGGCGGGCAAGTCCACGATCGCCACCGACCCGGCCGTCACCGCCGCGTTCACCGTCCAGAAGAAGCTCGTCGACGAGCTCGGCGGCTACCAGAAGCTGGAGAAGTACCGCGCGGGGCTCGGCGACGAATGGGGCCCCAAGCACCCCTTCCAGACCGGCCAGGTCGCCATGCAGCTCGACGGTGAGTGGCGGCTCGGCATGGCCCTGGACGCCAAGCCCGGCTTCGAGATCGGCGTGGCCCCGCTGCCCGTCCCGGACGACGAGGCCGACCAGTACGGCAAGGGCTACATCACCGGCACCATCGCCGGCATCGCCGCGGGCAGCACCCAGCAGAACGCGTCCTGGGAGTTCCTGAAGTACATCACCACCGACACGGACGCGGTGGTCGGCTTCTCCAACGCCATCCACAACGTGCCCTCGACGCTCGCCGCCCTGAAGTCCCCGAAGCTGAAGTACGACCCGCGCTTCAAGACCTTCCTCGACATCGCCGCGAACCCGGACTCGACGACCGCCCCGTCCTCGATCAACGGCGGTGTCTACCTCACCACCATCCAGGACCTCGGCTACGCCTACGAGAGCGGCAAGGTCACCGATCTGAGGAAGGGCCTCGCCGACGCGGCCAAGCAGATCGACACGGACATCGCGCAGGCGAAGTAATGGCAACAGTCACCCTGGCGTCGAAGCGCCGCAGGTCGGCGCTTCGTACGGTCGCCTTCATGTCGCCCTGGCTGATCGGCTTCACGGTCTTCTTCGCCTATCCGCTGATCTCCACGGTCTACTTCTCGTTCATGCACTACGACGGCTTCAGGCCGCCGACCTGGAGCGGGACGAAGAACTGGACCTACGTCTTCGAGGACTACCCCTTCTTCTGGCCGGCCCTGCGCAACACCCTGTGGCTGGTCGTCGTGATGGTGTCCTTGCGGGTCGTCTTCGGACTCGGCGTCGGCCTGCTCATCACGAAGATCAAGACGGGTACGGGTGTCTTCCGGACGCTCTTCTACCTGCCGTACCTGGCCCCGCCGGTCGCGGCCACCATGGCCTTCGCGTTCCTGCTCAACCCCGGTACGGGACCGGTCAACTCGATCCTGGAGAAGGTCGGCATCCCGGCCCCCGGCTGGTTCAACGACCCCACCTGGTCCAAGCCCGCCCTCACCCTGCTCGCCCTGTGGGGCATCGGCGACCTGATGGTCATCTTCATGGCCGCCCTGCTCGACGTGCCCCAGGAGCAGTACGAGGCGGCGGAGCTGGACGGGGCGTCGGCCTGGCAGCGGTTCCGGTTCGTCACCCTTCCCACCATCTCGCCGATCGTGATGTTCGCGGTGGTCACCGGCGTGATCCAGACCATGCAGTACTACACGCAGCCGCTCATCGCCGGGAAGGTCGCCTCGGGCGTGATCCAGGGCGCGGGCACGCAGTTCGAGCCCGGCTACCCGGACAAGTCGACGCTGACCCTCCCCCAGCTCGTCTACAACCTCGGCTTCCAGCGCTTCGACTACGGCTCCGCGTGTGTCGTCGCCCTCGTCCTCTTCGCCCTGTCGATGGTGTTCACCGCGTTCCTGATGCGGCGCCGGGGCGGTCTCATCCAGGCAGGTGACTGACCATGACCCAAGTACTGGACCGGCCGGCGCAGTTGAAGACCCCGGCCTCGCCCGCCGAGCGCACCGCCCGGCGCCGGGCCCTGCTGGAGTGGGTGGCGGTCCACTCGCTCGGCATCGCCGCCGCGCTCTTCTTCACACTGCCCTTCGTGTTCGTGTTCCTGACCTCGCTGATGAGCGACACCCAGGCCCTCAGCCGCGACCTGATCCCGCACACCTGGGAATGGGGCAACTACCGGCGGGTCTTCGACACCCCGGGTTTCCTGACCTGGTGGCGCAACACGCTGGTCTACGCGGGACTGGGAACAGTCCTTACGGTCGTCTCGTCGGTCCCGGTGGCGTACACGCTCGCCAAGTTCCGCTTCCGGGGCCGCAACCTCTCCCTGATGCTGGTGATCTCGATGATGATGCTGCCGCCCCAGGTGGTCATCATCCCGATGTACCTGTTCTGGGCGAAGCAGCTCGACCTGTCGGGCACGCTGTGGCCGCTGATCATCCCGATGGCGTTCGGGGACGCCTTCTCGATCTTCCTGCTCCGGCAGTTCCTCATGACGATCCCGAACGAGTACGTGGACGCGGCCAAGGTCGACGGCTGCGGCGATCTGCGCACCCTGCTGAAGGTCGTCGTGCCCATGGCCAGGCCGGGGATCGCGGCCGTCGCGCTCTTCCAGTTCTTCTACGCCTGGAACGACTACTTCGGGCCGCAGATCTACGCCTCGGAGAACCAGAACGCCTGGACCCTGAGCTACGGCCTGGAGTCCTTCAAGGGCATGCACCACACCGACTGGAACCTCACCATGGCCGCGACCGTGCTGGTCATGGCCCCCGTGATCCTCGTGTTCTTCTTCGCGCAGAAGGCGTTCGTGGAGGGCGTCACGCTGACCGGAGTGAAGGGTTAGACAAGCCATGAAACTCACCGTGGTCGGCGGAGGCTCGACCTACACCCCCGAACTCGTCGACGGCTTCGCCCGCCTGCGCGACACCCTGCCCGTCGAGGAACTCGTCCTCGTCGACCCGGCCGCCGAGCGCCTGGAGCTGGTCGGCGGGCTCGCCCGGCGCATCTTCGCCAAGCAGGGCCACGACGGCCGTATCGTCACCACGTCCGACCTCGACGCGGGCGTGGACGGCGCCGACGCCGTGCTCCTGCAACTGCGCGTCGGCGGCCAGGCGGCCCGGCAGCAGGACGAGACCTGGCCCCTGGAGTGCGGCTGCGTCGGCCAGGAGACGACCGGCGCGGGCGGCCTCGCCAAGGCGCTGCGCACGGTCCCGGTCGTCCTCGACATCGCCGAACGCGTCCGCCGCACCAACCCGGACGCCTGGATCATCGACTTCACCAACCCCGTCGGGATCGTCACCCGCGCGCTCCTCCAGGCCGGCCACAAGGCGGTCGGACTGTGCAACGTGGCGATCGGCTTCCAGCGCAAGTTCGCCGGACTGCTGGGCGTCACCCCCGCCGACGTCCACCTCGACCACGTGGGCCTCAACCACCTGACCTGGGAGACCGGGGTGCGGCTCGGCGGTCCCGAGGGCGAGGACGTGCTGCCCAAGCTGCTCGGCGAGCACGGCGACACCATCGCCGCCGACCTGCACCTGCCGCGCCCGCTCCTCGACCGGCTCGGCGTGGTCCCGTCGTACTACCTGCGCTACTTCTACGCGCACGACGAGGTCGTACGGGAACTGGGCACCAAGCCGTCCCGGGCCGCCGAAGTGGCGGCGATGGAACGGGAGTTGCTGGAGATGTACGGCGACCCCGCCCTGGACGAGAAGCCGGAGCTGCTCGCGAGGCGGGGCGGCGCCTACTACTCGGAGGCCGCGGTGGACCTCGCCGCCGGGCTGCTCGGCGGGGGCGGCAGCCCCTACCAGGTGGTCAACACCCTCAACCGGGGCACGCTGCCCTTCCTGCCCGCCGACGCGGTGATCGAGGTACCGGCGGCGGTGGGCCCGGGCGGCCCGTCCCCGCTGGCCGTACCGGACGTGGACCCGCTGTTCGCGGGCCTGATGGCAAGCGTCACCGCCTACGAGGACCTGGCGCTGACGGCCGCCCTGCGCGGGGGCCGGGACCGGGTCTTCAAGGCGCTGCTCGCCCACCCCCTCGTCGGCCAGTACGCGTACGCCGAGGGGCTCACCGACCGACTGATCGCACACAACCGGGAGCATCTCGCGTGGGCCTGACCGCAAGCGTCCTCGCCGTCGACGCGGGCAACAGCAAGACCGACGTCGCGGTCGTGGCGGCCGACGGAAGCGTCCTCGCCACGGCCCGCGGCGGCGGGTTCCGGCCGCCGGTGGTGGGCGTCGAGGCGGCGGTGGACACCGTCGCCGACGCGGTCGGGCGGGCCTTCGCCGCGGCCGGGGTGAGCTCGGTGGAACACGTCTCGGCCTGCCTCGCCAACGCCGACTTCCCGGTCGAGGAACGGCAGTTGGCGGCGGCACTGCACGCGCGCGCGTGGGGCGCGGACGTGGAGGTCCGCAACGACACCTTCGCGATCCTCAGGGCCGGGGTCACCGAACCGCTCGGTGTCGCCGTGGTGTGCGGCGCGGGCATCAACTGCGTCGGCATGCGCCCCGACGGCCGTACCGCCCGCTTCCCCGCGCTCGGCCGGATCTCCGGCGACTGGGGCGGTGGCTGGGGTCTCGCGGAGGAGGCACTGTGGCACGCCGCCCGCGCGGAGGACGGCCGGGGCGTCGACACCGAGCTCGCGCGCGTGCTGCCCGCCCACTTCGGGATGCCGTCGATGTACGCCCTCATCGAGGCCCTGCACCTGGAGGAGATCGCCCCTGTCCGCCGCCACGAACTGACGCCGGTGCTGTTCGCCACGGCCGCCGCCGGTGACCCCGTGGCCCGCTCGCTCGTCGACCGCCTGGCCGACGAGGTGGTGTCCATGGCGACGGTGGCCCTGACCCGGCTCGGCCTCCTGGACGAGGAGACCCCGGTCCTGCTCGGCGGCAGCGTCCTGGCCGCCCGGCACCCCCGGCTGGACGACGGCGTGCGCGAACTCCTGGCGGCCCGCGCCCCGAAGGCGGTGCCGCGGGTGGTGACGGCGAGTCCGGTCCTGGGCGCCGCGCTCCTCGGCCTGGACCGGGCCGGGGCGTCCGGGGAGGCGCAGGCGAGGGTGCGGGCGTACTACGAGGCCTGAGCGAGCACCGCGTCGGCCACGTCGGGGACGGACATGCCGTCCTCGACGTCGACGCGGGGCAGCCCCAGCCGGTCGACCGCCTCCACCATGAGCTCCTGGTACCGCACGCTGCGGGCCAGGAACTTGTCCATCAGGGCGCGCTCCCGCGCCGACGCCTCGTCGTAGCGCCCGCCCGCACGGATCCGGGCGCGTACGACGTCCTCGCCCGCGGTGAGCCAGACGGCGGCCGTGTGCGGGAGGTCCAGCGCGGCGACCCGGTCCGGCCACAGGGCGGAGCCCTCCAGGACCAGGCCCGGTCCGGTGGCGTGTTCCCTGACCAGGTCCTCGATGCGGGGCCACAGCCGCTCGTAGTGGGCGAGGACCGAGTCGATCAACTCGTCGACGCCGAGGGTCGCGTAGTGCTCGGCCACGTGCGGCGGCACCTCACGCTCCGGCGTGCGCCAGGGCCGCCCGGGGTGTCTCGCCAGCAGGTCCGTGGAGCGGTGCCCGAGGCCGAGCCGGCCGGCGACCTCCCCGGCGACCGTGGACTTGCCGGTATTGGACGTTCCGCCGATCATCACCACACGTACCCCGCGCACGACGACGACCCTACGCGCCCCCGAGCGGAACCGAACCGATTCCGGCGGCGTATTCATGGGCAAGGGGTGGTGCGGAACGCGCAGCCGCCGGCGGCGCTCCACTGCGATCCGAACAAGATCCAGTGAAGCCCGGTGCGGATGTCGGTCCCGGCAGCGATACTTGCGGCGAGGGATGACCATGGGGGAGGTCAAGCGGTGACACATCCGCCGAAGAGCAGCGCGGCACCACCGGGTTCCGGGGTGCCCACGATGCCCGCCGTACCGCCGCAGCCGGGACCTCCGCTCCCGGCCCCGCAGGCACCCTCGCCCACTCCCGCGCCGGACGGGGCGCCCGCCCGTCGTACGGCCTTCGCCGAGGGTTTCGACCAGGTGCGCGCGGCCGCCACCACCGAACCGGGCAGGCTGCGCATCATCGGCGCGGCGCTCGCCCTGCTCGTCGTCCTCTTCGGCGCGGTGACCGCCTGGCAGACCGACGAGCGGGCCACCGCCGCGGACGACGTGCTGCACAAGAGCCAGCCGCTCAGCAGCGCCGCCGCCGACATCTACCTGTACCTGGCCGACGCCAACACCACGGCCTCCAGCGGCTTCCTCGCCGGCGGCCAGGAGTCGGCCGACTCCCGCAAGCGGTACGAGGACGACATCGACCGGGCCGCCGCCGGTCTGGTCAGGGCCGCCTCGAACTCCGACCCCGACTCGCCCGCCGCGAGGACCGTGGCCGAGCTCAACACCCTGCTGCCGGAGTACAAGGGGCTGGTGGAGCAGGCCCGGACGTACAACCGCCAGGGCTTCCCGGTCGGCGGGGCGTATCTGCGGTACGCCAACGAGAAGATGCAGGAGGAGATGCTCCCGAAGGCGCAGAACCTCTACACCAGCGAGAACCAGCGGCTGCGCGCCGACTACGCCGACGCCACGCCCTACCCGTGGGCCGCGATCGGCCTCGGTGTCCTGGCGCTCGCCGCACTCGCCTGGGCGCAGCACCGCAACTACCGGCGCACCAACCGGGTCCTCAACCACGGCCTGGTCGCGGCCACCGCGACGGCGACCGTGGTGCTGCTGTGGCTGGTCGTCGGTCACACGGTGGCCCGCGCGGGCCTCGACGACTCCTACGACCACGGCGTCCGCTCCCTCAACGTGCTGCACGACGCGCGCATCGCCTCCCTGAAGGCGCGCGGCAACGAGAACCTCACGCTGGTGGCGCGCGGCGCGGAGACGGTCACGGTCATCGACCGGAAGACCGGCGAGAAGGTCACCCTCGACGCCTACGACCGCTACTTCGACCAGGACATGGACGCGCTCGGCAAGGGACTGGCCGCGGCCACGAAGCTCGCCGACGACGACAGCGGCGAGAAGCCGGTGACCGCGGCCCAGGGCAACATGAAGGTGTGGAAGGAGCGTCACGCCGCGGCCCGCGAGCAGGACGACTTCGGCAACTACCAGGCGGCGCTGGACCGGGTCATCGGCGGCAAGGGAGCCACGGGCGAGTGCTTCGACAGCGTCGACCACAACCTCTCCCTCGCCCTGACGCACGAGGAGTCCGAGTTCCGGCAGTCGGCCGGTGACGGTCTGGACGCGATGACGGGGCTCACGGCGGGTGCCGCCGTCCTGGCCGTGCTGGGCGCCGCGGGCGCGGTGCTCGGCATCGGCCGCAGGCTGTCGGAGTACCGGTGAGAGGGGGCGTGACGATGCGGATGCGTGGACGTGTGCGGGCCGGTCTCAGGGGCTGGGG
>NZ_RSAJ01000202.1 GCF_003933965.1 Streptomyces sp. RP5T
GGGGTGATGGTGTATTGGGGTATGGGAGCGGAGGCGGACCGGTGGGCCACGGCATGAAAATGCCCCTGGTCCGCGCTTACCGCGCAGCTCAGGGGCATGATCACAAATCCTACTTCTTCTTGCCCTGGGTCTTGCCGGGGATCTTGGTGAGCTGGGTTTTTGCTGGTCAGGGGCGGTGGGATCGTGCGCCTGGTGGTCGTCGTTGGTCGTCATTGGCCACTGGTGAGCAGCCTTGGACGGCCCAGGGACGGCCCAGCCAGCACCGTTATGGGCGTCGGCTTACCGCGTTGCGTAGCGCCTCGAACCAACCCATGACGACCCACCTCAGCCTCCAGAACCAGCCTCGCTGACTGCCTTGTGGCTGCGGTTCTGGACGCGCCGGCACGCGCGGAAGTCGGGGAGGAGTAGAGACACGTGGGCTCCGGCTTCGTTGACCTCCGCCACCGTGCAGATGGCAGTAGCCGTTCCGTCCTGCCGGGTTTCCGCACGCTCGTCCCTGCTGTGTCACCCCAGCGCAACGCCCCATGAAGCGAGTCTGGCAGAGCCTGTGCGGGCAGGGAGTGGCTGTGGAGCAACTGCTCGCGAGAGCTGCTGAGTTCCGCATATGGAGCCATCAGCTTGGGCTCTTGAGCGTGTCAGCACAGCTGAGCTGCGGAGGGAGCCAGTCGACGCTCGGTGGGCTGTTCGTTGACTTCCCGGTGTTCCCCGTGGTTCCCCGCACGATCTGGCACGTGTGTGGCACGGACCAGGTCCTGTCACTTCTCGCGGTCGTGTTTTCCTACCCACTTGCCGATCAGCAAGATCAAGATCGTGACTACGGCCAGACCAAGGAAGATCACTGCTGCACGAAGCTCGATCAGGGCTAATACGATCACGATTCCCAACGCAAATACTCCACCGAGCGCAGCTCTGGGCTGTGCGCGATGGGTTCGGTGCGTCTCGCGCCAGGGGCGTTCCTCGTGATACGCCATCGGAGCCTCCTCACGGCTATCCCCACCACCAGGCTGCTCCACGACGAGGCCTCGCGCATTTCCGTGCCTGGCTTGGTCTGTTGCATCCATGCCTCGGCCGCCGCCGGGGTGGCACGGCTTGAGCGCTCGACCTCTTCGTCCCGAAGCAACTTGGGCCGGGGTGCTGGCTTGGGCTGGTGTGCCTCTCACCTGCGCTGATGGTCCGCAGACGTTCGCGCTCGTCCGCCGTTGTTCGTCGGGGTTGTCACGCAGTTAGACACTCATGGCTGCTGCGCAGCTTGCTTCGCGGCCGTGTTCCGCGCGTGAGCTTCGCGTGGCAGTCGGCGTTCGTCGACCTCGATCGGGTGAGCTGTGGGGCTGCTGGTGGCAGTTCGGATCAAGCGCTCGTTTGCCATGGCTCCGCACGTGGTCGATCTCCGTAAGCATTGGCTGGCGCGCCGATCAGCGCCCGGCAGCAGACGCGCTAGTACCAGCCGGTGCAGGCGATTTCACGACGGTTACCTGCTTTGCCGCACGCTCGCATCACGTATGTAGCGTCGTTGTGGGCGATCGTGTGCGCCTCGTGGCCACCCCGCGGGATCTTGGTGACGTCTAGCTGCTTCCACGTCTGGCCCCCGTTAGAAGACCAGTCGACCCAAACCGAGTCACTACGTGAGCCGTTGGAGATACGCCCCCATGCACAGCGGGTACCGCTGTGGTAGCGCAGTTCAATCTTCCGCCACCAGACTTCCGCAGTACCGACCGTTGACATTAAGCGCGGGTCCCACAGGCTGGGGTTGCCACCCGCCGGGCATGTCCACGGATTGGCTGCAGCGGCCGGCTGGGCCACTCCGATCGGACCGATGATCGCTGCACTTACGGCCAACGTCCAAGCCGCGCCGACAGCAGCACCTCGCGAAAAGAGCATAGGCGACATAGAAACGCTCCCCCTATCGAATCCCTCCGAACTGGATGGAGGTAATCAGCATGGCCGCCCCAGGCGCCTCCGTCTGCCGTCACGAGCCAGCGCATCAGCGTACGAGTAGTAGTGGAGACAAAGGTGTGCGCCTCCTCCGTACCTACGCAGTATCGAGGTCGACTGTCTGATCGTGGCCACAGTCGCCTTTTGGGGCGCGAGCAACACGCTTTCCAACTGTGTTGGTGGGGTGCTGGCGCTCGTATAGGGACGTTCGCCTGCGTTCATGGACGGCTGGCCGAGGGAACGGCTCCTGGCTCCGGTCTCGCCTGAACGGTCGCGAACGGCGCTGAATGAGACGGAAACTGAGACGGGCGGCAGGGTCGGACAGATAACTCCGCACCCCTTCCCTCTGATCTGCCGCGAGATCGATAACCGGATCTGCGGGCATCTAGGCCGCGCTGGCGTTGATAAGCAAGGGCGCATTGGCAGGCGTACGGGTGCACGACTGCGGCAAACCACATGCTTCACATCCTCCGATCAAGGGACGCTATCGTGTTGGAGAATCGATCTCTTTAGCATAAATGTTCGACTCCCTTGAGGCTTTCGGTGACGCTGGCAATCAAATGCCACAAAATCATCAGCCTGGCTGGAACTGCGAACACTCAATCCGCTTTCTCGCTCAGTCGAGCTGCGCCTCTGCTGCGCCGTGCGTGCTTCCAATGACCGGTTTCCGGCGCGCATCTTAAGGAAAAGATCTAATTGGAAAATTTGCGATAGCTCTTTGGGTAGCAGAGAGGCTGCGAAAATGGCGAGCCGCAGGCGAGAGACCTACATTCTAGCGATTACAACTTTGGTCTCTTGCGTCGGATCCTTCGGGCTCACATTGGCTCTCACGAGCTTTCCCGGCATCCATTCGACGGCGAGCGGCAATGCTGGCCAAGCCTATGGTGCCGCGGCTGCAACTACGTCGGTGGTAGTGCTCGTGTATATTGCGCGAACTTTTCGGCATCAGAGCGAAGAGTCCCGCATGCATCGCGAGGTACTCGAAGCGCAAACGGCCGAACTGTGCCTGCAGCGAGAAGCTGGCCAAAGTCAACACAATACCGTGCGGCGATCAGCGGAGGCGGCGGTACGAGCCCGACACATAAAGCTGCTGGAGATGGCAATGGATGACCCACTGCTTATGCAATGCTGGCCGGACTACGGACCTGACACTTCTCATAACTGTCGGAAACAGTACATGTATTGCAACTTGATAATCTCCCACCACTGCATGTGCTACGAACTCGGCTACTTTACTGACGAGGAAGTAGAAGCTTCCCTGTATCACATTTTCGGTAACGAGATAGTTCGAAGCTTTTGGGAGAAAACGCGGGCGCCGCGCGGCCGTACTGCGCCGCACGGCGGCCTCATGCGGAAATTCTACGACATGACTGAACTAGCCTATCTAAGGCGAGTGGATGGCGATGGAGTGACGTAGAGATTATCCATTGCGCGACGAATCACGCTCATCAGCTGGTTGGCGGGGCCCAGCCAGCACTGATGAGAACTTCGCGCGGCACCACTACAAGTTCCTCAGATTCGCCTACCCCGGATCCTACGGGAAGTGTGTTTCGCAGCTCGATTGAGGCCTTGCTCCCAATGAGAGCAACATCACCCGAGGAAAGCGAAAAAACTGCTGGACAATTGTGCTCATTTAGGCACCGCCCGTTTGGTGTGTCCAGCCGCCTCGTGATTCGCATATTTGTGCGCCCCCGTCCGGCCAGGGGCCCTCCTCTCCAGAGCGAGCGGTCACCGTATGGCTGGTGCCTACCTAATCGTCAAGCCTTCCGAATGGTGAGATCAAAGTGTTCCACATTATGAGACTGAGCGTTCATTTATCGATCTAGTGATTATGAGATAGAGGGCTTGAGTGTGAACGGATGCGACCAAACTTGCCGGACGGCGAAAATGAGCTGGCATGCAGTGCATTGGAGCAATCCAAGAGATGCTCTAAGCTTGGGAAGCTAAGGGCATTTAGGAGGCCTGCTCGGGGCTGGCCTGCGGTGAATCAGCGCCGGGGGCCTGGTGGGCGGTCGGTTGGTTCCCTGGTGTTCCCCGTGGTGCCCCGCCCGATCTGGCACAGGTCTGGCACGCGGCTCACGGCCTCCTAGCGTGGCAGTGTCAGTGGTGCCGTACACAATGCGCGCCATGAGCGATCACTACGAAGTTGTCTTCTCATGCTTCCTGAGCGCCGTACCAAAAGCGCGGCGGCGTGCACTTCCACGCGGTCATCCGCATCGACGGCCCGGAAGGCGGCAACACACCACCGCCCGCCTGGGCCACAGCGGAACTCCTCAGCGATGCCATAGAAGCTGCCGCTTCCAAGGTCCGTGTCGACGGCCCGCTCATCGGCGGCCGTACCCACACCTTCACCTTCGGCCGCCAGCTCGACGTCCGCACTATCCGATCCGCCGACTTCAACGACGGCCAGGAACTCACCGAACGCGCCGTCGCCGCCTACGTCGCCAAGTACGCCACCAAGGGCGCGGAGACGGCCACGGGAGCTCTCGACCGCCCGCTGAAGTTCGTTGCCGAACTCGCCCAACTCGACATCAGCGACCACGCCCGCCAACTCATCCGAACCGCCTGGACCCTCGGCGCCCGCAAGAGCCTCGAACACCTCCGCCTACGCGCCTGGGCCCACATGCTCGGCTTCCGCGGCCACTTCTCCACCAAATCCCGCCGCTACTCCACCACCCTCGGCGCGCTCCGAACCGCACGCGCCGAATGGCGGCGAGCACAGACAGCAGCAAACGAACCGAGCCCCGAGACAACGTACGTACTGGCGCACTGGGTCTTCGCCGGAACTGGACTGTCCGACGCCGAAGCCTGGCTGGCCACGTCCATCGAACCCGCCCCCGGAACCGAAGGAGAGCCCACCCGTGGCTAGCCGACGCCTCGCCCTGGCCGACGTGGCCACCGAACCGCGCACCCTGCCCTCGCGGTACTTGACGCCTGACGACCTGGTGGAGATGTTCGAGTTGCCCAGCGTCGAGACGGTCTACCAGTGGCGACGAAAGCGCACCGGGCCCCGTGGGTTCCGTGTCGGCCGGCACCTCCGCTTCGACCCGGCCGACGTGCGCGCCTGGGTGGACTCCCGGCGTGAGGGAGCGGCTGCCTGATGGCCGGACACATCCAAGACCGCTGGTACAAGACCGAGGTCGGTCCGGACGGCAAGGCCCGCAGAGTGAAGAGCGACCGCTATGGCTCGGGCGCCCGCTACCGCGCGCGGTACGTCGGCCCGGACGGTACGGAGAAGTCCAAGAGCTTCCCCGACAGACAGAAGCGGCTTGCTGACCAGTGGCTCGCTCACACCGAAGCGGACATGGCACGCGGGCAGTACATCGACCCTCGCGCCGCTCGGATCACCTTCCAGCAATACGCCGAGACATGGGTATCCACCCAGGGGGCTGACCCGAACACCCAGGCTTCGATGGAGTCGCAGCTTCGGCTGCACGCCTTCCCGTACCTGGGATCGCGACCGCTCGGCTCCTTCCAGCCTGCGCATATCCGGGACTGGGTGCGGCAGCTGAGCGAGAACGGCATCCGAGGCTCGTACGCCCGCACTATCTACTCCAACGTGCGTGCCGCCCTCAGTGCGGCCGTGGATGACGGGCACCTTCCCAGGAATCCGTGTGCGGCTCGATCGGTCCGGCCGCCGACCGTCGATGACAGGCGCGTTGCTCCCTGGACACCGGAACGGGTCTTCGCCGTCCGGGCCGGCATGCCCGAGCGGTTCCGGGCCATGGTCGACCTAGGTGGCGGCTGCGGCTTGCGACAAGGCGAGATCCTCGGCGTGGCCGTCGACGCGATCGACTTCGAGTCGGACACGTTGCACGTGGTCCAGCAGCTCAAGCTGAGCCGAAGCAAGGCGGTCTTCGCCCCGCCAAAGGGTGGCAAGCTCCGGGACGTGCCGCTGCCCGGTCCGGTCGCAGATGCGCTCCGGGCTCACATGAAGCGATTCCCGCCTGTCGACGTCACCTTGCCATGGAAAGTGGCAGACGGGAGGCCGGTGACCAAGCGGCTGATCTTCACCGGGCCGCGTGGTGGTCACGTCTGGCGTACGTCCCTCAACGAGGAGGCGTGGAAGCGGGCGCTGGCGTCGGCTGGAGTCATCCCCGAGCGTAAGCAAGGACAGCCGTTCGCCGAGTCTCGCGAGAGCGGCATGCATGCCCTCCGCCACTTCTACGCCTCGGTGCTCCTGGACGCCGGGGAGAACATCAAGGCACTTGCCGAGTACCTCGGCCACTCGGACCCTGGTCTGACGCCCCGCGTGTACGCGCACCTCATGCCGTCCAGCCAAGAACGCACCCGCAATGCCGTGGCTCAAATCTTCAGCGCGCAGCGAAATTGCAACCCCGCCGATTCGACGAGCATTTGATGACTGCAACATCGCGCATCGCCAGCATTTCAAATGTGAGGCAAATGCTGCACCTAGATTTCCGTCACGCCATTTGGGCGGCAAATGAATCGAGCGGCTAACTTTCGCGACTGACTCACTGGCACACCCCTCACCTGTGTGCATGCGTGCACGCCACGTGCGTGCGTGCACGCACAAGCAAGATCAGAAGCGCCTCCCGAAGCTGAGCCGAGACAGCCGCTAGCTAGCCCACGACGAGGCAACCACTCAACACCACTAGGCCCTACCTGGAGATTTGCAGACGACAGATAAAGCCAAATAAAGTCAGCCTGAAATGTAGGGCCGCTCCTGCCGGGGAGCGGCCCTGTCTCCATGAATGCAAGTAGCTCATACCAACACCTGGAGGACACCCATGTTCGCACGCACGGGGCTCACCATCCACATCTCCCCCTACTCATTGCCGATGCCCTTGATCGGCTGCGTGATCGCGATGCTGCCCATCTGGATCGACCTCCCGCAGGAAGCTGCCGCGCTCGTCGGCTTCCTCATCGCGTTCCGCCTGCGCGCGCACGTGACGCGTAGGCCCACCCGAGCTTGACGGCCCAGGGGCGGCCCAGCCCCACCAAAAAGCCCCCGCCCTGCCAAGAAACAGCAGGTCGGGGGCTTACTGGCGTTCGGTTACTTCTTCTTGCCCTGGTTCTTCACGGCCTCGATGGCTGCTGCCGCTGCCTCCGGGTCCAGGTACTTGCCGCCCGGGGTCACCGGGGTGAAGGAGGCGTCGAGCTCGTAGTAGAGGGGGATGCCCGTCGGGATGTTCAGGCCCGCGATGTCGGCGTCGGAGATGCCGTCCAGGTGCTTGACCAGGGCGCGGAGGCTGTTGCCGTGGGCCGCGACCAGGACCGTGCGGCCCGTGAGGAGGTCCGGGACGATGCCGTCGTACCAGTAGGGGAGCATGCGGACGACGACGTCCTTCAGGCACTCCGTGCGGGGGCGCAGCTCCGGGGGGATGGAGGCGTAACGGGGGTCCTCCGACTGGGAGAACTCCGTGCCGTCCTCGAGGGGCGGCGGGGGCGTGTCGTAGGAGCGGCGCCACAGCATGAACTGCTCCTCGCCGAACTCCGCGAGGGTCTGGGCCTTGTCCTTGCCCTGGAGGGCGCCGTAGTGGCGCTCGTTCAGGCGCCAGGAGCGGTGGACCGGGATCCAGTGGCGGTCCGCGGACTCCAGGGCGAGCTGGGCGGTGCGGATCGCGCGCTTCTGGAGGGACGTGTGGACCACGTCGGGGAGCAGGCCGGCGTCCTTGAGCAGCTCACCGCCGCGGACTGCCTCCTTCTCGCCCTTCTCGTTGAGGTTGACGTCCACCCAGCCGGTGAACAGGTTCTTCGCGTTCCATTCGCTCTCGCCGTGGCGGAGGAGGATCAGCTTGTACGGTGCGTCGGCCATGCGTATGAGCGTAATCCACGCCCCCGGTCCGGGCGGAGGCCGCTCGACAGACGGACGCTTGACGGGATCTGTTAATTGAGTGGCCTGCGGTCACCCCGGATTCGTAAGTTGTGCTCGCTATCGGAGCCACTTACCGGAGCCACTTACACACACGGGGGGACCATCCATGCCACTCGCCACCTTGAGACGCGCCGGCCGGGAAACCGTCTCGGGGCTCCCCAGCGCGTTCTGGTGGCTGTGGACCAGCACCCTCGTCAACCGCCTGGGCGCCTTCGTCGCCACGTTCATGGCCCTCTACCTCACCCTCGACCGCGGCTACTCCGCCTCCTACGCCGGTCTCGTCGCCTCGCTGCACGGGCTGGGCGGGGTCGTGTCGTCGATCGGGGCCGGGGTCATGACCGACCGGCTCGGGCGGCGGCCCACCCTCCTCGTCGCGCAGTCCGCCACCGCCGCCTCCGTCGCGCTGCTCGGCTTCATGCACCACCCCGTCGCCATCGCCGCCGTCGCCTTCCTCGTCGGCATGACCTCCAACGCCTCCCGCCCGGCCGTGCAGGCGATGATGGCCGACATCGTGCGCCCCGAGGACCGGGTGCGGGCCTTCTCCCTCAACTACTGGGCCATCAACCTCGGTTTCGCCGTCTCCTCCATGGGCGCCGGGTTCATCGCCGAGTACAGCTACCTCGCGGGCTTCCTGATCGAGGCCGGGATGACCGGCGTCTGCGCGGTCGTCGTCTTCCTCAAGCTGCCCGAGTCCCGGCCCGCGGCGAGCGGGGACACCGGCGCGCCCGACGACGTCCGTCTCGGTGCCGTCCTGCGCGACGGGCGGTTCATGAGCGTGGTCGGACTGTCCTTCCTGGTCGCCGTGATCTTCCAGCAGGGCTCGATCGGTCTGCCCGTCGCGATGGGCGAGGCCGGGTTCACACCCGCCGACTACGGCCTTGCCATCGCCCTCAACGGCGTCCTCATCGTCGCGTTGCAGATCCCGGTGACCCGGTTCATCCAGGACCGCGATCCCCAGCGGCTCCTCGTCGTCTCGTCCCTGCTCGCGGGCTACGGCTTCGGACTCACCGCCTTCGCCGGGTCCGTCGGCCTCTTCGCCCTCAGCGTGTGCGTGTGGACCCTGGGCGAGATGATCAACGCGCCCACCCAGACCGGCCTCGTCGTCCGCCTCTCCCCCGCCCACGGCCGCGGCCGCTACCAGGGCATGTACACGCTGTCCTGGTCCGTCGCCGCTCTCGTGGCACCCCTGATGTCCGGTTTCGTCATCGACCGGTTCGGGGCGGAGTGGCTGTGGGGCACGTGCGCGGTCGTCGGGACGGTGGCGGCGGTGGGCTACGCAGCCCTCATGCGCCGGCTGTCCCGGGACCCAGCCACCGGGACCGGCACCGCACCCGGGACCGATGATCAGGCACCCGCACCCGCACCGGCACCCGAGAAGGCCACCCCCGCCTCCGAGGCCGGCGCGGCGGCCTGATCATCGGTCCTGGGTGCCGTCCCGGGTGCGTCCTGCCTGCCGCCCCGGACGCCCTCACGGATGCATGCGCGCCCCCTTGAGCACCTTGTCCACGGCATTGCGCGGGCCGTACACCGCGAGGCCCACCAGGTCCAGCTCCCGCGTCGGGACCGCCCGGACCGCCGCCCGGTTGTCCCGGTCGTTGCCCGTGGAGAACAGGTCGCTCGTGAAGAGGGCGCGGGGCAGTGAGCGGGACAGCACGCGCGTGTGAGCCGCGGTCAGCGTCTCCTTCGTGCCCTCGAAGACCAGGACCGGCTGGCGGAACATCGGCAGATAGGGCACGCCGTCGGCGTCCTCGTACGGCTCGCCGACCACCTCGGGGGCCTGTGCGCCCAGGCCGCTCACGAGGAACGCGGTGACGTTCAGGCGCTGCCAGGTCTCCAGGTCCTCGCGCAGCAGGACGGCGATCTTGGTGTCGAAGCGGATGGGTTCATCGTTCATACGGTGAGACTCGCGGGCGTCGCCCGGTCGCGTCTTGTACGTTCTTTGCATGGCGGCCCCGACCATGCCCGCGCAGGAAGTCACCGCGTGGCGACCCGCCGTCCCGGGCGTCACCGAGGTCTTCCACGCCCACTTCACCGAGTACGCCTACCCGATGCACGTGCACGAGGCCTGGACGCTGCTCATCGTGGACGACGGGGCCGTACGGTACGACCTCGACCGGCACGAGCACGGCACCCCGCACGACACCGTGTCGCTGCTGCCGCCGCACGTCCCGCACAACGGCTCGCCCGCCACTCCCGGCGGCTTCCGCAAGCGGGTCCTCTACCTCGACCGGACCCACCTCGGCGACGAGCTCATCGGGCCCGCCGTCGACGGCCCCGACCTGCGGGACCCCGTACTGCGGCAGCGGGTGGGGCAGTTGCACACGGCGCTGAGCAGGCCGGGTGAGGAGTTCGAGGCGGAGAGCAGGCTGACGCTCATCGGCGACCGACTCAGGACCCTGCTGCGGTCGTCGCCGCAGGCCGGGCCCGCGCGCCGCGACCCCGCGCTCGCCCGCCGGCTGCGCGAACTCCTCGACGAGCGGGTCGTGCAGGGGCTGTCGCTGGAGGAGGCGGCGGGGGTCGTACAGGCCCATCCGGCGCATCTCGTACGGGCGTTCAGTGCCGCGTACGGCATCGCGCCGCACCAGTACCTCACGTCCCGGCGCGTCGACCGGGCCCGGCGTCTGCTGCTCGCGGGGCAGGGGCCGGCCGAGGTCGCCGCGCTCACCGGTTTCCACGACCAGGCCCATCTCACCCGGCACTTCAAGCGGTTGGTGGGGGTGACGCCGGGGCGTTACCGGGTGGGCGCGACGAGATCGACGGAAGGCGTCCGTCCGGTGATCGTCGGCGGTTAGCGTCACCGTATGGATGACAGACAGAACATGGATGACGGTCAGCGCTCGTTCCCGTTCAGACGTCTCTCCGTCGCCGTCGCGGGCGCGACCGCCCTGGTCGCCCTCAGTGTCGGCGGCGCCATCGCCGCGAGCTCGGACGACGAGCCCTCACCCGAGCCGAGCGTGTCCACCAGCCTCCCGCCGGACGGGAGTTCCGGTGGCAGCGTGGGTGTGAGCGAAGGCGGTACCTCGGACGGCAGCTCCTCGGACGGCGGCACCTCCGGCGGCACCGAGCCGAGCCCCACATCGCCCCAGGACCCCACCGACGAACCCTCCGAGGAGCCGAGCGGCGACCCCACCGCGCCGAGCGAGCTGGAGCAGCTGAACCGCCGTATCACCGAACTCGACCGGAAGATCGACCAGTTGCCCACCAAGAAGGAACTCGCCGACGCACTGCGGGCCTTCGCCGACGAGCTGGACAAGCCGGCCCCGCCCGACGGGCCCGGCGAGAGCCACGAGCCGACCAGCGAGCCGCAGCCGTCCAACTCCCTTCCGCCCGACCCGTCGTAGCGGGCCGGGGGTCCGGGTCAGTCCTGCGAGCGCCGGGTCAGGTGCGCGAACGCGTCCAGGTTGCGCGTCGACTCGCCCCGGGCCACCCGCCAGTCGTACTCCCTGCGGATCGCGGTGGCGAAGCCCAGCTCCAGCAGGGTGTTGAAGCTGCCGTCGGCCGCCTCCAGGACCTGGCCCAGGAGGCGGTCGACCTCGTCGGCGGTGACCGCGGTGAGCGGGAGCTTGCCGGCGACGTAGATGTCACCGAGCCGGTCGACGGCGTAACCGACGCCGTACAGCTTGAGGTTGCGCTCCAGGAGCCAGCGGTGGACGCCGGGTTCGTTCTCGTCGGGGTGGCGGATGACGAAGGCGTTCAGGGACAGGGAGTGACGGCCGACGAGGAGCGAGACGGTCGTCTTGAGTTTGCGGGTGCCGGGGAGCTGGACGACGTAGTTGCCGGGTTCGGGGCTCTCCCACTCGACCCCGGTGTCCTTGAGGACGCCCTCGATGACCTGCGCTGCCTTCTCTGCCTCAGCCATGGTGGGAGCGTACGTGACGCCGGTACGACTGTGCCGCGGCCACGTACACGTCCGCCGTCGCCGCGGCCGCGGTGTCCCAGCCGAAGGACCGGGCGTGCCGGGCGGCCGCCTCGCCCATGCGGGGCGTGAGCGCCGGCTCGTCGGCGAAGTCGCGCAGCACGCGTGCGTACGCGGCCGGGTCGTGGCCGCGTACGAGGAAGCCGGTCCGTCCGTCGGCCACTGCCACCGGCAGCCCGCCGACCGCCGCCGCGAGCACCGGGGTGCCGGCCGCCTGGGCCTCTATGGCGACCAGCCCGAAGGACTCGCTGTAGGAGGGCATGACCAGCACGGACGCGGCCCGGAACCAGTCGGCGAGCTGCTCCTGGCCGACCGGCGGCTGGAACCGTACGACATCCGCGATGCCGAGGCGGGAGGCAAGCTTCTGCAGCCCCTCCGGCTTGGCGAGGCCGCTGCCGCTGAGGCCGCCGACGACCGGGACGAGGATGCGGGAGCGCAGGTCGGGGCGCTGGTCGAGCAGGACCGCGACGGCTCGCAGGAGGACGTCCGGGGCCTTCAGGGGCTGGATGCGGCCCGCGAAGAGGGGGATCAGCGCGTCCTGGGGCAGACCGAGACGGGCGCGGGCCGCCGCGCGGCCGTCCGCCGGGCGGAAGCGGTCGAGGTTCACGCCGGGGTGGACGACGGCGACCTTGGCGGGGTCGGCGGCGTAGTGGTGCACGAGTTCCTCGCGCTCCTCGGCGGTGTTCGCGATGAGGCGGTCGGCGGCGGCGACGATCTGGGTCTCGCCGATGACGCGGGCGGCGGGCTCGGGGGTGTCGCCGTCGGCGAGGTTGGCGTTCTTGACCTTGGCCATGGTGTGCATGGCGTGCACGAGCGGGGTGCCCCAGCGCTGGGCGGCGAGCCAGCCGACGTGGCCGGAGAGCCAGTAGTGCGAGTGGACCAGGTCGTAGTAGCCGGGGCGGTGACCGGCCCAGGCCTGCATCACGCCGTGGGTGAAGGCGCACAGCTGGGCGGGGAGGTCCTCCTTGTTGAGGCCCTCGTAGGGGCCCGCGTCGATGTGGCGGACCAGGACGCCGGGGGCCATCTCGACGGTGGCCGGCAGACCGCCGGTCGTCGCGCGCGTGAAGATCTCGACCTCGATGTTGATCGCGGCGAGGCGCTGCGCGAGCTCGACGATGTAGACGTTCATGCCGCCCGCGTCGCCGGTGCCGGGTTGGTGGAGCGGTGAGGTGTGCACGGAGAGCATGGCGACGCGGCGGGGGCGGCGGTGCAGGCGCAGCCGGTGGGGTGCGGCCTGGGAGCGACGCTGGAGCCTGCTGACGTACTGGCTCACGTGGCGTTCCTCCTTGCAGCGGGCATGCCGGACGGAGGGCGTGGGGACCCTCCGAGGGAGGCAACACCGGAGGGGCGTATTCCCATTCCGGGCGGGGTGGTTTTTGCCTAGGTATTACCAGGGGTCGCTCAACCGTTCGATGAGCGGGGGCGTCGGCCACCCTTGGGTGCGGCGGGGGCTTCCGTGTCGGGGCTTCCATGTCGGGGCTTTCGTGCGGTGACTCGCCCGCGGAGGCCCGGGGTCCCGCCGCATACCCTCGTAGGCATGACATCCCGCGCCGCCTCCCGCCCTGTGGGCACGGTCACGCGCGGGACGACCAACCCCAACCGGCTTCGCCGCATGGACCGCTGGATCGCGGCCACGCACGGCGCCGAGCTGCGTCGCGCCGCCGACCCGGTCGCCGTCGACCTCGGGTACGGGGCCGCGCCCTGGACCGCCGTCGAACTGCTGGCCCGGCTCCGCGAGACCGCGCCACGCACGCGCGTGGTCGGCGTCGAGATCGAACCGGCGCGGGTGGCCGCGGCGAAGCCGTACGAGCGGGACGGGCTGGTCTTCCGGCACGGCGGGTTCGAGATCCCGCTCTCCCGACGGCCGCAGCTCATCCGGGCGGCCAATGTGCTGCGCCAGTACGACGAGGCCGAGGTGGCCGCCGTGTGGGAGCGGCTGTGCGCCCGGCTGGCTCCGGCCGACCCGGTGCGGGGGTCGCGCGGCGGGCTGCTCGTCGAAGGGACCTGCGACGAGATCGGGCGTCGGCACGTGTGGGTCGCCCTCGGCCCGGAGGGACCGCGGACGGTCACCTTCGCGACTCGGCTGGGCTCCCTGGAACGCCCCTCCGACCTCGCCGAGCGCCTGCCGAAGGCCCTGATCCACCGCAACGTCCCGGGCGAGCCGGTGCACCGGTTCCTGCGCGACTTCGACCGCGCGTGGGCAGCCGCCGCCCCCTACGCGTCCTACGGCGCCCGACAGCGCTGGATCCGGGCGGTCCGGTCCCTGTCGGGCACCTGGCCGGTGGCGGACGGCCCCACACGCTGGCGGCAGGGGGAAGTGACGTTGACGTGGGGGG
>NZ_RSAJ01000203.1 GCF_003933965.1 Streptomyces sp. RP5T
GCCCCTTCCTGTCGCGAAGGCGAGGTGCCGGTCGGGGCCGTGCAGCACCGTGACACGCAGGGCGCTGCGGGCCTCGACCTCGCGGGTCCAGTTCACGAGGACGCTCGCCGGGCAGACGACCATGAAGTGGTTCTCGCCCGCGGCGGCCAAGCTGTGCCGGCACGGCGATCGCCTGGACGGTCTTGCCGAGTCCCATCTCGTCGCCGAGCAGCACCTTGCGCTGCGCGAGCGCGAACCGCGCGCCGAACGCCTGGTGGCCGCGCAAGGAGCACGGTGGTTACCAGAGACCCGACTCCGGAGAGATTCAAGTAGGCACAGCGTCGGGGCCGGTCGCTGATCTCGGCCTTCAGGACGGCGGGAAGGGCCGTCACCCGTTGGCGATCTCGTGGCCCGGCTCTCGTCGAGTCGCTACGGTTGAGCCATGACCGCACTGCCCGACTGGATGCGCCCGCCACGCGCGGAAGGCTGGTTCGCGGAGGACCTGGACCGCCTCCCCGAGGCACCCCGCCACACCGAGCTGATCGACGGAGCCCTCGTCTTCATGATGTCGCCCCAGCGGTCCTGGCACGGCCGACTCGTCACTTCCCTCACCACCACGCTCATGGCGACCGCGCCCGCCGGCTTCGAGGTCGAGCGGGAAATGACGATCCGTCTCGACGAGCGCAACCGGCCGGAGCCGGATCTGCTCGTGACGACCGCCCCCTACGATCCGGACCGAACGTGGTATGCGCCGCAAGACGTCCAGCTCGTCATCGAGGTCGTCTCGCCAGAGTCCGCCCACCGCGACCGCACAGTGAAGCTGCACAAGTACGCGGACGCCAAGATCCCGCACTATTGGTGCGTCGATGAAGAGGGCGGCACCACCGTCGTCCACGTCTACGAACTCGACGAGCCGACCGGCGTCTACGCACCGGCCGGCATCTTCCGGGGCACCCTGAAACGGCCTGTGCCTTTCGAGATCAGTCTGGATCTCGACAAGCTCACCCCGCCGCGGAGCACATAGGAGGCAGCACCAAGTCAGTCCGGTCCGGCGCTGTCACACGTTGAACCGGAACGTTCGTTGCAGCACCCCTACCTGCAAGAACAGGCTTTCTAGAGCTTCAAGCCAGCACAGAGTCAGCACAGTCGACCGCCTGAGCGCCAGACGCTTCAGCGCCTACGTGATCAGCGTCGCGCTTCTAAACTTCATGGCTCGCGGAGGGCCGCCCCGCAGTGGCCCCCGGACGCTGGAAGACAGGTGCCCGTAGAGGTCGATTGTGGGCTTGACCGGCCGATGGCCAATCCGCGCGAAACCTCCGGTGGTTCGGCACATCGCAGGCCAGGGCGGTCGGGGCGAAGACGCACCGAAGGCTGCGAGACGGGGGCGAAGCCCGCCCGTTTGCCTCGACCAGGCCGACCGCCACGCCCTTCGTGCGAGTGCTTCGCCCTCCCAAGACATCGCCGCCCCTGAGTGTGTAGATCGGCGCCTTGCACTGCTCGTCACCTTCTGCGGCGAAGCCGCCCCATGAGCCGACCAGGGCCGGCCCCCTCGGAGTGGCCCCGGCCATTCGTGTGACGTCGCTAGGCTTGCCCCATTACGACGACAGCCCCTGACCGGAGGACTCCACGTGACGCCGACCGCCGCCAAGCCCGGCCTCCCGGCGCGTCGCGAGCACTGGTTCCAGCCTCGCCGGTCCGGTTTCCGGTGGGAGCAGGAGGGCCTTGAGCACGTACGGCAGCTGATGCCGAACGCCGAGCCGTACCGGGCATGGGCGACGTTCCGGTTCACCGGTGTCACGGGCCGGGTGAACGAGTGCGATCTGCTGATCGCCGTGCCCGGTGGCGTCTACCTGCTGGAACTCAAGGGGCACCCGGGCCGGGTGGTGAACCACGGGGACACCTGGCAGTTCCACGGCGACCGGGTGCGGACGCTGCGCAACCCGCTGCACCTGACCGACCTCAAGGCCAAGGAGCTGAAGGCACAGCTGGAGCGTGCGGCGCACACGGCGGGGATTCCCGAGGCGAAGATCCCCTTCATCAAGCCGGCGGTCTTCCTGCACGACCCGGACCTGGTGAGCGAGCTGGACGAGTTCCAGCGCACGTCGGTGTACGGGCGCAACGGCGGCACCAGCGGTCTGCCGGGCATCTGGGACGGGCTGCTCGGGCTGCCGCCGGAGCGGGAGAGCTGGCGCGTCACCCCGCAGGACAGCCAGCGGCTCGAGATGCTGATGAAGCGCATCGGGATCAGCCACTCCACCAGCCACCTGCGTTTCGGTGACGACTGGCAGCTCGAGCCGCGCGCGATGGATGCGGGCCCCGGCTGGGAGGACCGGCTCGCCCGGCGCGACGACGGCCTGGTCAAGGAGAGCGGCCGGGTCAGGATCTACCTGTCGGGCCAGGCCCCGTCGGCGGAGCAGCGCGGCCGGGTGGACCGGGCTGCCCTGCGCGAGTACCAGGTGCTCCAGGGCATCAACCACCGCGGCATCGTCCAGGCCGTACAGATCCGCGAGCACCAGGGCGGTCCGGCGATCCTCTTCCGGCATCGCGAGTCGGACCTGCGCCTCGACGCGTACCTGAACGCGTACGGCGACCGGCTCCCGCCCGCCGTGCGCCTGGACCTGGTGCACCAGCTCGCCGAGGCCGTCCGCTACGCTCACGACCGTTCGCTGTACCACCGGGCGTTGTCGGCCCGCTCGGTGTACGTGTCCGCGGGGGAGGATGGCACGGAGCCGGTGCTGCGGATCGTCGACTGGCAGACCGCCGCCCGGGACTTCGACACGACCTCCCATCTCAGCCTCGGACAGACACCGCTGGATTCGGGTCTGGTGGCCGACATCGCCCAGGTGTATCTGGCACCGGAGACCGCCAGGGAGTTCGCGGACCCGGTGGACCTCGACGTCTTCGGTATCGGGGCTCTCTCCTATCTGCTGCTGACCGGCAAGCCTCCCGCCGATGCCCGTGGCGCCTTGGTGGACCGGCTCGCCGCGGACGGCGGACTGCACCCGTACGCGGTCTCCGACAGCGTTTCGGCGGCCCTGGACGACCTGGTTTTCCGGGCCACCGCCTCCGACGTGCAGAACAGGTTGTCGTCCGCCGACGAGTTCCTGCGGCTGCTCGACGCCGCGGAGGCCGAGGACGCCGCGGCCCGGCGTGGGGCAGTCGAGGTCGCGGACCCGCTCACGGCGAAGGCCGGGGCCCGTCTCGACGCCGAGTGGGAGGTCGTACGGGTCCTGGGCACGGGTGCGACCGCCCGCGCCCTGCTGGTGCGCCGGGTCGAGGACGGGGTGCCGGACCCGGCGTCGCTGCGGGTGTTCAAGGTGGCGCTCGACCGGGAGAAGGACACACGTCTCTACGCGGAGGCGAAGGCCCTGCGCGAGGTGGGCGGCAACCGCATCGTGAAGCTGCTCGCCGCCCCGCGTGAGCTGGGTGGGCACACCGTTCTGGAGATCGAGTACGCGGGCGGGTTCCGGTCGGCGGACGACCGGGAGGCGGTGAGTCTCGGCTCGCGGCTGCGCGGCGAGGGGCGACTGGGTTACACCCAGCTGGAGCGGTTCGGCAACGACCTCTTCGAGGCCCTGGACAGTCTGGCCGCCCGTGGGGTGCGCCACCGCGACATCAAGCCGGACAACCTGGGCCTGTTCAAACGCAGTGACGGCTCCTGGCAGCTGATGCTGTTCGACTTCTCCCTGGCCGACGCCCCCGACCAGGACCTCCAGGCGGGCACCCGCGGCTATCTCGATCCCTTCCTGGGAGACAGCCGCCGTGCCCGCTTCGACGACCACGCGGAGTGGTACGCGGCGGCGGTCACACTGCACGAGATGGCTTCCGGCGAGCGGCCGGTGTGGGGCGACGGCCAGAGCGATCCGCGGACCGTCCCCGCGGCGGAGCTGTACGTGGCCCGCGAGCTGTTCGAGCCCGCGCTGGCGGAGGGGCTCACCGAGTTCTTCGGCAAGGCCCTGCACCGTGACGTGGAGCAGCGCTTCGACAGCCTCCACCACATGCAGGAGGCCTGGCGCGAGCTGTTCCGCCGCGCGGATTCGACGCGCCCGCCCACCACGCCCGCGACGGTCGACGCGCAGGCGGCGGACGTGGAGGACGCCCGCGAGCAGGCCGCCGTCGCCGCGGACCTGACGACGCCCCTGCACGCCGCCGGGTTGTCGCCGCGGGCGGTGTCGGTGGCGGCCGGCCTCGGTGCGGAGACGGTGGGCCGGCTCCTGGACGTGCCGCCGCACACGATCTCCCGCGCGCGCGGCGCGGGGAACGTGATCCGCAAGGAGCTCAACCGGCGCCACCGCCAGTGGACCCTGGCGCTCCGCAAGCGCGCCACGGCGAAGAAGCCCGTACGGGTGCCCTCCGACGCCCCCGTCGAGCCCCTGGAGTCCGTGGAGACGCTCGCGGCCCGGCTGGTTCCGGCCGAGGGCGGCCCCCGCACGCGTCCCCGCCGCGACATCGTCCTCGCGACCCTGGGGCTGCCGTGCGTCGAGCAGACCGGTGAACTGCCCCCGTGGCCAGCCCAGTCGGCTATCGCCGGCGCCCTCGGTGTCAGCCAGCCGACCGTCTCGGGAAACCTGACCGCCGCGATCGAGCAGTGGGCGGCGCTCGACTGGCTGGGGAGGATCGGGGACGAGCTGGTGACCATACTGTCCGAGCAGGGCAGGGTCATGACGGTGCAGGAACTCGCCACCGAACTGCGGGTACGGCACACGCCGCAGGACGAGGACGGTACGGAGGACCGGGCGGACCTCCAGATCCAGGCGCTGGCCGTCGTCCGGGCGGCCGTCGAGGTCGAGGCCCGCCGCGACGATGTCGCCGGTGGCGAAGGCGACGAGGACAACGCCTCCCGGCTCGCCATGCTGCGGCGGGGCAGCGCGGTGCTGCTGGCTCTGGTGGACCAGCCGGGCAGCGACGATCCGACTCCGGTGGAACTGGCCGAGTACGCGACGCTGCTCGGCCGGGCCGCCGAGGACGTGGCGGCCCGCGATCCGCTGCCCGGCGGAGGCACCGTCCTGCGGGAGCTGCGCGCGGTGCCCGCCCCGGAGGGGATGGCCCCGCTGGCCGACACCCGACTTCTGACGCTGTCCGCCGCGATGGCGGGCAGCGTCGGCGTCACCCCGCGCTTCGAGCTGTTCCCGCTGGACCTGGGCCTGGACCGGGCGCTGCGGATCTCGCAGGCCGCGGCCGGGGTGCGTCCCGGCATCGGGATCGGCGCCGACGAGCTGCTGAGCCGGGTGCGGTCCCGCTTCCCCGGGCTGGCCGCGCTCGCCGGCGTGACGTACGTGGAGTGGGAGGAGGCCCTGTCCGAGGCGCACTTCCCGTTGGAGTACGACCGTGACAGCAAGCGCTTCTTCCCGCCCGCGCGGGATCTGGAACACAGCCGGCCGGCCTTCTCCGGCTCGGTGCTCACGAGTACCGGCACGCTGTATGCCGCCGCGCAGGGGCAGTTGGCGGAGGGGCGGGACCCGCGCCGGGTGATGGAGGTGCGGCTGCGGGAGGCGGTGCGGCGCGGCGGGTTCCTCGCGCTGACCGTGCGGGGCCTCCATCTGCCCGGTACGGCCGAGCGCCTGGCCGCCCGGTTCGACGTGCTGCCGGTCGATGTGGACGAGCTGTTCCTGGCTGCCCTGCGGACGTTGGCCGACGAGCAGCAGGTGCGGTGGGGGGCGCTGCTGAAGGCGGACGCCAGGTTCGGCGAGAGCGGCCGGATCGGGCCGGCGCTGGCGTCGTACACCCGGCTCGCCGCGGAGCGGGTCGCCGCCCGCTGTACGGCGCTCGCCGAGCAGTCGGGTGCGCGTACGGTGCTCCTCGCCCACCGGGCCTCGCTGGTGGCCCGGTACTGGGACGTGGGGGGCCGCGAGTTGCTGGTGTCCCTCCAGGAGGCGGCCCGCCGCCCGGCAGCCGTGCCGCACGGTCTGTGGCTGCTGGTCCCCATGGACGACCCGCAGGCCACCCCGGCGCTGGACGGCCGCACGGTGGACGTGGTGGACCGGGGAAGCGAATGGGAGGTTCTGGAGGGGCTGTTCATGAAGGAGCTGCAGGAACTGCTGCAGGCGGGCTGATGGCTGACGCCGTATCAGCGCGAGGTCATAGGATCTGCGTCGTGGGGGACGACGAGGAAAGCAAGAAGGCGAAGACGGACTACGCCTGCGCGGGGGAACGGCATTACGAGGATGCCTCCTATCTGCACCGGGATGGGCGGCAGTTGAACGCGGACCATCTCTTCGGGCTTGCCGTGGAGTGCCTGCTGAAGGCTCTGCTGCTGCGGTTCGGCGGGACGAACAACGTGTCGATGACAGGGCGCGGGGGCACGGAGACCGAGCGGCTCTGGTGGGACGACCCCGCTGAGAGCAACGACAAGAAGAAACGCAAGATGCTGGGGCACATCAACGAGATGCGCCAGGCCCTGCCCTTGCTCGTCGGCGGACGCCCCGGCCCCGCTCTCACTGAGGCTCTGACGAGAGTCTCGGAGGACTTCGAGGAGTGGCGCGCCGAGGAACGCTACACGGACGGAACCCACCTCGACCTGGGTCTCCTGGCCCGTCGCCGGGAGGCGGCGACCCTCGCCCACGAGCTGCATGTGCACGTTCAATTCACCGGAAAGCTGCCATGACCCTTTACGACGCACCGGTCCGCTTCGACGCGGCGCGCCCGGCCGCCCTCGCCCTCGCCCGCGAGGTCGCCGCGGAAGGCTTCGACGTCCTCCTGGTGAGGGATGTGCTCGGCAGGTTCTCCCTGGTGGTGGAGGACGGGGAAGAGGGCAACGCGGCGAGCGGCGAACAGGTCGACCGCTGGAGGGAGTCGTTCACCCGGCGGCTGGGCCGCTACAGCGGGGAGCGTCCGCTCGTGCAGGCCTCGGTCATGCGCCTGCCGAGATCGCTGACGGCCTCACCCCGCGCGCTGGAGGTCGTCGCGGCCACCGGCACGGAGGGCGCGGTCCGCTTCCTCGACAACACGGTCGTCGGCGAGGAGTGGTCCCATGTCACCACTCCCTCCGCCACGGACGAGGACGGGGCGCCCCGCCCCCGCCGTACCGCCGTGTACGGGTTCAAGGGCGGTGTGGGCCGTACGACGGCGACCGCGGTGCTCGCCCGTCGGCTCGCCGACCAGGGGCTGATCGTGCTGGTCGTCGACCTCGACCTGGAGTCGCCGGGCGTGGGCCCCCTGCTGCTCGGGGACGGCTCGCTGTGCACGCACGGTGTCGTGGACCACCTGGTGGAGTCGGCGCTCGGCAACGAGGACGGCCTGGAGATCGTGGCCCGCTCCGGGTACACCCCGCGCAACCAGGGCGAGTTGTGGATCGCCCCGGCGCGCGGCGCGGGCACTGAGGGCGTCCCCAACGGGTACGTGGACAAACTCAACCGGGTGTACGCCGACGCGGAGGGCGCCCGCTTCGCCGACCGCCTGGCTGCCGCGGTCCGTGCCTGCGAGGAGGCGGTGGAGCGGAGCGACAGCGGGCGCCTGCCCGACGTAGTGCTGCTCGACAGCCGGGCCGGCATCCACGACGTGGCGGCCGTGACCATCTCGCATCTGTGCGACTACGCGCTGCTGTTCGGCGCGGACAACGACCAGACCTGGTCGGGCTACCGGGACCTGTTCGAGGCATGGGCGGCCTCCGGGCAGGCCCCGGCGATCCGGCGGAAGCTGCGCATGGTGGCGTCGATGGTCCCGGACTCGGTGCACTATTCGATGGACACCCACCTGCGGTCGTTCCGCCAGAACGCCCACGCCGCGTTCAGCGTCCTGTACGACTCGCTCGCACCGGACGAGGTCGCCGGTGCCGAGGATGGTGCCTGGGCCCTGGAGGACGACTCCGCGCCCCACTCCCCGATCCCGATCCTGTTCGAGCCGGGTCTGGTCGGGATGAACGTGCCGAACGCCCCGGACTGGCAGGACCGTGCCTTCGTGCAGGCCGCGTACCGTGACTTCCTGGAGACGGCCGTCCCGCTGATCCTGGCGGGGACGGCCGAGGAGTCCGACACCGACCACGCCGAGTACGCCGAGCGCGAGGACGACCGCCCATGACCGAGCCGCTGACCCCCGGCGAGTACCGCGACCTGCTGTCGCGCGCGCTGGAGGGAACCGTGGACGCGGACACCCGGCCGCCCGAGCCGCACACCCTCTATATGCCGGACGCGCACCGCGCCGCGCTGTACGTCGACAGTACGGTGGTCCAGGGCGACCGGGGTGTCGGCAAGACCTTCTGGGCGCGTTCCCTGCTCGACGCCGAACTGCGCGAGGCGGCGGCTGCCGAGTACCGCATCAACCGGCTGAACCGGCTGCGGGTCACACCCGGCTACGGCATGGGCATCGTGCCGGACTACCCGGGCCCGCTCGTCCTGCCCTCGCTCCTGTCGGGCGACGCACAGCCAGAGGAGATCTGGCGGGCGGTCCTGCTCACCGCTCTCGGACAGCCCGAGCTGCGGGAGAAAGGCGACTGGGTCGCACGTGTGTTCTGGGTACGCACCAACGCCCAGTCCGCCGAGGCCACGATCGCGCGGGCGGACGCGGAGGCCGCCGCCGAGAACATCGTGCGTCTGCTGGTCTTCGACGGTCTGGAGCATCTCCACACCGACTGGGACACCCGCAACCGGCTGATCGCCGAGCTGCTCCGCCTGGCCATGCTGATGCGGTTCGGCACGCGCAACATCCGCCTGAAGGTGTTCCTGCGTCCCGACATGTTCGACGCGGCCAAGCAACTCTTCCCCGACGCGTCGAAGCTGTCGGGGAACGCCGCCCTCCTGGAGTGGACCCGCACCGACCTGTACGGGCTCCTCTTCCACCACCTGGGCAACGAGGACGACGGGGCGGCCGAGCGGTTCCGCCGCTTCACCGGTGGCTGGAAGCCCTTCGAGTCGGCCACGCACGTGCGGTACGTGGCCCCGCCCGAACTGCGCAACGAGGAGAAGGCGCAGCGGCCGCTGTTCGAGCGGATCGCCGGCCTGTACATGGGCGACAACGTCCGCCAGGGCCGCCCCTACGCCTGGCTGCCGAACCACCTGATGGACAGCAACGGCCGGATCAGTCCGCGCACCTTCCTCAAGGCCCTCAGCGTGGCCGCCGAGACGACGCGTACCGCCCACGCCTCGTACAAACGCCCGCTGCACCACGACGCCCTCCGGGACGGGGTCCGCGAGGCGTCCAAGGTCCGCGTCGACCAGATCGTCGAGGACACCCCGTGGGTGGCGCTGGCCATAACACCGCTCAAGGGCTGCCAGGTCCCGATCTCGATGCGGGAGATCATCCGGATCTGGGAGAGCCATGACCTTCCGCGGCTCCTCCGCGACGACGCGTCCCACTACGCCCAGGCCGACCGCCCCGAGCTGGCCCGCACCGGCCCGCGCCACCCCGACGACCTGCCGCGCCTGGTCCAGGAGCTGATCGACCTGGGTGTCCTGCGTCACCGGCCGCAGAGCAGCAGAGAGGAGCTCGATCTGTTCTCCCTCCTCGACCTGCCCGACATCTACCGCCTCGCCTTCGGCCTCGGCCGGCTCGGCGGGATCCCGCTGACCAAGCGCTAGGTCAGGTCGTGGGTCCCGGTGGGTCCGGCGGGCCGTCCGTCCTGGCAGGATGGATCGACCGGCGCGAGAGCACGCGCCGAAACCACGAAGTGAAGGAACACCCCGGTGCCCTCCCAGGATGCCCGTACGACCGCCGAAGCGAAGGACACGCCGACAGCCGCGCCGCTGGACCATGGCGCGCTGCTCAAGGACCTCCAGAAGCAGGTCGCACTCCTGGAGGAGGACCTGCGCGAGCGCGCGCACGGTGACAGCGAGCAGGCCGCCGCTCTGAAAGCTGAGTACGAGCGGGCCCTGCTGTCCGACCGCACCTCCGTGATGTACGAGTCGTGGCTGGAGAAGCGGGTGGTGCAGATCGCCGCCGCCTGGGTCCTCGCCTGCGTCTTCGTCCGCTTCTGCGAGGACAACGGCCTCGTCGCCGAGGCCCGGCTGTCCGGTCCCGGTGAACGGCTCGCCGAGGCACAGGACAACCACGACGAGTTCTTCCGGCTGCACCCCGAGCTGAACGACCGCGACTGGCTGAAGGAGTCCTTCCGCGCGCTCGGCCGCGAGCACGAGATCACCGAGGGGCTCTTCGACCCGGCGCACAACCCGCTGTGGGAACTCGACCCGTCCTACGGAGCCGCGTCCGGCCTGCTCTCCTTCTGGCGCGAGCGCGGCCCCGACGGCAGCATCCGCCACGACTTCACCGACCCGGGCCTCAACACCCGTTTCCTCGGTGACCTCTACCAGGACCTGTCCGAGCACGCCCGCAAGACGTACGCGCTGCTCCAGACCCCGGAGTTCGTGGAGGAGTTCATCCTCGACCTCACCCTGGACCCGGCCCTGGAGGAGTTCGGCCTGGACCCGGCGTGGAAGCACGTCCCCGAGGACTGGCGGGGCGAGACGTCCGAGGAGATCGACGAGAACGGCAGGCTCACGAAGGTCGTCCGCGGTCTGCGCTGCATCGACCCCGCCTGCGGCTCCGGTCACTTCCTCCTCGGCCTCTTCCGCCGGGTTCTCGCCGCCTGGCGTGAGGCCGAGCCCGGCACGGAGAACTGGACGCTGGTACGCCGCGCCCTGGAGGCCGTCCACGGCGCCGACAAGAATCCCTTCGCCGTCTCCATCGCCCGCTTCAGGCTCCTCGTCGAGACGCTCAAGGAGTGCCGGGTCGTCCGCCTCTCCGCGGCCCCGAGCATGCCGATCCGCATCGCCGTCGCCGACTCGCTGCTGCACGGGCGAGAGGCTGGCCGCGAGACCGACCCGACGTTCGACGATGCCGAGCGGGGCGAGGCGTTCACGTACCGCACGGAGGATGTGCGGCAGTACGTGAAGGAGGTGGACCTCCTGGGGCGCGGCTCATATCACGTGGTCGTGGCGAACCCGCCGTACATCACGGTCAAGGACAAGGCCGAGAACGAGACCTACCGCAAGATCTACTGGGCCTGCTCCGGGAAGTACGCGCTGTCGGTGCCGTTCGCTCAGCGGATCTTCGAGTTGGCGGTACGGGCCAGTGGTGACCGTCGCGACGGTGGCTTCACCGGGCAGATCACGGCGAACTCTTTCATGAAACGGGAGTTCGGATCGACGCTGATCGAGTCGTTCTTTCACGGGGGGCCGTACAAGGACCCGCAGACGCGGCGCCGAAGGGACTTTGCGGGCGTCGAGCTGACGCATGTGCTGGACACGTCGGGGGCGTTCATTCCGGGGCACGGTACGCCGACGGTGATCTTGGCGGGACGGAACCAGGGGCCGCGGCAGGCGTTGCCTGTGCGGGCGGTGCTGGGGGTTCGGGGGGAGCCTAGCCAGCCGCCGAAGGGCCGTGAGGCTCAGGGCAAGGTGTGGCAGGCGATCGTCTCACAGTGGCGCAAGCCGGGGGTGGGGCCTGAGGAGTGGGTGAGTGTGGACGACTTGCCTCGGGCGAAACTCGCCACGTTCCCTTGGAGCCTTTCCGGGGGTGGCGCGTCCGGGGTGATGAGCAAGGTGGAGAAGGCGCCGCGTGTACTAGGCAGCCTCCTCGACGGCAAGATCGGATTCGCGAGCTTTCCGGGACAGGACGACGTCTTCTTCCTTTCCCCCTCCTGGTTCCGTCAGCGGCCAGACACCAACGCGCTCAGGCGCCCTCTGGTCACGGGCGACGTGGTACGGGACTGGGACATCAACGGGAGCGAGCTGGCTCTGGTCCCGTACGGCTCCGACAACAAGCCCGTTGAGTACCGCCCGCAGGCGAGCTGGGGCAAGCATCTCTGGACCATGCGGACCCAGCTGGGTTCGACCACCGGTTTCGGCGGCAAGACCCGCGCTGAATCCGATGAGCCGTGGTGGACCTGGTACCGGTGGGTGGCGGAGCGCTACCGAACGCCACTGACGATCGCGTACGGCGAGGTCGCCACGCACAACCACTTCGTGCTCGACCGGGGCGGGAAGGTGTTCAAGCAGACCGCACCGGTGATCAAGCTGCCCGAAACCGCGGACGAGGAACGGCACCTTGAGTTGCTTGGGGTGTTGAACTCGTCGGTGGCCTGTTTCTGGATGAAGCAGGTGAGCCACGTCAAGGGCGGCAGCGGCATCGGACGCGGAGTCCAGGACGAAGCCTGGGAGAACCGCTACGCATTCAACGGGACTCGGCTCCAGGAGTTCCCCCTCCCCACCGAGCTCCCCCTGGCTCTCGCTCGCCAACTCGACGTCCTCGCCCAAGAGCTGGCTACCCACGAGCCTGCCGCCCTCACCGACTCCTCCACTACACCCCTCACCCCCGAAGCCCTTGACACCGCTGAGGCCGCCCAAAAGCGGATCCGGGCTCGGATGATCCTGCTCCAAGAGGAGTTGGACTGGGCCGTGTACGGGTTGTACGGGCTGCTCACGCCCACTGAGGTCGCCCGCACCACACTCCCGGGTGACCCGGCTGACCTCGCCGACGCCGACGTGCCCGAACTCGCCCTAGGGCAGCGCGCGTTCGAGATCGCGTTCGCCCGCAGCGGTGCCGACACCGCGTGGTTCGACCGGCATGAGTCCACTCGGGTCACTGAGATCCCGCCTTCCCCCGGCTGGCCCGAGTCCTACCGTCGGATCGTTCAGGCACGGCTTGACGTCATCGCCGACAACAGGGACGTCCGCCTGATCGAGCGGCTCGAGTACAAGCGCCGCTGGCTCACCAAGCGCTGGAAAGACAGGGAGGACGCCGCCCTCCGCTCCTGGCTGCTGGACGCCATGGAGCGTGAGGAGCTGTGGTTCGAGGAGCGGGACGGGATCGACTCGCCACGCGCGCTCACGATCTACCAGCTCGCCGACGCCCTCCGCCACGACAAGGCCGTACAGGACGTCGCCAAGCTCTACGCGGAGCGGCACCTCGACAAGCGGGACGTCCCCACGTCAACCGTTCTGGCAGCCATCGTCGAGTCCGAGCACGTCCCCTACCTCGCCGCGCTTCGCTACAAGGAGTCCGGCCTGCGCAAGCGCGCCCAGTGGGAGAAGGTCTGGGAGGACCAGCGCAAGGAGGACCAGGAGGGCAGGCGGCGTGACATCAAGGTCCCACCGAAGTACACCTCCGCCGACTTCCTCAAACACAGCTACTGGTCGAACCGGGGCAAGCTGGATGTGCCCAAGGAGCGGTTCGTCTCCTACCCCGGCGCCTCCCCCGACAACGACCCCTCCCTCCTCATCGGCTGGGCCGGCTGGAACCACCGCTATCAGGCGGAGGCCCTGGTCAACCTTCTCAACGACCGCCTTAACGTAGACGGTTGGCGCAAGGAGGACCCCCGCTTCGTCCCGCTTCTCGCCGGGCTGGCGGAGGTCATGCCGTGGGTGAAGCAGTGGCACGACGAGTACGACGAGGAGTGGGAGGGCAACCCCGCCGAGGACTTCAACAGCGCCCTGGTCGCCGGCCTGTACGGTCGCGACCTTTCGCGGGATGACCTCGCCGCCTGGCGCCCGGAGAAGAAGCGGGGCAGGGCAGCGGCCAAGTAGCACAGGCCGACCCCGTACATGCCTGAGGGGGCGGGGAGACTCACCGTCCCCGCCCCCTCAGCCACCCTCACAGTTCAGTCGCGCCCGCCGCCATCCTCAGGAACGCGGTCCACTCCGTGGGAGCAACCATGAGAACCGGCCCCGTGGTCCGCTTGGAGTCCCGCACGTGGACGGCTCCAAGCGTCTGGGCAACCTCGACGCACTGGCCACCGTCTCCGGCGCTGTAGCTGCTCTTCACCCAGACCAGCTCCGCTGGCCTTCCGCTGTTCGCTGTCACAACTCTCCCAAGAGCCGCTCGATCCAGCCCGGAGACTCCTTCGGAGTCAGCGCCTGGGCTCGCAAAATGCCATACGTGGCTTCGAGGTTCTGGACCTTGACCGGGTCCGAGTGCACCACACTCTGGCTCTGCGCTTCTACGTAGGCCATCCTGCGCCGGCTCTTCGTGAGGAGCAATGTGAAAGGTCCTGCGAGGCTGGCATGTTCGTCGCGATCGAGCGGCATCACCTGGATCTCGACGTTCCGCTGGTGTCCGACGAGCAGCAGTTGCT
>NZ_RSAJ01000204.1 GCF_003933965.1 Streptomyces sp. RP5T
CAGGGTGAACTGACGCGGCATGCTTCCGGGCCTCCTCAGACAGCGATCGGGGTGTAGACGGAGTTCTTCTCGGCGCTCTCCTCCACCGCCGCGAGCACCCGCTGCACCTGAAGCCCGTCGGCGAAGGAGGGTTCGGGGCTGCGGCCCTCGGCGATCGCGTGGACGAGGTCGCGGGCCTGGTGGACGAAGGTGTGCTCGTAGCCCAGGCCGTGCCCCGGCGGCCACCACGCGTCCAGGTAGGGGTGGTCGGGCTCGGTGACCAGGATGCGGCGGAAGCCGGCGTGCGTGCCGGGTTCGGTGGCGTCGTGGTAGGCGAGTTCGTTGAGGCGTTCCAGGTCGAAGGCCAACGAGCCGTGGTCTCCGTTGAGTTCGATGCGCAGGGCGTTCTTGCGGCCGGTGGCGTACCGGGTGGCCTCGAAGGAGGCGAGGGCGCCGGAGGTGAAGCGTGCGGTGAACAGGGCCGCGTCGTCGACTGTGACCTGGCCGGTGCCGGTCCCGGAGACGGCGGACAGGCCCTTGACGGCTCCTCCGGTCAGGGGCCGTTCCCGTATGAAGGTCTCCGTCAGGGCGGACACTCCGGACAGTGGTTCTCCCGCCAGGTACTGCGCGAGGTCGATGATGTGGGCGCCGAGGTCGCCGAGCGAGCCCGAGCCCGCCTTTTCCCTGCGCAGCCGCCAGGTCAGCGGGGCCGCCGGGTCCACGAGCCAGTCCTGGAGGTAGACCACCCGGACGTGCCGCAGCCTGCCGAGCCGGCCCTCGGCCACCATCCGGCGGGCCAGAGCGGTGGCGGGCACCCTGCGGTAGTTGAAGCCGACCATCGCCAACTGGCCTCGCCGGAGGGCCTCTTCGGCGGCCCGGGTCATCTCCCGGGCCTCCTCGACGGTGTTGGCGAGGGGCTTCTCGCACAGCACGTGCTTGCCGGCGGCGAGCGCGGCGACGGCGATCTCGGCATGGCTGTCGCCGGGGGTGCAGATGTCGACGAGGTCGACGTCGTCCCGCTCGACCAGGGCCCGCCAGTCGGTCTCGGCGGCCGCCCAGCCGTGCCGGTCGGCGGCCCGGCGCACGGCGTCCGCGTCCCGTCCGCAGATCGCGGAGAGCACCGGGCGGCGGGGCAGGTCGAAGACGCGTCCGGCGGTGCGCCAGCCCTGGGAGTGGGCGGCGCCCATGAACGCGTAGCCGACCATGCCGACCCGGAGCGGCGGCGCCTCGGCCCCTTCTGACTGCTGCGGCTGTGCCATGCGCGATGTCCTCCTCGTCGTCGTGGCGCGGTGGGGGGTGCAGCCCGGTCCGTCGACGAACCGGGCTCCTGGGACCTGCCCTTGGGACCGGTCCGGCCGGGGCGCGCTGCCGCCGGCCGTCGGCCGATCCCGTGGGGCAGGTCCCGGATCGGTACGCCTCACTTGAAGCCGGTGGACATGTACTGGTCGACGTTGGTCTTGTCGACGACGGCCGAGTAGAGGGTGAGCGAGGCCGGGATCTCGAACTCGGAGAGGCCGCTGATGCCCTTGCTCTGGCCGAGGGCGCGGGCGAGGTCGATCGCTGAGGCGGCCATGGTCGGCGGGTAGAGGACGGTCGCCTTCAGGACGCCGTTGTCCTGCTTGATGGCCTGGAAGGCGGACAGGGCGCCCGCGCCGCCGACCATGAGGAAGTCGTCGCGGCCGGCCTGGTCGATGGCGCGCAGCGCGCCCACGCCCTGGTCGTCGTCGTGGTTCCACAGCGCGTCGAAGCTCGACTGGGCCTGGAGGAGCTGGGCCATCTTGGCCTGCCCGGACTCCACCGTGAACTCGGCGGCCTGGCGGGCCACTTTCCTGATGTTGGGGTAGTTCTTCAGGGCGTCGTCGAAGCCCTTGGTGCGCTGCTTGGTGAGTTCCAGGTTGTCGAGTCCGGCCAGTTCGATGACCTTGGCGTTCGACTTCCCCTTGAGCTTCTGGCCGATGTAGTGCCCGGCGTTGAGGCCCATGCCGTAGTTGTCGCCGCCGATCCAGCAGCGGTACGCCTGGGGGGTGTTGAAGATCCGGTCCAGGTTGACGACCGGGATGCCGGCGCGCATCGCCTTGAGTCCGACCTGGGTGAGGGCCTTGCCGTCCGCGGGCAGGACGACCAGGACGTCGACCTTCTTGTTGATCAGGGTCTCGATCTGGCCGATCTGCTGGGCGGTGTCGTTGGAGCCCTCGGTGATCTCCAGGGTGACGTCCGAGTACTTCTTGGCGCGGTTCTTGGCGTTGTCGTTGATGGCGTTGAGCCAGCCGTGGTCGGCCTGCGGGCCGGCGAAGCCGATGGTGACGGCCTTGCCCGGCTTGTCGTCCGCGGCCGGCTGGTCGTTCGCGGCCGGGGCCTCGTCCTTGGAGTCGTTGCTGGTGCAACCTGCGAGGAGGGCACCGGCCCCGACGGCTGCGGTTCCGAAGAGCAGTCCTCTGCGGCTCGTAAGCTCAGGCATATCCGTGAACCCTTTCCTCAGGTCGTGCTTGCGGTACGGCGCTGGACCAGCACGGCGGCGACGATGATCGCGCCCTTGGCGATCTGCTGGACGTCGCTCTGCAGGTTGTTCAGGGCGAAGATGTTGGTGATCGTGGTGAAGATGAGGACGCCGAGCACGGAGCCGGTGATGGTGCCGCGCCCCCCACTGAGCAGGGTTCCGCCGATGATGGCGGCGGCGATGGCGTCGAGCTCGTAGAGGTTGCCGTTGGTGTTCTGGCCGGAGCCGGACAGGATGATCAGCAGGAAGGCGGCGATGCCGCAGCACAGTCCGGACAGCAGGTAGAGGTAGAGGCGCTGGCGGCGGACGTCGATGCCGGCGAGCCGGGCGGCCTCGGCGTTGCCGCCGACGGCGACGGTGCGCCGGCCGAAGGTGGTGCGGTTCAGCACCAGCCAGCCGATGATCGTCACGACCGCGAAGACCATGACGAGCGGCGGTATCCCGAGGACGTAGGCGTCGCGTTCGCCCAGGTCGAGGACGGAGGGCACGGTGACGATCTGCGTCCGGCCGTCGGTGATCTGCAGGGCGAGTCCGCGGGCCGAGGCGAGCATGGCGAGGGTGGCGATGAACGGGACCATGGCGCCGTACGCGATGAGCAGCCCGTTGACCAGGCCGCAGCCGACTCCGACGATCACCGCGGTGAAGAGGATGCCCGCGAAGCCGTACTCCTGGGTGGCGACGGTGGTGGCCCACACGGAGGCGAGGGCGACGATCGCGCCGACGGAGAGGTCGATGCCGCCCGAGGTGATGACGAAGGTCATGCCGACGGTGACGACACCGATCACCGAGGCCTGGGTGAGGACGAGTTGGAGGTTGCGGGTGTCGAGGAACTCGTCGGGTTTGGTGATGCCGCCGATGAGGATCAGTACGGCCAGCACGCCGAGGAGGGAGAGGGTGCGGACGTCGGCGCGGGCGAACACGCCCCGCCAGGCCGACGGTTCGCTCGCCGGAGGCACCTTGTCGGCGCTTCCCCTGGGCGGGGACACGGGCTGCGTCATGACGCCGGACTTCCTTCCATGACGAGGTCGAGTACACGGTGTTCGTCGAGCTCGCGGGCGGGCGCCCGGTGCACGACACGGCCCTCGCGGAGCACCAGGACGCGGTCGGCGAGGCCGAGCACCTCGGGGACCTCGCTGGAGACCAGCAGCACGGCCAGTCCTTCGTCGGCCAGGCGCCGGACGACCGCGTACAGCTCGGCGCGGGCGCCGACGTCGACGCCCCGGGTGGGTTCGTCGAGCAGCAGGACACGGCAGCCGCGCAGCAGCCAGCGGGCCAGGACGGCCTTCTGCTGGTTGCCGCCGGACAGGGTGCGGATGGGCACGGAGGGGTTGTCGGGTCGCAGCGACAGTTCGCGGGTCGCCGCCCGGGCGGCGCCGCGTTCGGCGCCCCGGTCGATCCAACCGGCCCGGGAGAAGCGGGACATGGAGGAGACGGACACGTTGCGGGTGACCGACTCCAGCATGAGCAGGGCCTGCGCCTTGCGCTCCTCGGGGGCGAGCCCGATGCCGGCACGGACGGCCGCGCGGACACTGCCGGGCTTCAACGCCTTTCCGTCCACAGCGACTTGTCCGGCGGTGGGCTTGCGGGCGCCGTAGATCGTCTCCAGGATCTCGGAGCGCCCCGAGCCGACCAGTCCGGCCAGGCCGACGATCTCACCGGGGTGGATCAGCAGGTCGAGGGGCTCGAACTCGCCCTGGCGGGACAGTCCTTGGACCTCCAGCAGTGGCTCGCCCCGGTCCTTCGCGTCGGCGGGCGGCCGCTCCGGGAAGACGTACTCGACGTTGCGGCCGGTCATCAGCGCCACGATCTCGCGCGTCGGCGTCGACTTGGCGGGCAGTCCGACGGCGACGGCCCGGCCGTCCTTGAGGACCGTCACCCGGTCGCCGATCCGCCGGATCTCCTCCAGGCGGTGGGAGATGTAGACGACGGCGACGCCCTCCGCGGTGAGGTCGCCGACGATCCGGAAGAGGTTGTCGACCTCGTCCGGGTCGAGGGCGGCGGACGGCTCGTCCATCACGATGAGCCGCACGTCGTGGGAGAGGGCCCGCGCCATGGACACGATCTGCTGCTGTGCCGCCGACAACTCCCCCACCAGGCGCGCCGGATCGATCTCCGGGTGCCCGAGTCGCCGTAGCAGGGCGGCGGTCGCCTGCCGGGCCGCCTTGCCCCGTACGACGAACCCCGCCGTGGTGGGTTCATGGCCCAGGTGGACGTTCTCGGCCACGGACAGGTGCTCCACCAGGTCGAGTTCCTGGTAGATGGTGGCGATGCCGAGGCGCATGGCCGCGATCGGCGAGCGGAGGGAGACCTCCTCGCCGCGCCAGCGCAGGCGGCCGGTGTCGGGCTGGTGGGCGCCGGCCAGCACTTTGATGAGCGTGGACTTCCCGGCCCCGTTCTGGCCGAGCAGACAGTGCACCTCACCGGCCTGGACGTCGAGGTCGACGCCGTCGAGGGCCCGGACTCCGGGGAACGACTTGGTGATGCCTGACATGCTGAGCAGCGTTGGTTCTGGTGCCATGAGGTCCCCTTGGCGGGCGTGCGGCCGGTTTCAGGGCAGGGCTGAGCAGAGCGCTGTGCGGGTGAGCCGTGGGAGGACGGGTGCCTACGCGGGTGAGAACAGGTGGTCGCTGATGAGCCGGGCCGCGCCGATGACTCCGGCGGTGGGGCCCAACTCGCCCAGCACGATGGGCAGGTTGCCGGTCGCCAGCGGCAGCGACTGGCGGTAGACCTGGGTGCGGATCGCGGCGAGCAGGGTGTGGCCGAGGCCGGTCACCCCGCCGCCGATCACCACCAGGCCCGGGTTGAAGAAGGAGACCAGTCCGGCGATGACCTGGCCGGTCCGGTTGCCGCCCTCACGGATCAGGTCGAGGGCGGTGGCGTCCCCGGCGGCCGCGGCGGCGGCGACGTCGACGGCCGTCAGTTCGCCGTTCGCCTCGAACCGGGAGGCGAGTTCCTCCGAGCGTCCCTGCTCGACCGCCTCCACGGCGTCCCGGGCGAGGGCCGCCCCGCTGAAGTGGGCTTCCAGACAGCCCCGGTTGCCGCAGGCGCACGGGTGGCCGTCGGGCACGGCCTGGATGTGCCCGATGTCGCCCGCGCTGCCCGTCACCCCGCGGTGGACCTCACCGCCGGCGACGATGCCGCAGCCGATGCCGGTGCCGATCTTGACGCAGAGGAAGTCGCCCACGGAACGGGCCACGCCCGCGTGCATCTCCCCCATCGCCATCAGGTTCACGTCGTTGTCGACCATGACCGGGCAGCCGAGTTCCTGGCTGAGCGCCTCCCGCACGGGGAAGCCGTCCCAGCCCGGCATGATCGGTGGGGCCACCGGTACGCCCTCGGGGAAGCGGACCGGTCCCGGGACGCCGATGCCGGCGCCGTCGAAGCCCTCCGCGAGTCCCGAGGCCCGCAACTTGGCGGCCATGGACAGGACTTGCTCGAAGACCGCGACCGGGCCCTCGCGGACGTCCATGGGCTGGTTGAGATGTCCGAGGATCTCCAGTTCGGCGTTGGTGACGGCGACGTCGACCGAGGTCGCGCCGATGTCCACGCCGAGGAAACGCAGGTTGGGGGCGAGCCGGATGTTGTGGGAGCGGCGGCCGCCGCGGGAGGCGGCGAGTCCGTCGGCCACGATCAGACCCGTCTCCAGCAGCCGGTCCACCTCCACGGCCAGCTTGGACCGTGACAGGTCGACCTGATCGCCCAGTTGCGCACGGGAGTTGGGTCCTGTGTCACGCAGCAGCTTGAGCAGCTTGGCCTGATGCGCGTTCGCGGGACGTGCCGTCATGCGTCTCACGTGCCCCTCCCCGCCTCATTCGGCCACTGTCTGCCGGGCTTTCGAGGGGAACGTAGCAGCGGCTGTCCCACCTGGGAAGAAGCTGTGCGCAGATTGATGCCGACTTTCCCCACTCCCAGGACAAAGACGGGGGCCCTGTTGACCCGTCTACGGCCGCTGACGCGCGTGATACGACGTCCGTGTGTGTTCCGTGTGCTCGCGCATCAGCCGTGTGGCGCGCTGCTCGTCGCGGTCGGCGATCGCGGCGATCAGTTCACGATGCTCGACCCACGACTGCCGGCCACGCTGACGAGCCACCGGCGTGTAATACCAGCGCACCCGGCGATCCACCTGCCCCGCCAACTCCGCAAGCACCGCGTTGCCCGCCAACTCCATCACCTTCGCATGCAACCGCGCGTTCAACGCGACCGCGGCATCCACGTCGTCCGCCGCCACCGCACGCTCCCCCTGCACACACAAGTCCTCAAGCGCCGCGACACCCGCACTGCCCGCATTCGCCGCCGCCAGCCGGGCCGCCTCCGCCTCCAACAACGTCCGCACCGTCAACAGCTGATCCGCCTCCTCGTCCGTCGGCTCATGCACGAACGCACCCTGCGCCGGACGCAAATCCACCCACCCCTCGGTGTTCAACCGCTGCAAAGCCTCCCGCACCGGCTGCCGCGACACCCCCAAATGCCCCGCCAGCTCACTCTCCACCAAATGCTGACCAGGCTGCAGAGCACGCGTAGTGATCAACTCCAGCAACGCACCGTACACACGATCACGCAGCGGACCGGGACGCTCCAACTTCGGCACGGATCCCTGCGGCAGACCTGTCGACAACATCGCGGCCCCCTCCTCGGCGGCGGACATCCCCGGACACCCTGTGACTGGTTGCCTTTTGTCTACAGTCTACTGCGCACAGGAGCCAGGCACACCGTGCGTCGGCCTCGTCACCTCGCGGGCGTCACGGGCAGTGGACGACCTGACCGGCGTAGGACAGGTTCCCGCCGAACCCGAACAGCAGCACCGGATCCCCGGTCGAGATCACGCCCTGTTCGACCAGCTTGGAGAAGGCGAGAGGGATGCTGGCCGCCGAGGTGTTCCCGGACTCCGTGACATCACGGGCCACCACGGCGTTGACCGCGCCGATCTTCTGCGCGAGCGGCTCGATGATCCGCAGGTTCGCCTGGTGGAGCACGACCGCGGCGAGGTCCGCCGGGGTGAGTCCCGCGCGCTCGCAGGCCTGCCGGGCCAGCGCAGGAAGCTTCGTGGTCGCCCAGCGGTAGACGCTCTGCCCCTCCTGGGCGAACCGCGCCGGCTCGCCCTCGATCCGCACGGCGTGCCCCATCTCGGGCACCGACCCCCACAGCACCGGCGAGATACCGGGGACCTCGGCCCCCTCGACGACCGCCGCGCCGGCCCCGTCGCCGACGAGCACACAGGTGGTGCGGTCGCTCCAGTCGGTCACCGCGGACATCTTGTCGGCGCCGATCACCAGCGCCCGGGTCGCCGCCCCCGCCCGGACGGTGTGGTCGGCGGTGGCCAGCGCGTGGGTGAAGCCGGCGCACACCACGTTGACGTCCATCGCGGCGGGCGAGGGGATGCCGAGCCGGGCGGCGACCCGGGCGGCCATGTTCGGGGAGCGGTCGACGGCGGTCGAGGTGGCGACCAGGACCAGGTCGATGTCGGCCGGGGTGAGCCCGGCCGAGGCCAGCGCCTTGGCGGCGGCGTGCGAGGCGAGCTCGTCGACCGGTTCGTCGGGACCGGCGATGTGGCGGGTCCGGATGCCCACCCGGGACCTGATCCACTCGTCGCTGGTGTCGACCAGGCCCGCCAGGTCCTCGTTGGTGAGCACCTTGGCGGGCTGGTAGTGGCCGACTGCGGCGATCCGCGAGCCGTTCATGGAGGGTCCCCCTCGTTGCCTTGGGTAGCGGGATCCACCAGTCTGATCAGTGACTCACGGGTACGCGGGCACGTAAGGCCACAGGAAACGGGCGCCCTGGTTGTCGGCTTCCCTCACCCCTTCGGACGCCCGAACACCTGCCGAACAGTTACTTGGTGAACAACTGCGTCGCCTTCTGCACGAGCTCGTAGAGCCCGTAGGCAAGCGGTGCGCCCACCCACACCCAGGCCAGGGCGATGAGCGGTCGCCGGTCAGGCGGACTCTGACTGCTGTCGGGCTGTGACATCGGCGGCCTCCCTCGGTGCGGGAATGTGATGACGGGCACTGACGGGGCGGACCAGCTCGTTGGCGACGAACCCGACGACGAGCAATCCGATCATGATCACGAAGGACATCCCGTAGAGGGCGGAGCCGCTCTTGCCCGCCTCCTCCTGGCGGTCGGCGATCCAGTTCACGATCAGCGGGCCGAGGACACCGGCCGTGGACCAGGCGGTGAGCAGCCGGCCGTGGATGGCGCCGACCTGGTAGGTCCCGAAGAGGTCCTTCAGATAGGCGGGGATCGTCGCGAAGCCGCCGCCGTAGAAGGAGAGGATCACCAGCGCGCACAGGACGAACAGCAGCTTCGAGGAGTCGCCGAACAGGGCGATCAGCCCGTACATCACCGCTCCCACGCCCAGGTAGACGCGGTAGATGTTCTTCCGTCCGATCAGGTCGGACGTCGAGGACCACCCGATGCGCCCGGCCATGTTTGCCGCCGACAGCAGCGCGACGAAACCGGCCGCGGCCGACACCGAGACCGGGGTCGAGGTCTCCTTGAAGAAGTCGGTGATCATCGGGGCGGCCTTCTCCAGGATGCCGATGCCCGCGGTGACGTTCATGCAGAGCACGATCCACAGACACCAGAACTGGGGTGTGCGCACCGCGCCCCGTGCCGAGACCTGCGGGCCGTCGAAGGCGCTGGGCGCGTTCTCGACCGGCTTCTCGCTGCGCGGCACGCGCACCAGCAGGACCCCGAGGAGCATGAAGACGGCGTACGACAGCCCGTGCACGAGGAACGCGAGGGCGATCCCGGAGCTGTCGGAGCCGAAGGACTCCAGCATCTGCGCCGACCAGGGCGAGGCGATGAGCGCGCCGCCGCCGAAGCCCATGATGGCGATGCCGGTGGCCATTCCGGGCCGGTCGGGGAACCACTTGATCAGGGTGGACACCGGCGAGATGTAACCGATGCCGAGGCCGGTGCCGCCGACGAAGCCGTAGCCGAGGACGATCAGCCAGTACTGCTCGGTGGCCGCCCCCAGAGCGGAGAGCAGGAAACCGGACGAGAAGCAGATCAGCGCCACCGTCATCGCCCAGCGCGGCCCGTTGCGCTCGACCAGCGTGCCGCCGAACGCGGCGGACAGGCCGAGCATCACGATGCCGAGCTGGAAGGGCAGTGCGCTCTGCGTGCCGCTGAGGCCGAGCGCGGACTCGAGCGGCGGCTTGAACACGGACCAGGCATACGCCTGTCCGATGGAGAGATGGACCGAGAGAGCGGCCGGGGGGACGAGCCAGCGGCTCCAGCCCGGGGGCGCGACAGGGGGACTCATGATCCCGAACGGTAGGAAGAAACAGGTGGGTTGAGAAGGCGACGCGTCGACCGTATGCGATGAGCGGTATCCGGGACGCGACGAACGGTCGTACCGGCCGGTTTCGGGCTGAGCGCTGCGTGCTCTTGCCGGACCACAAAGCATACTGTAGACAGTATTCGTCAGAGGTGGTTTCGGGGTCACGTTCCGGGTGAAGGACAATGGATCTGCAGCAAGGGCCGTTCGGCTACCAGCTCGTACAGAACCGGGACTGAGGCACACATGGGACGAGTCACGGAACGACGCAAGGTGATCCGCATCCGCGACGGGGCCGTCTCCTCCCGCCCCGACACCCTGGTCGCCGAGGAACCACTGGAGATCCGGCTCAACGGCAAACCCCTCGCCATCACCATGCGCACCCCCGGTGACGACTTCGCCCTCGCGGCCGGCTTCCTCGTCAGCGAGGGCGTCCTGGCTCGCCGGAGCGATCTGCAGAACATCGTCTACTGCGCCGGGGCCACCGCCGACGGCTCCAACACCTACAACGTCGTCGACGTCACCACCGCCCCGGGCGTGACCGTCCCCGACATCACGCTCGAACGCAACGTCTACACCACCTCCTCCTGCGGCCTGTGCGGCAAAGCCAGCCTGGACGCCGTCCGCACCACCACCCGCTGGCCCATCGATGACGCTCCCCCACTGCGCATCGATCCCGACCTGCTGGCCGACCTCCCCGACCGGCTCCGCGCGGCCCAACGCGTCTTCGACCGCACCGGTGGCCTGCACGCCGCCGCCCTCTTCACCGACACCGGCGACCTGCTCGACATCCGCGAGGACGTCGGCCGCCACAACGCCGTCGACAAACTCATCGGCCGGGCCCTCCAACACGGCGACCTCCCGCTCAGCCGCGTGATCCTCCTCGTCTCCGGCCGCGCCTCCTTCGAACTCGCCCAGAAGGCCGTCATGGCCGGCATCCCCGTCCTCGCCGCCGTCTCCGCCCCCTCCTCCCTCGCCGTCGACCTCGCCGCCGAGACCGGCCTCACCCTCGTCGGCTTCCTCCGCGGCCACTCGATGAACGTGTACGCGGGAGAACACCGACTCGCCCTGGAGGCGACGGCCGCCCAGACCTGACCGGCACTCCGGGGCCCGAGTGGTCAGCCCGCCACGAAGCGCACCTGATTTACCGTCACCAGCGCTCCAGACAGGGGAAGTCGAGAAGCGCACGAGCACGACGGGTGCGCCACCGCGCGGAAGGCCGAGGTCAACTCCTGTACCACAGCCAGGACTTCGTTGCCCTTGCGGGCACCAGGGGCAGCGTGACGTTCCGGTCCATCCGATCGACGAGTACGAGGGCGCTGGTCAGGGGGCGCGAGAGGCCCGGGCACGACCCAACGCCCTCCGCCGTCAGCCCTCCGTGCCGGAGATCCGGGTCAACAGGCTCATGAACTGCGCGCGTTCGGCCGTGGAGAGAGGGGCGAGCAGCTCGTCGTTGGCCCGGCGGGCGGCCTTCTCGCAGCGTTTCAGCAGCCGGGCCCCCTCGTCCGTGAGGGTGACCGCGTTCTTGCGGCGGTCCGCGGGGTCGGGCGTGCGCAGGACGAGACCGGTGGACTGGAGGTCGTTCAGGATGCCGACCAGGTCCTTGGGGTCGAGACCCACCGCGCGGCCGAGGTCGGCCTGGGCGACGGGGGCGAGGTCGCGAGCGGCGGAGAGCACCACGTGGTGCCACATCTTCATGCCCTCGGTGGCCAGCGCCTCGGCGACCAGGGCCCGTCCGCGGGCGGCGGCGCGCCCGAGGAGCCAGCTGGGGAGGGAGCGGATCGCGGGGAGGGGTGCTTCGGCCATGCGGCCAGCCTAGCCACACGTCAGGGGGCGTCCCCACGATCCGATCCGTCGGGCGACCGGACCGCCGAATTCATTGGGCTCCCCAACGACTCTCCCTCTATCGTTGGGAGCTCCAATGAATTGTCGGGAGGTCGTTCCATGCGTCGCGTCCGGTACGAGTCCACGGGTGGTCCGCTGTTCCTGGAGGAGGTGCCGGTCCCCGAGCCGGGCCCGGGTGAGCTTCTCGTGCGCTGCGAGGCGGTCGGCGTCACGCTGCCCGTGGTGCGCAAGGTGACCGAGGCCGCGCGGCCGGTGCCGCTCGGCGGCGAGCTCGCCGGTGAGGTGGTGTCCGTCGGCACCGGAGTCACCCGCTTCCGGTCCGGTGAACGGGTCACGGGGCTGTGCTTCGGCCACGGCTACGCCGACTTCGCGCTGCTGCACGAGTCCATGGCCTCGCCGGTCCCCGACGGCGCGTCGGCCGTCGACGCGGTCGCGCTGGTCCGCAGCGGGCTCGTGGCGCTCGGCGCGCTGGAGGCGGCCCGCGCCGAACCCGGAGAGGCGGCGCTGATCACGGCCGCGGCGAGCGGGGTCGGCCACCTCGCCGTGCAGCTCGCGCGGAGCCGGGGCGCCTCCCGGGTGGTGGGCGCGGTGTCCGACCCGGCCAAGGAGGAGTTCGTGCGCTCGCTGGGCGCGGACACCACCGTCCTTTACACGGAAGGAGATTGGGGGGAACCCGTCGACTACGCCCTCGACGCGGTCGGCGGTGAGCTGCTGACCCCGGCGCTCGCCGCCCTGGCCCCGGGCGGGCGGCTGGTGGCGTACAGCTCGGGCGGCGGGACGATCCGGGCGTACGACCTTCTCGTCGGCGCCAAGTCCGTGACCGGTTTCCAGATGGCCCGGATCGCCCGCGAGCGACCGGAGTTGTACGAGCGGTGGCGCAACGAGCTGTGGGCGAAGTTCCTGGACGGCACCCTGCGGCCCGTCGTGCACGGGGAGTTCGCGCTGGAGGACGCGGCGAAGGCGCACGAGGTGATCGAGGCGCGGCGCAACCTCGGGAAGGTCGTACTCCATCCGTGAGGGGACACGCGCGGGGTTCTTGTGAGGGAAGGGGCGCGGAACTACCGTCCGTGACCCCAGGTCACATTTCCGGATGAACCGGATGTACGGACAACCGAAAGGGCGCCCGTGACGTCGAGTCGCGCACGTCTGAGATCCTCCCTGACCGCCGTGTCCGCCACCGCCGCCCTGCTCGCCCTGCCGGGTACCGCGCACGCCCGGCCCTCCTTCCTGTCCCCGGGCTTCGAGCAGCAGATCCTCTTCAGGGCCGACCGGGATCCCGGCTACGCCTGCTTCCGCATCCCGGCGATCGTCCGGACGACCGGTGGCACCCTGCTCGCCTTTGCCGAGGGCCGGGTCCTCAACTGCGGGGACGCCACCGACATCGACATCGTCCTCAAGCGGTCCACGGACGGCGGCCGCACCTGGGGTCCCCTCCAGGTGGTCGACGAGGGCGGGGGCGACACCCACGGCAACCCGGCCCCGGTGGTGGACCGAGAGACGGGCCGCGTCCTGCTGGCCGAGACGTACAACACGGGCCGTGCGGACAGCGGGAACTGCCGGGCACCCTGCGACCGCACCCCGCACCTGCGGTACAGCGACGACGAGGGCCGCACCTGGTCCGCGCCGCGCGACCTGAGCGACGAGCTCCTGAGCCCACCCCGGAACTCCTGGTACGCCACCGGCCCCGTGCACGGCATCCAGCTCGCCCACGGCCCGCACGCCGGGCGGCTGGTGTTCGGTGTCAACGCCGAGACCTGGGACGGCAGTCGGATGAGCGCGAACCACGCGGCGCTGGTGGTGAGCGACGACGGCGGCGAGCACTGGCGGGTCGGCGCCAAGGACTCATGGCCGGTCGCCGCCGACGGCACCTTCCGGCAGAAGCCCTCCGAGGTCACGGTCACCGAGCGCGCCGACGGCTCGGTCCTCGTCAGCGGACGTGAGCAGGACGGTACCGACCTCGGTCACCGCACCCAGGCCGTCAGTCCCGACGGCGGCGACAGCTTCGCCGCCCCGTTCCGGGCCGTCCCGGACCTGTACGCGCCGCAGGTCCAGTGCGCCACCCTCGGCCTCGGCGAGCGTCTGCTGCTGTCCTGTCCGGCGGACCCGGACCGCCGTCGCACGATGACGATCCGCTCCTCCTACGACGGCGGCCGCACCTGGGACACCCCCGACCGCGCCACGGTCGTCACCGACGACTGGTCCGGCTACTCCGACATGGCCCCCGTCGACGAGGACACGGTGGGTCTGCTGTACGAGGGCGGGACCGCCGACGCGCGCGACGAGATCCGCTTCGCCCGCTTCACCGAGGACTCGCTGGCCCCGCGCCGTGGCCCCGACCCGACCACCCCCGACC
>NZ_RSAJ01000205.1 GCF_003933965.1 Streptomyces sp. RP5T
CCCGTCCACCAGCGTGGCGATCAGTGCGAGCAACACCACCGCCGCGAGCGCGAGCCACCAGGACCTGTCCATGGGGAGGACGTTACCGGCGCGCGATCTGCCCCGCGCGCCCTCTGTTCAAGCCGTTAGCGCGGTCACACTCCTGGCGCGCCCCTGGTCCAGCCGAACCGGTGACACCACAGGTGAGTTCGCCCACAACAGCCCTTGGCGGAGGAGCGACCGGAGGTTTTGCGCCTTACGCTCGACGGACCGCACGACCCCCGTCTCTTTCCCAGAAAAGTTCCCGCCAGCGGAGGTTTCTGTTTCATGAAGCTCACCGTCGTCGGCTGCTCGGGGTCGTTCCCGTCCGCGGAATCGGCCTGCTCGAGCTACCTCGTCGAGGCCGACGGCTACCGGCTGCTTCTCGACATGGGCAACGGTGCCCTGGGCGAGCTGCAGCGCCACTGCGGTCTCTACGACCTCGACGCGATCTTCCTCAGCCATCTGCACGCCGACCACTGCATCGACATGTGCGCGTACTTCGTCGCGCGCTACTACCGCCACGACGGCGGCCGCTGCGACCCCATCCCGGTCTACGGCCCCGAGGGCACCGAACACCGTCTGACCACGGCCTACGCCGACACCCCCACCGCCTCCTCCATGAGCGAGGTCTTCGACTTCCACACGGTCAAGCCGTCCACCTTCGACATCGGCCCGTTCACCGTCCACACGGAACGCGTGGCGCACCCGGTCGAGGCGTACGGCATCCGGATCGAGCACGGCGGCCGGTCGCTGACCTACTCCGGCGACACGGGGCTGAGCCCCGCCCTGACCGAACTCGCCCGCGACACCGACCTGTTCCTGTGCGAGGCCGCCTTCACGCACGGCAAGGAGGACATCCCCGACCTGCACCTCAACGGCCGCGAGGCGGGTGAGACCGCGACCCGGGCAGGCGCCCGCCGCCTGGTCCTCACCCACATCCCCCCGTGGACCGACCCCCAGGTCAACCTCGCCGACGCGCGCGCGGTCTTCGACGGCCCGGTGTCCCTGGCGACGCCGAGGGAGTCGTACGAGATCTAGCCCCTCCGACATGACGAGGCCCCCGGAGAGGTTCAGGACTCCGGGGGCCTCGCCACGTCTCGACCGGCTCTCACGCCTTGGTGAGATCCTCGACCTCCTCCTCGGGCTCGCGGCCGGGGGTGGGGAGGTTCCATTTGATGATGGCGAAGCGGAAGACCGAGTAGTAGATCGCGGCGAACACCAGGCCGATGGGGATGATCATCCAGGGCTTGGTGGCCAGGTTCCAGTTCAGCGCGTAGTCGATGAAGCCCGCGGAGAAGTTGAAGCCCGCGTGCACGCCCAGCCCCCAGGTGACGGCCATGGACACGGCGGTCAGCACCGCGTGGATCACGTAGAGGATCGGGGCGATGAACATGAACGAGAACTCGATCGGCTCGGTCACACCGGTCACGAAGGACGTCAGGGCGAGCGAGACCATCATGCCGGTCACGGCCTTGCGGCGCTCGGGCCGAGCGGTGTGCGCGATGGCCATGGCGGCGGCGGGCAGACCGAACATCATGATCGGGAAGAAGCCGGACATGAACATTCCGGCGGTCGGGTCGCCGTGCAGGAAGCGGTTGTAGTCGCCCACCCAGACATGGCCTGCGGCGTCCTTGAACTCACCGAGCTGGAACCACGCCACCGTGTTCACGAACTGGTGCATGCCGATCGGGATGAGCCCGCGGTTGATCGCGCCGAAGAGAGCGGCACCGAAGGATCCCAGGCCGGTCATCCACTCGCCGAAGTTGGTGATGGCGTCACCGATCGGCTCCCAGACCAGTCCGAAGAACACGCCGACCGCGACACCGACGAAGGCCATGATGATCGGTACCAGGCGGCGGCCGTTGAAGAAGCCGAGCCAGTCGACCAGCTTCTTGCGGTGGTAGCGCTGCCACAGGACCGCCGAGAGCAGACCCATGATGATGCCGCCGAGGACGCCGGGGTTGTTGTAGGTCGCGGCTATGTCCGCTCCCTTGGTGATCTTCGCCTCGGTGACCGGGAACGACTCCAGGACCTTGCTGTACACCAGGAAGCCCACCAGCGCGGCGAGCGCGGTCGAGCCGTCGGCCTTCTTGGCGAAGCCGATCGCCACACCGATGCAGAAGAGCATCGGGAGGGCGCCGGTGATGGCGCCGCCGGCGTTGGCGAAGACGGAGGCGACCTTGTCCCAGCCCAGGCCGTCCTTGCCGAATACGTCGTCCTGGCCGAGCCGGACCATCAGCCCCGCCGCCGGCAACACGGCGATCGGGAGCTGCAAACTGCGGCCGACCTTCTGCAGGCCCTGGAAAAGACCGGATCCCCGCTTCTTCGCGGGGGCCGCCGTCTCGGTGGCGGTGCTCATGACGCTTCCTCCATCGGGTGGTGGTCTACACCACTCAGTGGTGTAGACCTGTTGTACACGATGGGGGCGTTATAAGGAACCCGTCAATTCCGCAACCGCAGGACCGGAAGATCACGGAGCGCACGGAGGCGAAACGCGGCCCCCGAACGATCATTCCGACCGGCTGAACTCGCCAGTTGGCGACCGCCTGTCGGGTGGTGTAGACCAGTCACCGACGATTGCTGAGTGCGACGTCACCTTTCGACCGTGCAGGAGGAGAACGACATGGCCACCAAGGCAGAGAAGATCGTCGCCGGACTCGGCGGCATCGGCAACATCGACGAGATCGAGGGCTGCATCACCCGCCTGCGCACCGAGGTCCACGACGCCGCCCTCGTCGACGAGGCCGCCCTCAAGGCCGCCGGCGCCCACGGCGTCGTCAAGATGGGCACCGCGATCCAGGTCGTCATCGGCACCGACGCCGACCCGATCGCCGCCGAGATCGAGGACATGATGTGAGCTGAGCGCACCGAACGCTCACCCGGGAGGCCGATAGGCTCGTCGCCATGTCTCGAATCGACGGCCGCACCCCCGAACAACTCCGCCCGGTCACCATCGAACGCGGCTGGAGCAAGCACGCCGAGGGCTCCGTCCTCGTCTCCTTCGGCGACACGAAGGTCTTCTGCACCGCCTCCGTCACCGAAGGCGTCCCTCGCTGGCGCAAGGGCAGCGGCGAGGGCTGGGTCACCGCCGAGTACTCCATGCTGCCCCGCGCCACCAACACCCGCGGCGACCGCGAGTCCGTCCGCGGCAAGATCGGCGGCCGCACGCACGAGATCAGCCGCCTCATCGGCCGCTCCCTGCGCGCGGTGATCGACTACAAGGCGCTCGGCGAGAACACCATCGTCCTCGACTGCGACGTCCTGCAGGCCGACGGCGGCACCCGCACGGCCGCCATCACCGGCGCCTACGTCGCCCTCGCCGACGCCATCACCTGGGCCCAGGGCAAGAAGCTCGTCAAGGCCGGCCGCAGGCCGCTGACCGGAACCGTGAGCGCCGTCTCCGTGGGCATCGTCGGCGGAGTCCCCCTCCTCGACCTCCGCTACGAGGAGGACGTCAAGGCCGACACCGACATGAACGTCGTCTGCACCGGCGACGGCCGCTTCGTCGAGGTCCAGGGCACCGCCGAGGCCGAGCCCTTCGCCCGCGACGAGCTCAACTCCCTCCTCGACCTCGCGGTCCTCGGCTGCTCCGAACTCGCCGTCCTGCAGAGCAAGGCGCTCGACACGGTCCTCGAAAGGTAAAGGGACCGCCAAGAACGGCGGCCGGCAGGCGCAACCCGACCCGCCGTCCCGGCGTCTTCGGGGGTACGGGCGCCCGCTGTGCACAACGGGCGCCCGGCCAGTCAACGGGGGCCTCCTCAAGGCCTGCCTCAGGGAGGGAACAGATCCATGGCCGCCAGCCGACGCCGCCGTAGCCGCCATATCACCATCGCCGCCGCGGTGGCCGCCGCAGTCCTCACCACCGGCCTCGCCACCGGCTGCGACGCCGTCAGCAAGGCCCTGGACTGCGTCCAGACCGCCGAGGCCGTCGCCGACAGCGTCACCGACCTCCAGCAGGCCGTGGAGAACGCGTCGAACGACCCCACCCAGATCGACGAGGCCCTCGCCTCCATCGACCAGAACCTCGACGAGATCGGCGACAAGACCGACAACACCGACGTCAACAAGGCGGTCGACGACCTGAACACGGCCGTGACCAACGTCCGCACGGCGGTGAAGAACGGCGACGAGACCCCCGACCTCAGTCCCGTCACCGACGCGGCCGGCGAACTGACCAAGGTCTGCACGCCGTAATACTGGTGGGCATGACGCGCCTGATCCTCGCCACCCGCAACGCCGGCAAAATCACCGAACTCCACGACATCCTCGCCGACGCAGGTCTACCCTTCGACCTCGTCGGCGCGGACGCCTACCCCGAGATCCCCGACGTCAAGGAAACGGGCGTCACCTTCGCGGAGAACGCCCTGCTCAAGGCGCACGCATTGGCCCAGGCCACGGGCCTGCCCGCCGTCGCCGACGACTCGGGCCTCTGCGTGGACGTCCTGAACGGCGCCCCGGGCATCTTCTCGGCCCGCTGGTCGGGGACGCACGGAGACGACGCCGCGAACCTGAACCTGCTCCTGGCCCAACTCTCCGACATCGCCGAGGAGCACCGCGGGGCCCACTTCGCCTGCGCGGCGGCCCTCGCCCTGCCGGACGGCACGGAGAGGGTGGTCGAGGGCCAACTGAAGGGCATCCTCCGTCACATCCCGGCGGGCACCAACGGCTTCGGCTACGACCCGATCCTCCAGCCGGAGGGCGAGACCCGCACGTGCGCCGAGATGTCAGCACAGGAAAAGAACGCGATCAGCCACCGGGGGAAGGCGTTCCGGGCGCTGGTGCCGGTGGTTCGGGAGCTGTTGGGCTGACGTTGAAGGGCGCCTCACCTAGCGATGGGGCGCCCTTCATAAGGTGGGCCCGGTGGGACTCGAACCCACGACATACCGGATCTAAACCGGCATCCTCTTGCCAGCTGGGATACGGGCCCGCAGCGGTGCCTACTCTACTGGGAGCCGCGAGTCACTCGCCGACCTCCCCTGCACCACGTGCTGGTGATCGCGTGGCAGTTGGGGCACAGCAGCCGCAGGTTCTCCCGTCGGTCGTCGCGCCAATCGCCGTTGACGTGGTCGACCTCCAAGGTCATGGGTTTGCCCAGCCACACGGGGCCGACTCCGCACCTGGCGCATTCCTCGGGTACCCCGACCGCGTCAAGCGCCCGGCGCAGTCGCTTCGTCGCCGTCCGGTGGGTGCCCTCGTGCCGTACCAGAACGTCCTCGGGGCGCTTGGAGTTCGGCGCTGGTCTGCCCCGCTGGTGTGCCTGCCCAAGGAAGTGGTCCGTCGTGAGGTGATCGTCGGCGATCCACTTGCGCAGCTTCTGTCGCTGCGCACCGTTGTCCGTGCGGCCGAGGCGACGCAGCACCTCTGACACGGAGGTCGAGTCGGCAACCACCACGCGTAGCTCGTCGCGGGTGGGCCGCGCGGATCTGCCACAGGGTCGAAAGTGCGAAATGTCGATGTCGAAGTGAGCGAATCGCCTGGCGAGATACGTGCGCAGATAGCCGTAGGGCCGGGTGCCGAAGAGAGCGATGACCTCGTCGAGGTCGGAACACCGCGCGGCGGCTTCCGTCAGTCGCTCCCGGGTGTATTGCACGCCGCTGCTCATGAAGCCCTGCCCTTGCCGCGCCCTCGGTAACTGTCCGTCGTCGAGTGGCAGTTGGGACACAGCAGCCGCAGGTTCTCGACGCGGTTGTTCCGCCAGTTGCCGTCGATGTGGTCGACCTCAAGGGGGAGCGGCTCGCCGAGCCAGACCCCTTCGATCCCGCACATTTCGCAGCACTCCTCAACGCCCACTTCACTCATCGCACGCTTGAGGCGGGTGCTCGGTACGCGGCGTGCGTCTTTCGAGGTGTCTTCGACGAGGATCTCCTCGGCCGTCCGGCGGCGCTGGTTGTACCGCTGACTTTCCGTGCGCACCACTGGCGTGAAGTGTGAGGTGTCGATGCCGTAGGCCTTGATGCGCCGAGAGATGTTGGTGTGGTGGCCGCCGACCACCTCAAGCCCGAGTCGACGCAGGACGTCATTGACGCTCGTCGACGCCGCGACCACCGGCTGAAGGATGTCCCGTGTCCACTTGGCACCCTCCCGTTCGAAGTGCGAGACATCCACCCCGAGCTTTTTCATCCGCTCGTGGACGTACCGTCGCTTCCAGCCCTTGGGATCCACCCCCAACCTCAGACACGCCTCCGACAACGTCCGAGCCCCCCGAGCCGCCTCCTCCAGCCGCTCCCTGGTGTACACACTCGCCCCCACCGAACCCCCTCCGTTCCCGACCGCGTGTTCGCGACCTCGTACGGAGTAGCGAACCGCTTATCGGACAGTCACGCCCGAAATGTAAAGCGGCTCGTCCCGGGTGGTCCGGGGCGAGCCGATCGGCAGGAACAGGCAGGCTCAGATGTCCAGGTCCTTGATGATCTTCGCCACGTGACCCGTGGCGCGGACGTTGTACAGGGCCCGTTCGACCTTGCCCTCCTCGTCGACGACGACCGTGGAGCGGATGACGCCCATGTAGGTCTTGCCGTAGTTCTTCTTCTCGCCGTAGGCCCCGTAGGCCTCGGTCACGGTCTTGTCCGGGTCGGCGAGGAGGGTGACCTTCAGGGACTCCTTCTCGCGGAACTTCGCCAGCTTCTCCGGGCTGTCCGGGGAGATGCCGATGACGTCGTAGCCCGCGCCGGCCAGCACCTCCAGGTTGTCGGTGAAGTCGCAGGCCTGCTTCGTGCAGCCGGGGGTCAGGGCGGCCGGGTAGAAGTAGACGATGACCTTGCGGCCCTTGTGGGCGGAGAGGGACACGTCGTTGCCGTCGGCGTCGGGCAGGGTGAAGGCGGGGGCCACGTCCCCGGGCTGGAGTCGCTCGCTCATTGGGTCAGCGTAACCGGGGGTCCTGACAGTGCGGTGGCGGGCGGAACTGACAGACTGTCCAGGACAACTAGCAGCGACCCCGGAGGCTCTACCGTGGCGGACACGTCGGACACCAGGACCCCGGCGCAGATCGAGGCGGACATCAAGCGCCGCCGCGAGGTGCTGGCGGAGACGCTCGACGAGATCGGGGTGCGCGTGCACCCGAAGACGATCGTCGGCGACGCCAAGGCCAAAGTCGTCTCCAACATCGACCACACGCTCGGGCGGGCGTACGTCTCCGTGAACAAGGCGGTCACGGACGTGAAGGCCCAGTTCGTGGACGAGGAGGGCGCGCCCCGGCTGGAGCGCGTCCTGCCCGTCGCCCTCGTCGCCGTGGGACTCGTGGGGCTGCTCGCCCTGGGAACCCGGCGCCGCAAGGGCTGACCCGGCCGCGTACACGGGCGTCGAGGACAGGTAGGTTCAGTGGCGTGAGCGCCAAGAGAAACGACACCCCGAACGACAAGCTGCCCATCCGGATGCTGCACGACCGCGTGCTCGTGCGGCAGGAGAACGGTGAGGGCGAGCGGCGGTCGGGTGGCGGCATCCTCATTCCCGCCACCGCGGCCGTCGGACGCCGGCTGGCCTGGGCCGAGGTCGTCGCCGTGGGACAGAACGTACGGACCGTGGAGCCGGGGGACCGGGTGCTGTACGACCCCGAGGACCGGGCCGAGGTCGAGGTCCGCGGGACCGGGTACGTCCTCATGCGGGAGCGTGACCTGCACGCCGTGGCGGCCGACCGGTTCGAGGGGTCCGAGGACTCGACGGGCCTGTACCTCTAGAACCGGAACCTTCGGAATGACGGCTGTAAAGGGCCGGTGACCATCGTCACCGGCCCTTTTTGCCGTTCTCTTGCTATCTTCGAAGGAGCCCGACGAGACGCGCCGTACCGGGACAGGCAAAGACGACGCACCCCGTTCCGTCGTATGTCCCGGAGGTGTCCGTCATGGCCTGGGTTCTGCTCGTGGTCGCCGGTCTGCTCGAAGTCGGCTGGTCGATCGGCATGAAGTACACGGACGGGTTCACCCGGCTCGTGCCCAGCCTTCTCACCGGTGCCGGGATCGTCGCCAGCATGATCCTGCTGTCGTACGCCGCCAGGTCCCTTCCCATCGGGACGGCCTACGGCGTCTGGGTCGGGATCGGGGCGGCCGGGGCGGCGGTGCTCGGCATGGTGGTGCTGGGCGAGCCGGTCACCGCCGCGCGGATCTTCTTCGTCTGTCTGCTGCTGGTCGCCGTGGTCGGGCTGAAGGCGACCTCGGGTCACTGAGGCGCGGTCATTCCCGGCGGCTGGTGGTCAGCAGGTTCTGGCCGCCCGTCGCCCCGCCGCTCGGTGTGTCCCCGGTGGTGCCTCCGGTCGTGTCGCCCGAGGTGCCGCCGTCGGTCGTACCGCCCGAGGTGGAGGGGTCCCCGGTGGTCCCGCCGTCGGTCGTGCCCCCGTCGGTGGTCGTGCCGCCGGTGGCCCCGCCCGTGGTCGTGTCGCCCCCGGTGGTGGTGCCGCCGTTGTCCTGACCCTGGGTCTGCCCCTGGGACTGGCCCGCGGTCTGCCCCGCCGTCTGGCCCGGGGTCTCCTGGCCGCCGCTGGTGTCGCCCGTGGTGCCGCCGCCGTCCTGGCCGCCGGTGGTCGGGTCGGTGGGGGCCTGGCTGCTCGGGGCCTGCACCTCGGCGCCGTCCTGGAGCTCCAGGTCGAAGTCGGCGACCGGCTTCCCCTTGAGGGCGGCCTTGGTGTACTGCGCCCAGATCTCGGCGGGCGGCCCGCCGCCGTTGACGCGCTCCAGGCCCATCGCGCCGTACAGCGGCTTGTGCTGGGCGGTCACCGGGTCCTGGCCCATGACGGAGACGACGGTGGCCAGTTCGGGGGTGTAGCCGGCGAACCAGGCCGCCTTGTCGTCCTCCGCGGTGCCGGTCTTGCCCGCGGCGGGGCGGTCCGCGCCCTGGGCGGCGGTGGCGGTGCCGTTCTCGACGACGCTCTGCAGGACCGAGGTGGTGGTGTCGGCGGCCTCGCGGCTGACGGCCTGCTTGGTGCGCTGCTTGGGCAGCTCGACGGTCGACTCACCGTCCTTGGTGATCTTGTCGATCATCGTGTACGCGCCGTGCCGGCCGTGGTTGGCGAGGGTGGCGTAGGCCTCCGCCATGTCGAGGACGCTCGCGGTGTTCACGCCGAGCGCGATGGACGGGGAGGCGGTCAGGTCCGGGGTGTCGGAAGGGATGCCCAGGTCGATCGCGGTCTGCTTGACCTTGTCGGAGCCGACGTCGACGGCCATCTGCGCGTACACCGAGTTGACGGACTTGTCGGTGGCCGCGCGGACGGTGATCTCGCCGTAGGAGCTCTGGTCCTCGTTCTCGGGGGCGTAGGCCCCGCCGCTCCACCCCACGACCGGACGCTTGTTGGTGCCGTCGTAGTAGGTGTTGGGGGTGATGAGCCGGCCGTCCTGGGTCTCGGAGTCGTTCTGGACGGCGGCGGCGAACACGATGGGCTTGAAGATGGAGCCGACCTGGAAGTCGCCGCGGGTCGCGCCGTTCGTGTACTGCTTGACGTAGTCGATGCCGCCGTACATCGCGACGACCCTGCCGGTCTTCGGGTCGACGGAGGCGCCGCCCGCGCGGACGTAGTTGTCGACCTTGTTGTTCTTCTTGTCGAGCTTCTTCATCACCTGGTCGTCGACGGCCTTCACGAAGGCGTTCTGCTTGTTCTTGTCGAGGGTGGTGGTGATGCGGTAGCCGCCGGCCTCCAACTGGTCCTTGGTGAGGATCTTGTTGGCGATGATGTAGTCCTCGACCGCGTCCTTGATGTAGCCGCGCTGCCCGGACAGGCCGGTGGAGATGGTCTGTTCCCTCGGCATCGGGAATTTCAGGCCGGTGCGCGCCGACTGGGTCAGCCAGCCCTTCTTGACCATGCCGTCCAGGACGTAGTTCCAGCGGGCCTCGGCGGCGGGCTTGTTCCCGGGGTGGGCGACGACGTCGTACTCGCTCGGCGCGTTGACCAGCGCGGCGAGGTAGGCGGCGTGGGCCGGGTCGAGGTCGACGGCGTCCATGCCGTAGTAGGCCTGGGCGGCGGCCTGGATGCCGTAGGCGTTGCGGCCGAAGTAGCTGGTGTTGAGGTAGCCCTCCAGGATCCGGTCCTTGGACTGGGTGCGGTCCAGCTTGATCGAGATGAAGAACTCCTTCACCTTGCGGGTGACGGTCTGCTCCTGGGCCAGGTAGTAGTTCTTCACGTACTGCTGGGTGATCGTCGAGCCGGACTGCTTGCCCTTGCCGGTGGCGGTGTTCCAGCCGGCGCGGAGCATGGCCTTCGGGTCGATCGCGGACTCGGTGTAGAAGTCGCGGTCCTCGGCGGCGAGTACGGCGTGCTGGGCGTCCTTGGAGACCTGCGAGAGGGAGACGTTCTCGCGGTTGACCTCGCCGTCGCGGGCCAGTTGGCTGCCGTCGGCGTAAAGGTAGACGTTGGTCTGCTTGGTGGCGAGCGCGTTGGCCGGCGGGATCTTGACCATCGAGTAGCCGAGGAAGAACAGGCCCGCCAGGGTGACCAGTCCGAGGACGAGGGTGCCGAGCACCATGCGCCAGGTCGGGATCAGCCGTCGCCAGCCGGTGCGCCTGGGCCGCTTGGCCTTCTTCTTCCCGTCGGGCTCTTCAGCCGCCTGTGGGTCGGTCGGTGCCCAGCCCTCGGGCGTCGGCTGCTGCGGCTGGTCGCTCATCTCGTGCACGGACTCCTGTTTCGCGTCGTACGTTCCCGTACGACCTCGTACGCCTTCTGCGTCCCCTGTTGAAGACTCTCGCACCCTGCGTTCCGTTCCCGGATATGGCGCGCGTCTCGCCCGGAAAATGGGTGGCCCGCCCCGTCACCTGCGCACTAGGCTCCTGCGCTTCGGTGCCCGGCGGGCCGAGGAGGGCTGTGAAGGTGGGTTCCTGGCGGTTGTACGCGGCCGTCGCGGCAGGGGGATTCAGACGATACGCGACATATCGCGCGGCCACGTTCGCGGGGGTGTTCACCAACACCGTATTCGGTGTGATCCTCGTCTACACGTACCTCGCGCTGTGGGACGAGAAGCCCCATCTGGGGGGCTATGACCAGGCGCAGGCGGTCACCTACGTCTGGCTGGGGCAGTGCCTGTACTCGACGCTGGCCATCCAGGGCGGCGGCGCCGAGAAGGACGTGATCGAGCGGATCCGCACGGGCGAGATCGCCGTCGACCTGTACCGTCCCGCCGACCTGCAACTGTGGTGGCTGGCGAGCGACTTGGGCCGCTCGTTGTTCCAGTTGCTGGGACGCGGAGTGATCCCCTTCGTCTTCGGGGCGTTGTTCTTCCCGATGGCGCTGCCCACCGACGTCATGTCCTGGGCGGCCCTGTTCGTGGCGCTGCTGCTGGCGATGGTGGTCAGCTTCGGGATCCGCTATCTCGCGGCGCTGAGCGTGTTCTGGCTGATGGACGGCATGGGCGTCATGCAGGCCGTGATGATCACGGGCGTCTTCTGCTCGGGCATCGTGTTCCCGCTCAACGCCTTCCCCGGCGCGCTGGGCGACCTCGTGCGGGCGCTGCCGTGGTCGGCGCAGCTGCAGGTTCCGGCGGACGTGCTGATGGGGGAGGCCGACCCGCTCGGCGCGTACGCCTTCCAGGCGACCTGGGCGGTGGTGCTGCTCGGGGCCGGGCGGCTGCTCCAGTCGGCGGCGACCCGGCGGGTGGTGGTGCAGGGTGGCTGAGACGTCCCGCCTGGCCGAGGGGGTGCGGGCCTACCGGCTGATCGCCGGGATGTGGGTGCGGTCCGCCATGACCTACCGCACCTCGTTCGTCGTGACGATGTGCGGCAACCTGCTGATGACCGGCCTGGACTTCGCCGGGATCCTGCTGATGTTCTCGCAGGTCGACTCGCTGGGCGGCTGGCGCCTGCCCGAGATCGCCTTCCTCTACGGCCTCTCGGTGACCGCCTTCGGCATCGCCGACCTGGCGCTGGGCTCGATGGACGTGCTGGGCTCCCGGATCCGGGACGGCTCGTTCGACATCCTGCTGGTGCGGCCGGCGCCGGTGCTCGCGCAGATCGGCGCGGACCGTTTCGCGGTGCGCCGCCTGGGCCGGATCACCCAGGGCACGGTGGTGCTGGTGTGGGCGCTGGCCTCGGTGGACGTCGACTGGAGTGCGGCGAAGGTGCTGCTGGTGCCGGTGATGGTGATCAGCGGCGCGGCGATCTTCTCCGCGGTGTTCGTGGCGGGCGCGGCCTTCCAGATCTTCGCGCAGGACGCCTCCGAGGTGCAGAACGCGTTCACGTACGGCGGTACGACCCTGCTCCAGTATCCGCCGACGGTGTTCGGCAAGGACCTGGTGCGCGGGGTGACGTTCATGCTGCCGCTCGCCTTCGTCAACTGGGTGCCGGCCTCCTATGTGTTGGGGCGGCCGTACCCGCTGGACCTGCCGCAGTGGGCGGCCTTCGCGCCGCCGCTGGTGGCGGTGGGGTGCGGTGCGCTGGCCGGGCTCGCGTGGCGCGCGGGGCTCGGGTCGTATCGGAGTACGGGGAGTTAGAGGTGGACGTGGCGGTGGACGCCTTCATCGAACTGGACCGCGTCGAGAAGGTCTTCGACGTGCGCAAGAAGACCGGGTTCCTGAAACGGGAGCGGCGCCAGGTGCGGGCGGTCGACTCGATCTCCTTCACCGTGGCGCGCGGCGAGATGGTCGGGTACATCGGCCCGAACGGCGCCGGCAAGTCGACGACGATCAAGATGCTGACGGGCATCCTGACCCCGTCCGGCGGCCGGCTGCGGGTGGCCGGCATCGACCCGTCCCGCGAGCGCACCCGCCTGGCCCACCGCATCGGGGTCGTCTTCGGCCAGCGGACCACGCTGTGGTGGGACCTCCCGCTGATCGACTCCTATCAGCTGATGCACCGCATGTACCGCATCCCGGACGCCCGTTACCGCGAGAACCTCGACCGCTGCGTCGAACTCCTCGAACTGGGAGCCCTGTTGGACGTCCCGGTGCGGCAGTTGTCCCTGGGCCAGCGCATGCGGGGCGACATCGCGGCGGCCCTGCTGCACGACCCCGAGGTGCTGTACCTGGACGAGCCGACCATCGGGCTCGACGTCATCTCCAAGGCCAAGGTGCGGGGATTCCTGCGGGAGTTGAACGCCGAGCGCGGCACCACGGTCCTGCTGACCACGCACGACCTCCAGGACATCGAGCAGCTCTGCTCCCGCGTGATGGTCATCGACCACGGCCGCCTGATGTACGACGGTCCCCTCGCCGGCCTGCACGAGGTGGGCGAGAGCGAGCGCACGCTGGTGGTGGACCTGGAGCGGGAGCTGGAGCCGATCGAGGCGGCGCCCGCGCGCGTGGTGAAGGTGGAGGGGCCCCGGCAGTGGCTGGCGTTCCCGGCGGCCGAGTCGGCGGCGGCCCTGGTCGCGCGGATCGCGGCGGAGTATCCGCTGGTGGACCTGTCGGTGCGGGAGCCGGACATCGAGGCGGTGATCGCCAAGATGTACGCGGGAGAAGCGGAGAAAGCGGTGTCGTAGCCGTGGAGCGAGGTACCTCGTAGGCTGCTCGTATGACGGAGGATCTCCCGGAGCTGCGTGCTGCCGACGCCGATCGTGAGCGAGTCGCCGAGGTCCTGCGGGACGCCCTCGCGGAGGGGCGGCTCGACATGGAGGAGTTCGAGGAGCGGCTGGACGCCACGTACAAGGCGCGGACGTACGGCGAACTCGCCCCGATCACCCGGGACCTGCCGGCTGGGCCGGTGACCGCCGGCAAGGTCGACATGCGCAAGCGGCCCGAGCCGGACGGGAGTTGGGCGTCCCGGATCGTCGGCGGCGAGGGCTCCTCGACCTGGGCTGTCGCCGTGATGTCCGGGTTCCAGCGCAGGGGGCGGTGGACCGTGCCCCGGCGCTTCAACTGCTTCGCCTTCTGGGGCGGCGGCGAGATCGATCTGCGGGAGGCGAACTTCGCCGCCGGCGAGGTCGTGATCAACTGTGTCGCGATCATGGGCGGGGTGCAGGTGATCGTGCCGCCCGGCGTCGAGGTCGTGGTGCGCGGGATCGGGATCATGGGCGGGTTCGACC
>NZ_RSAJ01000206.1 GCF_003933965.1 Streptomyces sp. RP5T
GCCCCCGACCGGCGCCGTGCTGCTTCGTACCACCAACGTGGTCGCCAGTTCCACGCGGGTCGCTGCCTGGCTTCCGCCCTCTCGGCCCAGGTCCAGTACCAGCTTGGCGGCGGCCTCGGCCATCTCCGTCAGGGGCTGCCGTACGGTCGTCAGCGGCGGCCCCACCCAGCGCGCCACCGGAAGGTCGTCGAAGCCGACCACGCTGAGGTCCTCCGGGATGCGCAGCCCCAGCTCGCGGGCCGCCTCGTACAGGCCGAGGGCCTGGAGGTCGTTGCCGGCGAAGACCGCGGTGGGCCGGTCCGGGCGGCGCAGCAGTTCCAGGCCCTGGCGGTAGCCGGTCTCGTGGTGGAAGTCGCCGGCCATGATCAGCTCGGGGTCGACGGGCAGCCCCGCGGTCTCCAGGGCGGCCCGGTACCCGTCGACACGGGCGCGGCTGCACATCATGCGGGAGGGCCCGCTGATCGTGCCGATCCTGCGGTGCCCCAGCTCGACCAGGTGCCGGGTCGCGGCGAGCCCGCCCTGCCAGTTGGTCGCGCCGATGGAGGGCACGTCGGCGCCCGGATCACCGGCCGGGTCCATCACCACGAACGGGATCGACCTGCTGCCCAGCAGCGCACGCTGGGAGTCGTCGAGGCCGGACAGCACAAGCACCACCCCGTGCGGGCGGCGGGCGGCGACCTGGTCGGCCCAGGTACGGCCGGGCGTGAGCCGCCCCGCGCTCTCGCTCAGCACGACACTGAGCCCGGCGTCGCGGGCCACGTTCTCCACGCCCCGGATGACCTCCATCGCCCACGCGCTCTCCAGCTCGTGGAAGACCAGGTCGATCAGGGGCGAACGGCTCGCCTCGGCACGCCGGCGCCGGTAGCCGTGCGCGCGCAGCAGATCCTCGACGCGGGCGCGGGTCGAGGGTGCGACGTCGGCACGGCCGTTGAGGACCTTCGAAACTGTCGGCGCCGACACGCCGGCCTCACGAGCGATCTCGGCCAGCGTGGCCGTCTGCGGCGACCGTCCTGCCGTCGGGGAAGTCGTCCGGGTTTCAGCGGGCTCCGGGGGTGTCATGGCGGCGATCGTATCCCTGCGCGACCTCTTGACGAACCCTCCTGACGGCCCTAGGTTCCCAAAACATTCGGATTGGATATCGAAACATTCGCGAGGTTCGTCGACCCGACAGTCGAGCCCGACAGGAGTTACATGACCACCGCGCCCTGGCGTGACCCCGCCCTGACCGCCTCCGACCGCGTCGACGACCTCCTCTCCCGGATGACCCTGGAGGAGAAGACCGCCCAGCTCTACGGCGTGTGGGTGGGCGCCAGCACGGACGGGGGCGGAGTCGCCCCCCTCCAGCGCGAGATGACCGCCGACTACGACTGGGACGAGCTGATCACCCGGGGCCTGGGCCAGCTCACCCGCCCGTTCGGCACCGCCCCCGTGGACCCGGCGCTGGGCGCGCAGGCACTGGCCCGCGCCCAGCGCCGTATCGCCGAGGCGGGCCGTTTCGGCATCCCGGCGCTGGCCCACGAGGAGTGCCTGGCCGGCTTCACCACCTGGCGGGCCACCGCCTACCCGGTCCCGCTCGCCTGGGGCGCGAGCTGGGACGCAGGACTCGTCGAGGAGATGGCCGGCGCGATCGGCCGCGACCTGCGCGCGGTCGGCGTCCACCAGGGTCTGGCCCCCGTCCTGGACGTCGTCCGCGACCCGCGCTGGGGACGGGTCGAGGAGACGATCGGCGAGGACCCGTACCTGGTGGGCACGATCGGCGCCGCCTATGTCCGCGGCCTGGAGTCGGCCGGGATCGTGGCCACGCTCAAGCACTTCGCCGGGTACGCCTCCTCGGCCGGGGCCCGCAATCTCGCGCCCGTGCGGGCGGGGGTGCGGGAGTTCGCCGACATCACCCTGCCGCCCTTCGAGTTCGCCCTGCGCGAGGGCGGGGCCCGCTCGGTGATGGCCGCGTACACCGACACCGACGGCGTCCCGGCCTCCGCCGATCCCGGCCTGCTGACCGAACTGCTGCGCGAGGAGTGGGGGTTCACCGGCACGGTGGTCGCGGACTACTTCGGCGTCGGTTTCCTGCAGAGCCAGCACCGGATCGCCGGCACCGAGGCGGGCGCGGCGCACGCGGCCCTCGCGGCGGGCCTCGACGTCGAACTGCCCACCCTCAAGTGCTACGGCACCCCCCTGATCGAGGCCGTCCGCGCGGGCGAGGTGCCCGAGGCGCTGATCGACCGGGCGGCCCGCCGGGTCCTGCTCCAGAAGTGCGAGCTGGGCCTGCTGGACGAGGGCTGGAACCCGGAGCCCACCGAGCGGATCGACCTCGACTCGACGGCGAACCGGGCCCTGGCCCGGCGCCTGGCCGAGGAGTCGGTGGTCCTCCTCGACAACCCGGACGGCCTGCTCCCGCTGGCCCCGGACACCCGGATCGCGGTCGTCGGCCCACGCGCCGCCGACGCCCTCGCCATGCTGGGCTGCTACTCCTTCCCCTCCCATGTCCTCACCCACCACCCCGACATCCCGATGGGCATCGAGATCCCCACGGTCCTTCAGGCGCTGCGCTCCGAACTCCCCGACGCCAAGGTGACGTTCACCGAGGGCTGCGGGGTCGACGACCCGGACACCGCGGGCTTCGAGGAGGCGGTGGCCCGGACGGCCGAGGCGGACGTCTGCGTGGCGGTGCTCGGCGACCGGGCGGGCCTGTTCGGGCGGGGCACCTCGGGCGAGGGCTGCGACGTGACGGACCTGCGACTGCCCGGTGTCCAGGGCGAGTTGCTGGACTCACTGGTGGCGACCGGCGTCCCGGTGGTGCTGGTCCTGCTGACCGGCCGCCCCTACGCGCTCGGCCGCTGGGACGGCCGGCTCGGCGCGGTCGTCCAGGCCTTCTTCCCCGGCGAGGAGGGCGGCCCGGCGGTGGCGGGAGTGCTGTCGGGCCGCGTGAACCCCTCGGGCCGCCTCCCGGTGAGCGTGCCGCGGGTGCCCGGCGGCCAGCCCTGGACCTACCTCCAGCCGCCGCTCGGCCTCGCGGGCGAGGTCAGCAACCTGGACCCGACCCCGCTGTACCCCTTCGGACACGGCCGCTCCTACACGGAGTTCGTGTGGGAGGACTTCACGGGCGGGGCACCGGCGGAGATCGGCACGGACGGCACGTACGACGTGTCACTGACCGTCCGCAACACGGGTGCCCGGCCGGGCGCCGAGGTGGTGCAGCTGTACCTGCACGACCCGGTGGCCTCGGTGACCCGCCCGGACGTCCGACTGATCGGCTACCGGCGACTGGAGTTGGAGCCGGGCGCGTCCCGCCGGGTGACCTTCCGCTTCCACGCCGACCTGTCGGCCTTCACCGACCGCGGGGGCCGCCGTGTCGTCGAACCGGGCGACCTGGAGCTGCGCCTCTCCGCGTCGAGCTCGGAGGTCCGGCACACCGCACGGCTGCGGCTGACGGGCCCGGTGAGGGAGGTGGGCCCGAACCGCCGGCTGCGCTGCGAGACGGAGGTGTCGGACTGACCGGGCTCCGCGTTCGGCTCGGCCCACCACCCTCACCTGACACCGGACCGGGCCCGGCCCACCGCCGGGTCGGTCCACCGCCGCCACCGGATCGACGCCCTCGGTGAACGTCACCTCCGCGTGCGGGAGTTCGGTGCGCGGCGCCCGGAGGGCGGGAGCCGCGAGGCCCATCCGGATGCCGGACCGAGCGCGGCCCGGCCCACCGCCGGGTCAGTCCGCCGTCACCGACTCGAACCGCCACCGGTGCACCGCGCGTGCGGCCAAGTCCGCACCCGGCTCCGGGAGTTCGGGGAGTTCGGTGTCGTAGGCCGCGTCCCACCAGGTGATGACGAGGACGCGGTCCTGCGGTGCCCGGAGGGTCTCGCGGCGCAACGGCCGTACGGGAAGCTCCTGGCGGCGGGCCCAGGCGAGCAGGTCCTCGCCGCGGCCCTCGACCGCCCGGGCCTCCCACATCAGCGCGACGGTCACGAGTAGAGGTTCTCCTTGCTCACCTCGTGCACGTGGTCGTGGCCCGGCACGTGCGGGTCGGTCACCGGCAGGGAGGAGTCGGCGGAGAGGTCCCAGCTGGAGGCCGGGCGGTTGCGGGCCACCATCTCGGCACCGAGGGCGGCGACCATCGCGCCGTTGTCGGTGCACAGCTTGGGGCGCGGGACCCGGAGACGGATCCCGGCGGCCTCGCAGCGCTCCTGGGCGAGGACCCGGAGGCGGGAGTTGGCGGCGACCCCGCCGCCGATCATCAGGTGGTCGACGCCCTCGTCCTTGCAGGCGCGCACGGCCTTGCGGGTCAGCACGTCCACCACCGCCTCCTGGAAGGAGGCCGCCACATCGCGCACCGGCACCTCCTCCCCCGCGGCCCGCTTGGCCTCGATCCAGCGGGCGACGGCCGTCTTCAGGCCGGAGAAGGAGAAGTCGTACGCCGGGTCGCGCGGCCCGGTCAGCCCGCGCGGGAACGCGATCGCCGACGGGTCGCCCTCGCGCGCGTACCGGTCGATGACCGGGCCGCCCGGGAAGCCGAGGTTCAGCACCCGGGCGATCTTGTCGAAGGCCTCGCCGGCCGCGTCGTCGATGGTCGCGCCCATCGGCCGGACGTCGGAGGTGATGTCGGACGACAGCAGCAGGGACGAGTGCCCGCCGGACACCAGCAGCGCCATCGTCGGCTCGGGCAGCGCCCCGTGCTCCAGCTGGTCGACGCAGATGTGGGAGGCGAGGTGGTTGACGCCGTAGAGGGGCTTGCCGAGGGCGTAGGCGTACGCCTTCGCCGCGGAGACCCCGACCAGGAGGGCACCGGCGAGTCCGGGACCGGCGGTGACCGCGATGCCGTCGAGGTCGCGGGCGCTCACCCCCGCCTCCTTCAGCGCGCGGTCGATGGTGGGGACCATGGCCTCCAGGTGCGCCCGGCTCGCGACCTCCGGCACCACACCGCCGAACCGGGCGTGCTCGTCGACGCTGGACGCGATGGCGTCGGCCAGCAGGGTGGTGCCCCGGACGATGCCGACCCCGGTCTCGTCACAGGAGGTCTCGATGCCCAGGACAAGCGGTTCGTCAGCCATTGATCTCGGTTCCTCGTACGGAAGGTGAACCCGCGGCGGAGTCGCTGTCGGGTGCTGTGGTGAGTCGCATGACCAGGGCGTCCACGTTGCCCGGCTGGTAGTAGCCGCGGCGGAACCCGATGGCCTCGAAGCCGAAGCGCTCGTAGAGCTTCTGGGCGCGGATGTTGTCGATCCGGCACTCCAGCATCACTTCGGCGCACTCGAAGGCGGTCGCGGCCCGCAGCAGCTCGGTCAGCAGCGTCGCCCCGAGTCCGGTACCCCAGTGGTCGCGGGCGACGGCGATCGTCTGGACGTCGGCCCCCGCGGCGGAGTCGCTGTCGGACGCGGTGCCGGCGGAGGCGAGCCCGGCGTACCCCACGATCCGCCCGCCCTGCTCGGCCACCACGTACCGCCGGGTGGCGTCGGGGCCCCGGGAGTGCGCGAGCTCGGACCAGAACATGCCCCGGGACCAGGCGTCCTCCGGGAAGAGGTCCTTCTCCAGCTCCAGGACGGGGTCGATGTCCCACCACCGCATCTCGCGCAGCACAGGAGTCTCGGGTGTGGTCACTTGGGGGTGACCACCTTGTAGTTCTTGGGGACCTGGGCGTCGGGCCGGCGCAGGTACAGCGGGCGCGGGGCGGGCAGTTCCTCTCCGGCCGCGAGCCGCTCGGCGGCCAGGGCGGCGAGCGAGGCGGCCGAGACGTGCTCGGGCTCGCGGGCGTCCGGGAAGGTGTCCGGGTAGAGCAGCGCCCCGGCTCCGACCGCGGGCAGTCCCGCGACCCGTTCGGCGATGTCCGCGGGCCGGTCGACCGCGGGGTCGCTCTCGCGGGTGCGGGGGCCGGAGTAGGCGGCCCAGTAGACCTCCTTGCGCCGCGCGTCGGTGGCGACGACGAAGGGGCCCTCGATGCCGGCCGCGTGGGCGAGTCCGTCCAGGGTGCACAGTCCGTGCACGGGGATCCCGAGGGCGAGCCCGAAGGTGTCGGCGGTCATGAGCCCGACGCGCAGCCCGGTGTAGGGCCCGGGTCCGATCCCCACGACGATCCCGGTGACCGCGTCCAGCTTCACCCCCGCGTCCGCGAGCACCCGGTCGACGGCCGGCAACAACAGCTCCCCGTGCCGACGCGCGTCCACCTGACTGAACGAGGCGACGACGTCCCGCCCGTCATGCAGGGCGACGGTCACGGCGGGGGTGGCGGTATCCAGAGCGAGCAAGAGCACGCAAACAGCCTACGGCTCCGGGAGCGTCCGGGTGGCCGCAGGCCGCCAGAGGCACCCGGGGGTGTACCGGTGGCACCCGGTTCCGCCGCCCGGGCGCGACCGGGCGCGACGGCGCGGAACGCGCCCGGCGAGCTGCTACGGTCGCCACAAATCAGGACCAAGCACTCAAGAGGTGACCGGTGGCAACCAGCAACGCGGCGTTCGTGACGGCCCTGACCACGGCGGCTCTCGCGACGGTCGGCTTCCTCGCCTACCAGGCCGCGGCGACGGTCCCCGGCAGGGCCCACAGCAGCAGCACCCCCGCGGCCGTCGCCTCGAAGGCCCCGCGCGACCAGCGCAACCCCGCCGCGCTGCCGCCGGGCTCCGGCGCCGGACCCCGTGTCGTGTACTCGCTGGACGACAACCGCGTCTGGCTGGTCGGGGCCGGCGACAAGGTCGTCCGCACCTTCGAGGTCGTCCCCGGCACCATCGACCCCGCCCCCGGCGTCTACGCGGTCACCTCCCGCTCCAACTCCGTGACCGGCACCGACGGCGTCCCGATCGAGCACGTGGTCCGCTTCACCAGCATCGACGGTGTGGCGATCGGCTTCAGCGCGGCCGTACGGGAGGCGGCGGCCGCCGACGCAACGACCGCCGTGCCGACGGGCGGCATCCGGGAGTCACGCGAGGACGGCGACGCGATGTGGACCTTCGCGACGATCGGCGCGCGGGTCGCGGTGATCCACTGAGCGCGCTCAGGCCGCCTTCGGACGGCTCGCGGCGGCCGCCCGCGCCGTCCCCGGATCGGGCACCCGCGGCGGTGTGGAGACGGCCTCCGCCGCCGCGCAGGACGCGAGCAGATCGCGCATGGACACACCGCCGACGAGCGTGTACGGCTGCGGCTGGGGCCGGTTCTCGGTGGCCGACATGGACGCCTCCTGAAGTTCGGGGGCGGCGTAGTTAGGTAGACCTAACTACGAGCTGGGTACCATGTGACCACGCACAAGACATCCGATGCAATATCTAGCCGACATCTTGCCGACGGATTGTCGGAACGTGTGCGAGAACGCGCGGGGCTCAGGCGGTGAGCACACCGAGATCGGCCGACGCCCACCGCTCCCCCACCGGAGTGAAGGTCACGTGCCGCACCTCGTCGGTGGTGTCGCCGACCGCGCGGTGGATCCGCACGTGGAGCCTTTCGTCGGTCAGCTCCTCGACCTTGCCCTCGCCCCACTCCACGACGATCACCGAATCCGGCAGCGAGACGTCGAGATCGAGGTCCTCCATCTCGTCGAGCCCGCCGCCCAGCCGGTACGCGTCCACGTGGACCAGCGGCGGCCCCTCCCCCAGGGACGGGTGCACCCGGGCGATCACGAAGGTCGGCGAGGTGACGGCCCCCCGCACCCCGAGTCCCTCACCGAGTCCGCGGGTCAGTGTCGTCTTGCCCGCGCCGAGCTCGCCGCTGAGCATCACGAGGTCCCCGGCGCGCAGCAGCTTGGCGAGCTTCAGGCCCAGCTCGCGCATCTGCTCGGGGGAGGTGACGGTCAGCTCGGTCTCAACCGGGTTGCGCGGTGCTGCTTCCATAACCGCCAACGGTAGCCCCTGCGGGCACCGCGCCCGCGCGGGTGAGCAGGTCGGCGAGGCGGTCGGTGACCACTTCCGGGTGCTCCAGCATGACCAGGTGCCCGGCGTCGGGGACCAGCACCAGCTCGGCCTCCGGCAGCAGGGAGGCGATCGCCTCGCTGTGCTCGCTGGGCGTGACCATGTCGCCCACCCCGGCCAGCACGAGCACCGGCTTGGCGGCGAAGTGGGCGAGGGCGGCGGTCTTGTCGTGGTTGTCGAACGCCGGGTAGTACTCGGCGACGACGTCGATGGGGGTGCCCTCGATCATCCGCTCGGCGAACCGGACGATGGCCGGGTCGACGTCCCGGGACGCGAAGGAGTACCGCTTGATGATCCCGGCGAACAGGTCGGCGGTGGCCCGCCGCCCCTTCTCCACCAGGTCGGCCCGCTGCCCCAGCACCTTGAGGACACCGGGCAGCACCCGCCGCACGGCGTTGACGCCCGCGACGGGCAGCCCGAAGTTGACCTCGCCGAGCCGCCCGGACGACGTGCCCACCAGAGCCACCGCGACCACCCGGTCGCGGATCAGTTCGGGGAACTGGTCGGCCAGCGCCATGACGGTCATCCCGCCCATGGAGTGCCCGACGAGCACGATCGGCCCCTGCGGGGCGGCCGCGTCGATGACGGCCTTCAGGTCCTGTCCGAGCTGCTCGATGTCGACCGGCACCCCGTCCTGCACCTGCCGCACACCCCGCCCGGACCGGCCGTGGCTGCGCTGGTCCCAGTGCACGGTCCGTACGACGCCCCGCAGCGCCGCGCGCTGGAAGTGCCAGGAGTCCTGGCTGAGGCAGTAGCCGTGGCTGAAGACGACGGTGACCGGCGCGGGGGCCTTGCGCCCGAACAGCCGGCGCCGCCGCGGGGACAGCGCGGGCCCGGCCTCCGGGTCGACGTCGTCGACCTCGTAGTACAGCTCGGTGCCGTCGTCGGCGTACGCCTTGCCGGGGGTGCCGCGCAGGGAGCCGTACGGGCCGGTCGAGTCGAGGGCGAGGCGCGCCCGCTGCCGCATCCCGCGGCCGACGGTGAGCCGCTCCAGTGCCACGCCGGCCGCCGCGCCCGCGGCGACCACGCCTATCGCGGCCCCCGCGATCCCGGTCGCCCGGCGCCAGCCGGCGCCCGCCCCCGTCGCGGAGGCGAGGGCCACCGACGCGGCGGCGTCCACGACGGCCTCCGCACTGCTCTCGCTCACGTACCGCTCCTGTTCGCTGGGTCGGGTGATACCGGTGTCACGCAACTCGCTGTCGTGCCGCGCACTGTGCGGTTACCCCGCTTGTTGCTCATTCACATGGACGCGGGGAACGCGTGTTCCGATGCGGGTCACGATTTCGTACGCGATGGTGCCCGCGGCCTGCGCCCAGTCCTCGGCGGTGGGCTCGCCCCGGTCACCGGGCCCGAAGAGCACGGCCCGGGTACCCGCGGGGGGCTCGTCGCCGCCGAGGTCCACGACGAACTGGTCCATGGCGATCCGTCCCGCGACCGTGCGCCACTTGCCGTCGACCAGCACCGGTCCGGCGCCGGAGGCGTGCCGCGGGATGCCGTCCGCGTAGCCGACGGGCACCAGGCCGAGGGTCGTGGGGCCCGGGGTGACGTAGTGGTGGCCGTAGCTGACGCCATGGCCGCCGGGGACGCGCTTGACCAGCGCGATCGATGCCGACAGCGTCATCACCGGGCGCAGTCCGAAGTCGGCGGGGACGCCCAGCTCGGGGCTGGGCGAGATGCCGTAGGTCGCGATGCCGGTCCGGACGAGGTCGAAGTGGCTCTCCGGGAGCGTGAGCGTGGCGGGCGAGTTGGCGATGTGCCGCACCTCGGGGCGCACGCCCCGGCCCTCGGCGTACGCCAGCATCTCCCGGAAGAGGGCGAGCTGGGCGGCGATGGAGGGGTGCCCCGGCTCGTCGGCGCAGGCGAAGTGCGACCAGAGCCCGGTGACGGTGAGGAGGCCCTCGGACTGCGCGCGCAGGGCCTCGGTGACCAGCTCGGCCCAGTCCTCGCCCGGCTGGCAGCCGCCCCGCCCGAGGCCGGTGTCGGCCTTGAGCTGCACGCGCGCGGGGACGCCGGCCAGGCGGGCCGCCGCGACGAGCTCCCGCAGCGCCCACATCCCGCTGACGGAGACGTCGAGGTCGGCCTCGATCGCCTCGCGCCAGGGGCCGCCGGGCGTCCACAGCCAGCACATGATCCGCCCCGGCAGCCCGGCCGCGCGCAGCGCCAGAGCCTCCTCCGGCGTGGCGGTCCCGAGCCAGCGCGCGCCCGCCTCGACCGCGGCGCGGGCACAGGGCACCGCGCCATGGCCGTACGCGTCGGCCTTGACCACGGCCATGACGGCGGCGCCCGACGCACGGGCGCGCAGGGTCCGTACGTTGGCCCGCAGCGCGGCAAGGTCGATCTCGGCGCGGGCGCGCAGCGGTGCGGTCGGGGCGGTTGCTGTCTCGTTCATGGCGCCCCCAGTGTCTCAGAGGCGACCGACACCGCCGATGAGCGCGTCCCCGGACGCACCCACGCGCGCGTGCCGCGGGGCAGGGGTCAAAGAATCAGACCGTGCCGGGCCAGGTACTTCACCGGGTCGATGTCGGAGCCGTACGGGCGCCGGGCGCGCACCTCGAAGTGCAGGTGCGGTCCGGTGGCGCGGCCGGTGGCGCCGCTGCTGCCGAGCCGGGTGCCGGCCTTGACCTTGGCGCCGCGCGCGACCGAGATGCGCGACAGGTGGGCGTAGAGGACGTACCTGGAATCGCTCAGCTTGATGGTCACGGCCTTCCCGTACGACCCCGACCAGCTGGCCAGGACGACGACGCCGGTGCCCACCGAGTAGACCGGGGTGCCCTTGGGGACCGCGAGATCCACTCCGGTGTGGTAGCCGGCCAGCCAGTTTCCCCGCACCCCGTAGCGCATGGTCACCCTGGCCCGTTTTCGGATGGGGCGGCTCCACTTGACCGCCGCGAGGGCGCGGTCGTCGACCTCGACATCGAGGTCCTCGGTCGCCGCCAGCAGATCCTCGAGCTCCTCGTCGTAGTCGCTGCCGCAGTTGCCGCCGGACTCTTCCTCTAATGGTTCCGGGTGGTCCCCGCGGAAACCGAGAACGGGACTCCCCAGAACGACTGCCGCTCCTCCCAGCAATTCACGCCGGGTGGTGCCGCGTATGGTTGGCTCATCCATGCGGCCAGCGAAACATCGCTCTTTCGGCTCCGCATATTCGGCCGACCGGCATTGGTCCCATCAGGTACTAGATCGCGCTCATGCACCCGTCTGCCCGTGCGCGGTCAGGCCTCCGTCACGTCCCGCCAGGCCGACGGCACCGCCTCGGCCACGTCGTGGGCCCCCACCGGAGCGCCGTCGGCCGCGAACCGGCCGGCGAGGCCGTGCAGGTAGGCGGCCGTGCTGCCGGCGTCCAGGGCGCTCAGTCCGGAGGCGAGCAAGGAGCCCGCGAGCCCGGACAGGACGTCCCCGCTGCCGGCGGTGGCCAGCCACGGCGTCCCGGTCGGGTTCACGCGCACGGCGCCGCCGCCCGCGTCGGCGATCAGCGTGGTCGAGCCCTTGAGCAGCACGGTCGCCTCGTAGCGTGCGGCGAGTTCCCGCGCCGAGGCCAGCCGGGCCCCCTCGACCTCCTCCCGCGGCACCCCGAGGAGCGCGGCGGCCTCTCCGGCGTGCGGGGTCATGAGCGTCGGGGCGGTACGCGCGCGTACGGCGTCCCGGTCGGCGAGCCGCAGCCCGTCGGCGTCGATGAGCACCGGCACGTCCGAGTCCAGCACCTCGACCACGGCCGAGGCCTCGTCCCCGGCCCCCGGCCCGACGACCCAGGCCTGCACCCGTCCGGCCCGCTTCGGCCCCCGGTCGGAGACGAGCGTCTCGGGGAAGCGGGCGATCACCGCGTCCGCGGCGGGCCCGACGTACCGCACGGCCCCGGCGCCGCCCCGCAGCGCCCCGTACACGGCGAGCACGGCCGCGCCCGGGTACCGCGCGGACCCGGCGGCGATCCCGACGACTCCGCGCCGGTACTTGTCGCTCTCCCCGGCCGGCTCGGGCAGCAGCCGCCGTACGTCGGTGTGCTGGAGCGCCTCCAGTTCGGCCTGCGGGGGAAGCGACAGCCCGATGTCGACGAGCCGCACCGAACCGGCGTGTTCCCGCGCGGGATCGATCAGCAGCGCCGGCTTGTGCGTTCCGAAGGTGACGGTCAGGTCGGCCCGTACGACCGCGCCCCGCACCTCACCGGTGTCGGCGTCGACGCCGCTCGGCAGATCGACGGCGACGACGGCGGCCCGGGAGCGCTCGGCCACCTTCGCCAGCCGGGCGGCGTCGGGCCGCAGGCCGCCCTTGCCGCCGATGCCCACGATCCCGTCGAGGACGAGGTCGGCCTCCTCGATCAGGCGCTCGGCGGAACGAGCCTGCGTGGCAGGCCCGCCGGCCGCCGCGGCCCGTCGATCGCCGTCCACGGTCCGCCCGTCGACCCCCATGGCCCGTCCGCCGGCCCGCAGCAGCGCGGCCAGTCCCGCGGCGTGGGCGCGTTCGGGGGCGAGCAGCACGGCGGCCACCCCGGCACCCCGTCGTGCCAGGCGGGCCCCCGCGTGGAGGGCGTCCCCGCCGTTGTCCCCACTCCCGACGAGCAGCACGACCCTGCGGCCGTACACCCGCCCCAGCAGGTCCGCGCAGGCCGCGGCCAGCCCGGCCGCCGCCCGCTGCATCAGCGCGCCCTCCGGAAGCCGCGCCATCAGCTCCCGCTCGGCGGCCCTGACCGTCTCCACGTTGTACGCAGTACGCATGGGTCCGAGTCTCCCCCGTCGCGGGCGGAGACGAACAGGACGGGCCCGGCGCGCCGACCATGGAACCTCCTCGACCGCCTTCGCTCAGGAACGATCAGTTCCGGCCGACAGTGGTGAACTCCTGGTGCCTGTAAGCGCGTTCTCGGCCAGGTGGGGCGGAAGAATGCGTTCCGAGGTGCTCACTTCCAGCCAGATTCGATCTCGTTCCGCACCCGGAACGTAAGCGCTCACCTGGCCCGATCACGCACTTGTGGGCATATGCCCGGACCTGGGGCCGTCTCAGACGTCACGTCCGCCCCGCCCCGTCCCTGTGCGAAACGCTCCTCGAACCGCACACTGAGGGCGTTTCGGCGAGCGCAGCCGCACCCGCGGCCCTCACCCATCCCGTGGAGGACGTCCCGCGATGACCGATCCGGACAGACCCGTCGGGCACCTCGCCCTGGCCGTCCGCTGGGCCGGACGCCTGCTGTGCTGGAACCTGGCCGCCGCCTGGACCGCGGCCGCCGTCGACGTCGGCCTCGCGCCGCACATCGGCTGGTGGCACCTGCTCTGGCAGCTGCCCTGCTGGCTCACCTGCGCCTCCGCCGTCGCCTGGGCCGTGCTGCGCGCCCGCGAGAGGTCGACCGGCGGCGGCCGTGGACCGCGGACCGGGAACGACGTCCGCACGGAATGGGACCAGGCCGCTTAAGAGCCGGGACGGCGGCGCCGTGCACGCCGGTCAGCCCTCGGCGATCACCACGGCCGAGGCGACCCCGGCGTCATGGCTGAGCGACACGTGCCACGACCGCACCCCGAGATCGGCGGCCCGCGCGGCGATGGTCCCGGTGACCCGCAGCCGCGGCTGCCCGCTGTCCTCCACGTACACCTCGGCATCGGTCCAGTGCAGCCCCGCCGGCGCACCGAGCGCCTTGGCCAGGGCCTCCTTCGCGGCGAACCGGGCGGCGAGCGAGGCGATCCCCCGCCGCTCCCCGCTGGGCAGCAGCAGCTCACTGTCCAGGAAGAGCCGCCGGGCCAGCCCCGGCGTACGCTCCAGCGACGCCGCGAACCGCTCGATCTCGGCGACGTCGATACCGACCCCGATGATGCTCATCCGGGCACTCTACGATCCTCCCGACACCCTCGCGGTTAGCCCTGACCGGGCGTCATCACCGGAGCGGTCGTCTCCACGGGATCACCGGGCTGCCAGGCACCCGAAGTCCACTCCGGCGT
>NZ_RSAJ01000207.1 GCF_003933965.1 Streptomyces sp. RP5T
GGCCTGCGGCGGGTGGTAGGGGCCTGCTGCTGCGGCTGCCGTTCCCCCGGCAGCGGAGAGGGCGCGGGCTGGGGCTGTACCGCGGGCTGGGGCTGCGGCTGGGCCGCCGCCCTCGGCGGTGTGGGGGGGCGTCGTCGGCTGAGCCGGCGGCTGGGTGTCCGTCACGCCGGTGTGTCCCGCCCGGCCGACACGCACCGTTCAGTCGTGCGCCACGACGGCGACCGGGCACGGGGCGCGGTGCGTCGCCGCGTGCGTGACGGCCCCGGTGCGGGCGCCCGGGCGGCCGGAGCGGATGCGGCGTCCGACCACCAGCAGTCCCGCGTCCCGCGCGGCCTCCGGCAGCACCTGCGAGGGCCGCCCCTCCAGCACCCGCTCGTGGACCTCCACGCCCGGGAACTTCTCGCGCCACGGCTTCACCGTTCCTGCCAGCGCAGCCGCCGCCGCAGCGGCCGCCGCCCGGGGCGCCCTGGCCACCGTGGGGGTCCGCACATAGGGCAGACGCCACGTGTGGACGACCCGCAGCGGCGCGGCACGCAGCGCCGCGCTCTCGAAGGCGAACGACAGCAACTCCTCGCACGGGTGCCTCGGATCGACGCCGACCACGACGTCACGGTACGGCGCCTGGACCGAGGGCCGACCCTCGGCGTCCGGCAGATGCTCGCCCGCCGCTGTCGCATGGGCCTGCACGAGCACGACGGGCCTGGCGACACGCCCCACGAGCACCTGGGCCACCGACCCCGCGAGGAACCCGCCGACGGCACTGACGGCCCGGCTGCCCAGCACCAGCAGTTCGGCCTCGGCGCCCACCGCGGTGAGGACGTCGGTCGCGGAGCCCGCGATCTGCCGGGTGCGCACGGCAAGCTCCGGGTGGCCTTCGCGCAGCCGGTCGGCGGCGTCCGCCAGCATGCGCCGCGCCAGACAGCGCGGCCAGTTGAGTTCCGGCTGCTTCGTGTCACAGGGCGAGGTCACGCCCTCCCACGCCTGCACCACCTCAAGGGGCAGACCACGCCTGAGGGCTTCCCCGGCCGCCCAGTCGGCGGCCGCGAGGCTCCGGCCCGAACCGTCCAACCCCACGACAACAGGGCGCACCACGGTCAACACCCCCTTCGACCGGCGCCCGCACGTCGATGTGCGGACCTCCTCCACCTCAGCATCGCCGCACGGACGACCCTGCCGTCAGAGGCCGGAACGTCCAGAGCACCTGGCCGAACGGCCCCTTCGCCATGGGCCACTTCGCCGGGCCCCGCCCCAAGTCCGACCGCGCCGTCGGTCCGTTCGGCCTCCACACGAGGACCAGCGGCCCCATCCGCCGCGCCGACGGCAGCGGGACAGTGACAGGAACCGTTGTCCCGCACGAGGGGAAGGGCGCCTCATGAGTGCCGTGACACCCCACCGACCGGCGTCGCCGCCGGTGAAGTCGTCCCCAAGTCTCCTCGCCCGCCGCGACCTTGAGGGTTCCTGGCTGCTGCGCCTGTACCGGCGCCGGGTGCCCGGGCGCGTTCGGCGGGCCGTCGCCTCCCGTACGTCCGTCGCGGCACGCGCACGGATGAAGCAGTACGTCGCCGTGGCGCCCTCCGCGCGGCACATCGTGGGCAAGGCGCGAGCGGTCCGTCTCGTGCACGCGAAGCCCGGCCTGTGCGCGGGCTCCGACCGGGCGGTGCGCCTGGTGCGCGACGTTCCCAAGATCGTGCTCGTGCGCCCGGACGTGTCACCGCTGCAAGCACGCAACGACAACGCGGCAGCGGTGCGCCGCGCCCTCGACGAGGCGGGCATCGACTACTTCTGCGTGCGCGGCCGTTCCCACACCTCGGCGACGGTGGCGGTGGCCGCCGACGAGCGGCCGCAGGTGCTGCGCGCCCTGGCCCGGGCCTGCCGGTCGCGGCCCGGCTACGTCTGTTCCCTGGACAGGCGGTGGCACGAACAGCGCACCACGCGACCGGGATTCGGAGGTACCGCCTGGCGGTGGCTCGCGTCGGCCGACGTCATCCGCGTGACCTGGTACTACGGCGATCCGGCGGGGCGGCTGACACTGGGCCCCAAGTACGGCTGTGACGTGGAGTTCTGGACGGGGGAGGAGGACACACTGGTGGCCCCGCGCCCGAACCGTACGGCCGAACAGGTGCCCCGCACCGACACCGCCGTACGTGCGTCGGACTCCCTGTTCACCTGGCTGGCCCCGGCCGAGAGCCCCCTGCCGGCGGTGCGCACCCGAAGGGAGTTCGCCCGTCCCGGCCCCGACGACATCCGCTTCCCGGTGGACGTCGTCTACACGTGGGTCGACGGAAGCGACCCGGAGTGGCTGCGCCGCCGTACGGCCTGCGCGGGGCCGGGGTACCACGCGGAGGCCGCCAACGCGGCGCGCTACCTGAACCGCGACGAACTGCGCTACTCGCTGCGCTCCCTGAGCCAGTACGCGCCCTGGGTGCGGACCGTCTTCCTGGTCACCGACGAGCAGACACCGTCGTGGCTGGACGTCACGGCGCCCGGTCTCCGCATTGTCGGCCACAAGGAGATGTTCAGCGATCCGGGCCTGCTGCCGACGTTCAACTCCCATGCCATCGAGAGTCAACTGCACCACATCGACGGCCTGTCGGAGCATTTCCTGTACTTCAACGACGACGTGTTCCTCGGCCGGCCCACCACGCCCCAGGACTTCTTCCTCGCCAACGGCCTGACGAAGTTCTTCCCCTCGACCGTGCTCATCCCGCCGGGCCCGCCGTCCGAGGACGACGTGCCGGTCGCGGCCGCCGGCAAGAACAACCGTGCCCTGATCGAGGCGGAGTTCGGCACGGTCATCAGCCAGAAGATGAAGCACACCCCGCACGCGCTGCGGCGCGAGGTGCTGTACGAGATCGAGGAGAGATTCCCGGACCTGCACCGGGCCACCGCGGGCCACCGGCTGCGCAGTCGCGACGACCTGTCGATCGTCTCGTCCTTGCACCACTACTACGCGTTCCACACGGCCCGGGCCGTCCCCGGCCACCTCCGCTACGCCTACCTCGACCTCTCGCACCCCGCGCTGGCGGCTCGCCTGGGCACCCTGCTCGCACGGCGGGACCGGCACGTGTTCTGCCTCAACGACACGGTCTCCGGCGAACAGGACCTCGCGGCGCAACAGCCCCTGGTGACCTCGTTCCTGGAGAGGTACTTCCCCGTTCCCAGCCCCTACGAGGTTCCCGGCCCGTACGAGGCCGAGCCCGGCACCCGGTGAGCGCGGTGCGACGGTTCGGGCCCGGCGTTCGGGGCCTCAGCTGTGCGCCACCACGGCGACGGGGCAGCGCGCGTGGTGGATCGCGGCGTGCGTGACCGGGCCGGTGTGCGGGCCGAGTCGGGCCTCGCGCACGCGGCGGCCGACGACGAGCAGTCCGGCGCCCGACGCGGCGCGCACCAACCGGGTCGCCGCGTTGTCCTTGACGGATGTCTCGGTGACCTCGACGCCGGGGTATTTGTCGCGCCAGTTCTGCAGCACCGCGGAGAGGAAGGCACGCCACTCCTCCTCGCGCCGGGGCCCTTCGCCGACACCGGGCTCGCCGGGACCGAGAGCGACGGCCGAGGAGTTGTCCCAGGCGTGGATCGCGTGCAGCGTCGCACCGCGCAGCCGTGCCGTCTCGAAGGCGAAGTCGATCACCTCGTCGCAGGGGTCGCGCACGTCGATGCCGAGCACGACGTCACGGTACGGAGTGCGCGGCGACGTACTGCCGTCCGCGTCCGGAAGGTGCTCGTCCTCGGACCGCTCCCCGGCCTCGACCAGGACGACCGGGCGGGTGGTGCGGGCCACGACGGCCTGGGCCACCGACCCGAGGAGGAATCCGGTGAAACCGCTCAGCCCGCGCGAGCCGATCACCAGCAACTCGGCCTGCTGCGCGGATCGCGACAGGACCTCGGCCGCCGGGCCTTCGATCTGTTCGTCGGTGACCCGCACCTCGGGGAAGGTCCGTGTGATGCGGTCCTCCGCCTCGCGCAGGATGCCCCGGCCCACATGGCGGCGCACCGCGCCGGCCGCGGCGGAGGACGTCCGGCCCGGGGTCCAGCCGGAGGCGTGTACCAGGTGCAGGGGCACATCGCGGCGCACCGCCTCGCGGGCGGCCCACTCCGCGGCGGCCAGGCTCTCGGGGGATCCGTCGACTCCTGCGACGACCGGTCGTGACATGGCGGGGCACCTCCGTGGTCCTTGCGTGGTCTGTTCCTGTCTCCATCGTCGAGGCGACCTGCCACGCGTCCGATGGGCCACCGGTCCCGCGCGTTGGCCCGTACGGCCCCTGCGGGCACAGGAGGGAGGGGCGTCGGCGGCCAACCCGCCCTCGCCCCAAGGGTGATGCGGCGCTCAGCGACTCACTGGTCGGCCGGGCTGATCCGGCGCCCCGTCAGGCTTCTGGGCCGGATCGACACCCACAACTCTCGCTCGCCCCCCGCCCAGGGGTCGGTGCGGGCGCGGTCGGCCAGCCGCCGTACCTCGTCGGGGTCCGTGACCGCGCGGGCCGGGCCGACGGCGAGCACACTCCAGCCCTGGCTCATGATCTCGTTCACATGGTCGACCTCGAAGGCGACATCCGCTCCCACGGCCGCCGCCGGGGCCGAGCCCGGCCTGGTCCGGAAGACGATGGCGTCGTCGACGACCGCGTAGTTCACCGGGAGCACGGCCGGGCCATCAGGAGTCGACACCGCGACGCGTCCCACGCCGTGCGTGGAGAGCCGGGCACGGCATTCATCCGGTCCCAGATCGTGCAACTGCGGGTGCAGGAGTGCGTGGCCCTGGCCCGAGGGCAGATCGGCGCCGCCTCCGCGCAGGGCCGCGACGGTGGTGCCGAGCGCGTCGGCCAGCCTGATGAGACTCGCGAGGCCCGGTTCGGCCGGCCGTTCCTCCAGGTACGCCAGGTATTCCGGCGCCATCTTGGCGCGGTGGGCGGTCTCCGCCCGCCCCAGCCCCTTGCGCCGACGCTCGGCGGCGATACGCCGGCCGATGTCACCGGGGCCGGGCGCCCGGTCCCGCGGTGTCCCTGCGGAGCCGTCGTCGGCCTGCTCGCTCGCCGTCCCGGGCCGTGGCTCGACGTGACGTACGTGCGCGTCGGGTCCGGGGAACACGAGCGTCACCTCGTCCGTGTCCGACCAGTGCACGTCATAGGGAGGCGTGCCGTCCTCGTGGTGCAGCCCCACGATCTCGCCGTCGCGCCTGGTGGCGCCCGTGGCCGGACTTTCGACGACGAGTTGATCGCCGAGTTGAGCTCGCATGATCGCCACCGCTTCCTCGGTAGGGTGCTCCGCCCGACGGCTCAGCCCGCGGCGGAGTCGATGTTCTCGTCGGGAACCTCGCTGAGCACGGTCGACAGGTCGGGGTGGATCTCGAAGGTGTCGGCCAGCCGGGCGCCGTCCAGGATGCGCAGGAAGCAGCTGTTGTCGGTGACGAGCCGGAGCCGGCCCTGCCGGGCCCGCGTCCGGTTCCTCGTCCTGCACAGCAGGCGAAGTCCGCTGCAGTCGATGAAGGACACGGGGCGCAGATCCAGCACCAGGTCGGGACACGGCCCGGCGGAGAGGGCGTCGAGACGTGCCGAAAGGGACGGCGCCGTAAGGATGTCGATCTCGCCGCGCACTTCCACCACGGTCGTGCCGCCGACGACTCGTTCCGTGTGGCAGGGCGCGGGCCTGGTGTGGTTCTCGGCCATACACAGAGAAAAGCCGTATGCCGGGGCCGGGGGTAGGGCCGACCGGCCCCCAGTGACCGGAAAAAGGGTGATAAGGGGACTTTTGTGCTCGACGGGTTGGTCGCCGCAGGGTGTACGCACCTCGGCGCCGAGGGCTGAACAGGCTTGCGCGGGTGGGACGTTCGGCCCCGCCGGGAGGGCCTCGCAGCCCCTGCCGCACCCGTTGCCGGAGCGGGACATTGAAAGCGCAACGAGCAACCGTAACCTCGCGCGCCACCCTCGAAAGGGATGAACACCATGGCAGTTCACGACCAGCCCCACCGGCACGTGCGGTTCCACATGCCGTCCGTGCGCAAGGCCGGGGCCGCCGAGCGGCCCGCCGGAGAGACCCTCACTCTGACGGCGGCCAGTGCACACGTCCTCGCCGGGCTCCGCGTCCTGACCGGGTTCGTCTTCCTGTGGGCCTTCCTCGACAAGACCTTCGGCTTCGGCTACGCCACCCCCTCCGGCAAGGGCTGGATCGACGGCGGCTCGCCCACCAAGGGTTTCCTCAGCTCGGTCGCCGCCGGGCCGATGGAGTCCACCTTCCACTCCTGGGCCGGGGACACCTGGGCGAACTGGCTGTTCATGCTCGGCCTGCTCGGCATCGGCCTCGCCCTGATCGCGGGCATCGGCCTGCGGATGGCGGCCGTGGCCGGCACCGTGATGATGGCCCTGATGTGGATGGCCGAATGGCCGCCCGCCAAGCACCTGTCCGACGGGTCGCCGAGCATGTCGACCAACCCGTTCGCCGACTACCACCTCGTCTACGCCGTCGTCATCATCGCCCTCGCGGCCGCCGGTGCCGGCGCCACCTGGGGCCTGGGGAAGGCCTGGGCGCGACTGCCGTTCGTCAGCCGCAACCGCTGGCTCCTCTGACCGCACAACGGTCCCGAGCCGGGGCACCGCCGCATCGCCGCGGCGGTGCCCCGGCCTTCGTACGGCGCCGCTGAGGCCTGGTCCCGGATCACCGGCCCGTCTTCAGCGGCACCGTCCATTCCAGCAGCGTGCCGGTCGGCCGGCCGGGCGCCAGAACGAAGGTGCCGCCGAGGTTCTCGGCCCGGGTGCGCATGTTGGCCAGGCCGCTGCGGCGGGTGACACCGGGGTCGACGCCGCGTCCGTTGTCGGCGACCCGCAACCGCAGCGCACCGTCGACCAGTTCGACCGTGACCTCCACGGCGCCGGCGTGGGCGTGCCGGGCGACGTTGGACAGGGCCTCGCGCAACACCGCGAGCAGTTCGTCGCGGTGGTCATCGGGCACATCCGTGTCCAGCAGACCGCTCATCCGCAGGGCGGGTGCGAAGCCGAGCGGCTCCGCGGCCCGGGCCACCTCGGTCACCAGCCGGGCGCGCAGACCGGCGCTCTCGGACCGCTCGCGCTCGCGCAGCGCGTAGATGGTGGACCTCACGATCTTGATCGTGTCGTCGAGGTCGTCCACCACCCGCTGGACGCGCTCTGCGGTCTCGGGCTGGTCGGTGAGGCGGTTGAGGACGGACTGCAGGCTCAGCCCGCCGGCGAACAGGCGCTGGATGGCCAGGTCGTGCAGGTCGCGGGCGATGCGGTCGCGGTCGTTCAGGATGAGGACCTGTTCGGCGTCGCGGCGGTGCTCGGCGATCTCCAGGGCGAGTGCGGCCTGGTCGGCGAACCCCGTGATCATCTCGATCGCGGCGTCGGGGAAGGCCGGTCCGTCCCGCCGGTTGGCGACCAGGAGCACACCGCGCACCCGCTCCGGGGTCCCGAGCGGGATCAGGAACGCCGGGCCCAGATCCAGCACGGCACCGCTGCCTGAAACGGCGCGCGGGTCCTGACTGAGGCAGGCGCTGACGATGGTCTCACCGGAATCGAACACCTTGGCGGCCAGACTCGTACCGGCGGGCAGCGACAGGCCCCGCACCCGGTGGGCGTCGATGCCGTCGGCGGCCTCGATGACCAGGTTGCCGGTGGCGCCGACCGGTACCGCCAGGGTCACCAGGTCGGCTCCCGACAGCTCGCGGACCATCATGGTGCACGAGTCCAGTACGTCCACGGGATCGGCGCCCGAGAGCAGCCTGCGGGTCAGTTCGCCGCTCGCGGCCAGCCGGCGCTCCCCGCGGCGGGCGGCGTCGTAGAGCCGGGCGTTGTCGATCGCCACGCCGGCCGCCGCCCCGAGGGTGCGCAGCACCGCCTCGTCGTCGGCGTCGAACTGCCGTCCGCCGCTCTTCTCGGTCATGTAGAGGTTGCCGAAGATCCGGTCGTGCACCTGGACCGGGGCGCCGAGGAAGGTCGTCATCGGCGGGTGGCCGGGCGGGAAGCCGACCGAGTCGGGGTGCTCGCTCAGGTCCGGCAGGCGCAGTGACCGGGGATCACGGATGAGCAGGCCGAGGATGCCCTCACCGCGCGGATAGTGGCCTATGCGGGCAATGGTCTCCTCGTCGATCCCCACCGTGATGAACTGCTCGATGCCGCCCTCGTCCCCGATGACGCCGAGCGCGCCGTACCGGCAGTCGACCAGCTGCACCGCCGACTCCACGATGCGGCGCAGCACCACGTCCAGGTCGAGGCCGCTGCCGATGGTCAGCACCGCGTCCAGCAGGGTGCGCATCCGGTTCTGGGAGCCGCGGACCAGCTCGATCTGCTCGTACAGGTCCTCCAGCAGCGTGTCCAGACGCAGCTGCGGGGTCAGCGAAGGCGGTCCTGAATCATCGTTCGGGTCGCTGCTGCGCTGGTCCATGGTGATCGCCTCCGACGCTGCGACGTCTCCCTCCCCATCATGGACCGACCGGCGCTCGAACACAGCCGCTGGCCTTCGTTCGGTGAGAACGTACGAGGGTGTCAGGCCACGAGGGTCCGGGCCGCGTGGGGCGTGCGGTGCGCCGGAGGCTACGGGCGGACGGTCGACCGGTCGCACCCGCGCCGAGGCGGCGGGGGACGTGCCCGCACGGGTGCGAAGCGTACGAGCACACGGCCGACGACCCACGTGCGACCGCGGCCCCTCCTGAGGCCGTCCCCCTGGCGCGGGCGCCGGTTCCGCCGGGGACGGGGGAGCCCCTTGCGGACTACGTACCCGGCGTCCGCGCCTGGTCCAATGATCACGCGTGGGCCCCGGCGGGAAGAGGGGCGAACGGCCCTGATCCTGGGCCGCTCGGTTCCTTGCCCGGCGGACGCCGTCAGGGTGAGCTCAGCGGGGCGGACGGCGGACGACCATCGCGCACGGCTCCACAGGCCGCAGACGCCCAGGGTGCCGAACCGCTCCGGCCCCGCCGGATGATCACAGCTGCTTCTCGGGCTCGTACGGCTCGGTTCCGCCCATGTCGAGGCGGAACGGCGGATAGACGTCCGTCATCAGGGCGGCGTAGGCGGCCACGCGCAGCACCCAGCGGTTCAGCCCCAGGATCAGGTCGAACAGGCTGCGGGGGTACTTCTCGGTGAAGGCCAGCGTCACGGCCGCGATCAGCGCCAGCACGGCCACCAGGCCGCCGTCCCACCAGCCGACGTGCCAGCCGCCGAGGAAGAACCCGATGACGATGTAGTGCGGGATGGCCAGCAGCCACCACTTCACCAGCACCAGTCCCCGGGAGAGCCGCTCGGGGTAGGCGATGTCCAGCCGCGCCGGGTAATCGGGCTCCTCGCCCAGACTGAACGGCGGATAGCGGTCGGTGCCCAGGGCGCCGTACGAGTAGTAGGCGACGCGCCAGCTCCAGCGCAGCACGCCGAGGTTGAAGTCGAACAGGGACCGCGGATGGCGCTCGGTGAACAGGATGCTGAAGAACGCGATCACGCTGACCAGGATGAAGGCGATCCACAGGAAGAACAGCACCACGTAGTGAGGGATCACGAGGATCCACTTCACCAGCCACAGCCATCGGGACAGTGACGTGTCGAGCACCGCGTTCACCCGCACGGGACGGTCCGGTGTTCCCGCCAGGGTAGTCATGGCGATCAACTCCTTCGGCCCACGGCGCCGTATGCGCCGCGTCGGCCCAAGCCCAGCGTGGCCGTCGGGCGGCGGCCCGCGCGAGGGCCGGTGGGGTCCGTTCGGGGACCATCGGTCCCGGTCGGAGGGGTCCTCGTACCGCCAGCCCCGTCACCCGGCGCCCCAACCGGCAGGCGGGGGTCGGGATGTTGGGCGCCAGGGCCTTCCGGGTCTGGAAGGGCACCGGTCGGCCCACGCACGCCCCGCCGCCGCGCGGGACGCTGGAAGTGGCCGAGAAGAGGAGGAAGAGATGGCTGGCATGATCGAGCGACTGCCGGGCTGGCCGACCCTGCCCGACCTGTTCAGCTGGGTCGAAACCGGCTTCCCCGGGGGGCACACCGTCCCCGGTCTGCACGGCATCCGCATCGAGGAGCACCTGGCGGACGAGCAGTACGTGCTGCGGGCGGAGCTCCCGGGCATCGACCCCGCCAAGGATGTCGAGATCACCGTCACGGAAGGCGTTCTGACCCTGCGGGCGGAACGCAGTGAGGAGACGACGCAGAAGCACCGCACGGAGTTCCACTACGGCACCTTCGCCCGCTCCGTCCGGCTGCCGGCCGGCGCCAAGGGCGACGAGGCCACCGCTGACTACAAGGACGGTGTTCTCACCGTCACGATCCCGGTGCCCGAGACGAAGACGGGCACGAAGACCATTCCGGTGCGGCACGGCTGAGTGGGGGGCAGGCGCTCAGCCGTACCCCGTGTGCGCGGCCGGTGCGCCGGCCGCGCACACGCCTGTCCGGGGGCCGGCCGGCCCGTCCCGAGGCCCTTCGGCCCCATGACCGGAACGCCCCGCTCCGCCGAGTCTGGGAACACCCGAAGTGGAGGGAGAGGAACGATGACCGTCTCCACCCGCATCGCGATCATCGGCGTCGGCGACCCGGGCCGCCATGACGAGGGCGTCGCCCGTGCGGTGCTCTCCCGGCTGCGGGAGCGGGCCACCGCACGCCCGCTGCCCCCGGCACGCTGCTCGCCGCATGCGACCCCGATCCGGCCCGGTTGATCCGGCTGTGGGAGAACGCGCAGCTGGCCGTCGTACTGGAGCCCGCCCACGCGCGTCCGAGCCGTCCCGGCCGCATCTACCGCCTCGAACTGGACACAGCGGCCCTGTGGCGGGCGGGCACGATGCATCCGCACGGCCTGGGTGCGGCTGTCAGCCTCGCCCGGGCGCTCGGGCGGCTGCCGGGACACCTGGTGGCGTACGCCGTCGACGTCGCGGACATCTCACTCGGACACGGACTGTCCGAGCCGGTCGCCGCGACCGTGGGGCAGCTGGCCGAGCGCGTCGAGGCGGACCTCGTCCGCCACCGGGGTGCCGCGGCCCGGGGCTCGGCCGACGGAGCCCGGGCATGAGCGACGGGCAGGACTTCCCCCGCTTCTCGTGGATCCTGAGGGCGCGGCGCACGGCGGCAGCCCGACGCCGCCGGCGCGCCGCGTGACCGCATCGACCGCACCCTGCCCCGTGACGCCCGTCACCGCGGCCGCCGTCACGGGGCGAGGGAGAAGTAGCTCTCCTCCTCCTGCGTGAAGTGCAGGCGCAGCACCGTGTGCAGCCCGTACAGGCAGGCGCGGAGGTCGTCGAGCTGTTCCGGCGCGAGCTTCCCGTCGGCGCTGAGCGCGAGGTGGGTGGCGATGCGCCGCGAGAGCCGTTCGATCTCGGCGTGGGCGCGGCTCATGGTGGCGGTGGACTCGGGACCGCCGAGGGTGGGGGCGAGCGCCGGATAGAGCTGGTGCTCCTCGGCGTACTCGTGGGGCAGGAGCCGCTCGGTGAGCAGCCGGTGCGCATGGCGCACGGACGCGAGGGCCTCTGGGCCGGTGTCCGTCGAGAGGCGGTCGGCGGCACTGCGCACGGCCTCCAGCACGTCCTGCAGATCGTCGTGTTCGGCCGCGAAGCGGTGGATGAGCGCCTCGGTGGCGGGGGCCAGGGCGGGCCGCGCCGACCGGTCGACACCCAGGGCGCGCAGCGCGTTGAGGATGACGGCGGCGTCGATGCCCTCCTGGAGCAGCGCGCCGACGGCGGGCGGGAGCAGCCCGAAAGCCGCCGCGACCATGGCGGCGAGGGACAGCAGCATGCCGCCGAGGGCGCTCTGCACGGCGATGTGCCGGGCACGTACCGCGATGGTGACGGCATCGGCCAGGCGGTCCACGCGGTCGGTGGTCAGGACGATGTCGGCGGCCTCGGAGGAGGCGGTGGACCCGCGTGCGCCCATGGCGACCCCGATGTCCGCGGCGGCGAGTGCGGGAGCGTCGTTGACGCCGTCGCCGACCATGACGGTGACGGCGCGGTCGCGTTCGGCGCGGACCGCGGCGACCTTCCCCGCGGGACTGAGCTCCGCGTGCACGCCGTCGAGACCGAGCACAGCGGCGACCTCACGGGCGGGCTCGGGGCGGTCGCCGGTGAGCATCAGCAGCCGTTCGATGCCCGCCTCCCGCAGATGGCGCACGGTTCGCGGGGCGTCGCGGCGCACCGGGTCGCTCAGCAGGACCGCGCCGACCGGGAGCCCTTCGACGGTCAGCCAGGCGACCGCCGCGTCGTCGAGGCGGGCGCGATTGCCGACGGCCTCCGCCCAGGGCTGAGGGGCCCCCGCGGTGTCGAAGCGGCCGACGGAGACGGGGCGGCCGTCCACCGTGCCCCGGGCGCCCCGGCCGGGCTCCTCGGTGACGTCGGAGGGGATGGACAGGGCCAGCCCGCGTCTGCGGGCCGTGTCGACGATGGCCTGCGCGAGGACGTGCGGGGAGTACTGGTCGAGGGAGGCCGCCAGCCGCAGGACCTCCGGGGCCGTCCAGCCGGGTGCGGCGGCCACGTCCATGACGCGGGGGCGGCCGCCGGTGAGCGTGCCGGTCTTGTCGAGCAGCAGGGTGCGGGCCCGCCCGAGGTTCTCCAGGGCGCCACCGTCGCGGATCACCACGCCGAGCCGGGAGGCGCGGGACAGCCCGGAGACGATCGCCACCGGCGCGGCCAGCAGCAGGGGACACGGCGTGGCGACCACGAGGACCGCGACCGCCCGTACGGCGTCACCGCTGAGCAGCCAGGCCAGCCCCGCCACCGCGAGGGACAGGGGCAGGAACCAGGCGGCGTAGCGGTCGGCCAGCCGGACCACCGGTGCCGATTCCGCGCCCGCCTGCCGGGCCAGCCGGACGATCTCGGCGTAGGTGCTGTCCTGTTCGGTCGCGGTGGCCCGCAGGTCGAACGCGCCGCCCGCGTTGACCACGCCGCTTCGCACGGCCTCCCCCCGGGGCCGCTCGACCTGGCGTGCCTCGCCCGTGAGCACCGACTCGTCGAGGACGGCCGACGTGCTCTCCACCAGGCCGTCGACGGGGACCACTTCGCCCGGGCCCACCACCAGCAGCTCGCCGGCCTCGACCTCGGCCAGGGGGACCGTGCGTACCCCGGAGGGGGTGCGGCGGCGCGCGGAACGCGGTGCGTGCTCCAGCAGGGCGCGCAGGTCGTGCGAGGCACGCCGCTGAGCGGCGGCTTCCAGGGTGCGGCCGGTGGCGAGCATCAGCGCGATCAGGGCCCCGGCCAGGTACTCGCCGACGGCCAGGGTGCCGCCGAGGGCCAGCACGGCGATCAGGTCCACCCCGGCGTGACCGCGGTGCAGCGCCGCCAGGACCCACGCCACGGCCGGTACGACGGCGGCCACCGTGCCCAGGCCCCACAGCAGATCGGCGAGGCCGCCGGCCCCCGCGAGCCACGCGACACCACCCGCCGCCAGGGCGGCTGCGGTGACGGCCAGCAGAACGGGTTCGACTCGTACGGCGGAGACTGCCGCCCTGAGGCGGTGCAGCGGTCCTGTGTGAGTGGCGAGTCCCATGGCACACCTCGGTCCGTCCGGTGTCGTCCCCGTCCATCCCATCGCCCCGCCGGGTACGGGCGGCAGGGGACGAACGGCTCGAAGCCGGGGCCGAACGGGTCAACCCGGTGTGCGCTCCGCGCGCAGGGCCAGGACGGGACAGGCGGCGACGGCACGGCGGGCGTGGGCCACCAGACGTGCGGGGACGGCTGCCTGTCCGAGGACGGGGTAGCCCCATTCGTCGAGGCCGACGAGCTCGGGGAGGAGCTCGGCGCACAGGCCGTGGCCCGTGCAGGCGATCCGGTCGACGCGCAGGGTCCGGGTGTGGGTC
>NZ_RSAJ01000208.1 GCF_003933965.1 Streptomyces sp. RP5T
GGGTGGACCTGCTGGCCTGAAGCGGGGCGCCGGACGTCGGCAGAGCCGTGGACCGCACTGGTCCCCCCACGAGGGCCCTTCCCAGGGCCCTCCCGAGAGCGCTCTCGCCGATTCCTCCTCCGGGGCTATCCTGATCCGCACCCGCCGACGAGGAGCCCCGAAGTGACCGAGACTGTGCCGCGCCCGACTCTGGAGGCCGTGGCGGCCCGGGCCGGGGTGTCGCGGGCCACCGTGTCCCGGGTGGTGAACGGCGGGGACGGGGTCAGGGAGCCGCTCGTCGAGCGGGTGCGCAGGGCCGTCGAGGAGCTCGGTTACGTGCCCAACCAGGCCGCCCGCAGCCTCGTCACCCGGCGCCACGACGCCGTCGCCGTGATCGTGGCCGAGCCGGAGACCCGCGTCTTCGCCGACCCGTTCTTCGCGCTGCAACTGCGCGGGATCAGCAAGGAGTTGACTGCCCACGACAACCAGCTCGTCCTGCTGCTCACCGAGGGCCGCGACGACCACGCCCGCGTCGGACGCTACCTGGCCGGAGGGCATGTCGACGGCGCGCTCGTCTTCTCGCTGCACCTCGACGACCCGCTGCCCGGACTGATCCAGCGCGCCGGTGTCCCCACCGTGTTCGGCGGACGGCCCGGCTGGAGCGACGGGACGACGGACGCGGTGTACGTCGACAGCGACAACCGGGGCGGTGCCCGCGAGGCCGTGCGGTGTCTCGTCGGGCTCGGGCGCACCCGCGTCGCCCACATCACCGGACCCCTGGACCAGACCTCCGCGGCGGACCGGCTCGACGGCTACCGGGACGTCATGGGCGACGCCGACCCGGGCCTGGTCGTGCGGGGCGACTTCACCCCGGCCGGCGGGGAGCGGGCCATGCGGGAACTGCTCGACCGGTACCCGGACGTGGACGCGGTGTTCGCCGCCAACGACCTCACCGCGTCCGGCGCCCTGCGCGTGCTGCGGGAGCGCGGACGCCGGGTGCCGGACGACGTGGCGGTGATCGGCTTCGACGACATGCTGCCGATCGCCGAGCAGGCCGATCCACCGTTGTCGACGGTCCGTCAGGACATAGAGGAGATGGGCCGGTTGATGGCCCGACTGCTGCTGCGGGACCTCGATCCCGCGCGCGCGGGCACCGCACCGGCGGGCGTCGTCCTGCCCACCACGCTGGTACGGCGCGCCTCCGCCTGACTCGGCCGCCGGCCCCCACTCCGCCGGCCCCCAGAGCCCTGATGCGTCCGAGTGCGCCCCGTCTAGGGCGCCTGCCGAGGTTCGCTCCTGATCACCGCGAAGCGGGCGCCGTACGGGTCGGCCAGCCTGGCGACCCGGCCGACGCCGGGGATGTCCGAGGCGGGCAGCCGGACGGTGCCGCCCAGCTCCTGTGCCCGCGCCGCCGTCCCGTCCGTGTCCGTGACCTCGAAGTACGGCATCCAGTACGCCCCGGCCCGCGCCTCCAGCGGGTCCTCGGCGAGCGGGACGATGCCGCCGAACATGCTGTCCTCGCTCTGCCCGTCCGGCAGCACGGTGGTGTACGTGCCGCCGGGGAAGTCGACGGCGTAGGTCTCCAGGCCGAGAGCCGCGCGGTAGAAGTAGGCGGCCATCGGCAGGTCGGCCGTGTACAGCTCGACCCAGCACAGCGAGCCCGGCTCCTGGGTGACGTCCAGCCCCTTGTTCTGCGCGGGCTGCCAGACACCGAAGGGCACGCCCGCCTTGTCGGCGAGGATCGCCATGCGGCCCTGGTCCAGCACGTCCATGGGCTGCATCAGCACCGCGCCGTGCGCCTCCTCGGCCGCCTTCGCGGTGGCGTCCACGTCCGGGCTCTGGAAGTACACGGTCCAGGAGGGCGGGCCCTGGTCCGGTGTGGTCTGCATGCCGCCCGCCGCGGTCCTGCCGGCGAGCCGGAACAAGCCGTAGCCGCCGACCTCGGGCGGGCCCGGCTGGAACTCCCAGCCGAACAGGCCGCCGTAGAAGGCGGCGGCGCCGTCGATGTCGGGGGTGCCGAGGTCGAGCCAGTTGGGAGCGCCGGTGACGTAACGGGTCGTGAGCATCTTTGCCCTCCTCTGAGGGGTCCCGTTGCCTGTACCGCCGAGTCTTGCACCCTCCACCGACAATCGCCGCCGGTACGCCGACGCGGGCCGGTACGACCTGTCCGGCCCCTCCCCGGGGACGCGCGGACACGCGGACACGCGGATCCCGCGCGCCGCCGTGCGTGCCCGCGCCCGACAGGGGACCATCAAGACTCCCGGGGGGCCGTGAACGGCACCGTTGATCCCGCGTTGATCGAACGTTTTTCGCTTCCCGGCACGATCTCGGCCATGCACATCGACACCATCACCCCGACCGACCCCGCCTGGCAGGCGCAGGCGTTGTGCGCGCAGACCGGGGCGGACTTCTTCTTTCCCGAGCCGGGCAGCTCGGTCCGGGAGGCGAAGCGCATCTGCGGCATGTGCGAGATGCGCCCGGCCTGCCTCGAGTACGCCCTGGCCAACGACGAACGCTTCGGCGTCTGGGGCGGCCTTTCCGAGAAGGAGCGGCTGGCGATCAGGCGCGACGGCAAAAACGGCGGGCCGTCCGGACGTGAGTGCGGTTAGGATCCCGGGGCGCACCCGGACGCGGTGTTTGGACTCGGGGGCCCACCTGCGCGCGCAGCGCGGGCGGGCAGTCCGGGCGTACGGACAGCGCCCAGCGGGCGTAACCGGGCAGCGGCCGCTCGCGGTCGGCGGCGGCGACCGTCCGCCAGTCGCCGTGGCCGAGCACCACGGACGCGGCGCTCCTGGCCGTCTTCAGGGAAGTGGCCGCCCGCAGTGCGCCGACGAGCCCCCGCGCCACGACGTCCCGCGGCACCGGGGCCTCGTCCGCGTACGTGCGCAGGATGTCGGCCACGGGGAGCGGCCCCCTGCGGTCCGGGCCGAAGGGCGCACCCCGCAGCACGGCCCGCCGCATCGTCGGGTCGGCGCAGGGATGCCCGTACACGGCCGCGTTGAGCTCGGGGTCGTCCTCCTCCAGGATCCACACCAGGACGGAGGGCGGGACCATGATCTGCTGCAGGACGGCGTGGGCGACCCGGCGTTCGTTCGCGCCCGGCGGTGGCGCGCCGATGTGCCGCCGTACGCGTACGGCGGCTTCGGTGTCGATCAGGCGCAGCAGGAAGCCGACGGCCCGCTGATCCATGCTGTTGCTGTCATGCATGAGCGCATGATGACGCAGGAGGCCGACGTCCCGCACCGGTGATCGGACGGGTCGGGCAGGCCGGCGTCAGGCGCCCGCGCGGGCCGCCATCCGTGCCTTGCGCGCCGCGAGCTTCTCGTCGAACTTCGAGGCCTCCGCGTCCAGTCCGCCCATGTACAGGCCGAGTTCGTCCTGCGCCTTCTGGCCCTCGGGGCCGAGGCCGTCGATCTCCATGACCTTCAGGAAGCGCAGCACGGGCTGGAGCACGTCGTCGTGGTGGATGCGCATGTTGTAGATCTCGCCGATCGCCATCTGCGCGGCGGCCCGCTCGAAGCCGGGCATGCCGTGGCCGGGCATCCGGAAGTTCACGATCACGTCGCGCACCGCCATCATCGTGAGGTCGGGCGCGAGCTCGAAGGCCGCCTTCAGCAGGTTCCGGTAGAAGACCATGTGCAGGTTCTCGTCGGTGGCGATGCGCGCCAGCATGCGGTCGCAGACGGGGTCCCCGGACTGGTGGCCGGTGTTGCGGTGCGAGACGCGGGTCGCGAGCTCCTGGAAGGAGACGTAGGCCACCGAGTGCAGCATGGAGTGGCGGTTGTCCGACTCGAAGCCCTCGCTCATGTGGGCCATGCGGAACTGCTCCAGCTTGTCCGGGTCCACCGCGCGCGAGGCGAGCAGGTAGTCCCGCATCACGATGCCGTGCCGGCCCTCCTCGGCGGTCCAGCGGTGCACCCAGGTGCCCCAGGCGCCGTCACGGCCGAAGAGCGAGGCGATCTCGTGGTGGTAGCTGGGGAGGTTGTCCTCGGTGAGGAGGTTCACGACGAGGGCGATCCGGCCGATCTCGGTGACCTTGGACTGCTCCTTGTCCCAGGCCTCGCCGTCCTCGAAGAAACCGGGGAAGTTGCGGCCGTCGCTCCACGGCACGTACTCGTGCGGCATCCAGTCCTTGGTGACCTTCAGATGCCGGTTGAGTTCCTTCTCGACCACTTCCTCCAGCGCGTACAGCAGTCGCGCGTCGGTCCACTCGGAGGACGGGCTGCCGAGGTGAGGGGAAGTGATCGTCACAGGTGCTCCAGGGGGACGGGACAAACAGGTGCCGGACCCGGCGGGCGGCGCCGGGAACCTACGGCATCGTAGGCTACGAAACCGTAGGTTACGAGACCGTAGGTTAAGAGTGCTGTAAAGGCCCCCTGATCAGCAGCGTTCCCCCTGTGCCGAGCGGCCCCGGGAACCGCAGGTCCGGGGCCATGGGCAGGGGGCGCTCACCCGATCAGGCGTACAGGTCCCGCAGCCGCACTGAGAGGCAGGTCACACAGCCCTCGAGCTTCTCGAACTCGCTGATGTCCACCACCACCGGCTCGAACCCGAGGTCGGTGAGCAGCTCCGCGGTCTTCGGCGCGCTCGCGGCCATGAGCAGCTTGGGGCCGCCGAGCAGCACGACGTGGGCGCCGGCCTCCTCGGGCACGGACAGGAAGCGCGGGAAGAGCGCGGGCCGGTCCACCTTGGGGATGTGCCCGATGACGGTCCCGTCCGGCAGCGCGGTGACCGCCGACTTCAGGTGCAGCACCTTGCTCACCGGTACGGCGACCACCCGGGCCCCGAGCGGCTCGAAGGCGGCCCGCAGCTGCTGGACGCCGGCCGCGTTGGTACGGCCGCCCCGGCCGACGTAGATCGTGTCGTCGATCTTCAGCACGTCACCGCCGTCCAGGGTGCCCGGCTCCCAGATCCAGTTCACGGAGCAGCCCAGGCGTGCCACGGCCTCCTCGACGCCGCCGGTCTCCTCGCGCCGGGACTCGGCACCGGGGCGCGCGATGAGGGCGACGTTCTTGTACATGACCACGGTGTCCTCGACGAACACCGAGTCCGGGCAGTCGTCCTCCGGGTCCACCTCGACGGTCTCCCAGCCGTGCGTGCGCAGGGCCTCCACGTACGCCTCCCACTGTTCGAGCGCGAGGTCGACGTCGACCTTCTCGCGCTCGACGTGCGTCACCAGACCTTCGGCGAGGCGCGGGCTGGGGCGGCGGACGAGGGCCTTCTTGCTGGGCACGAGGGAACTCCGTATCGGCGGGACAGGGGCGGCTCCCGTGACGGGCGCCGGTCAGCCATCATGCAGCGCCGGTCCGTGTCGACAAAACCCCCGCAACCAGGCTGTGGCCCTCCTGAGACGCTCCACGGCCCCGCCCGCAGCGGTGCCGGGCTCCGGGCGGGGGCCGGTCCGGCCCCCGCCCGGGACGCTACGCGGGGAACTTCAGCTCCTCCGGAGCGACCTCCCGCAGCTCCCCGTCCAGCAGCAGCCGACGGGTGATGCCGATCGACTCCAGGAACGGCAGGTCGTGGCTGGCCACGATCAGCGCGCCCTCGTACGACGCCAGGGCCGAGGTCAGCTGGCGCACGCTCGCCATGTCGAGGTTGTTCGTCGGTTCGTCGAGCATGAGCAGCTGGGGTGCGGGCTCCGCCAGCATGAGCGCCGCGAGGGTCGCCCGGAAGCGTTCGCCGCCGGACAGCGTCGACGCCTGCTGGTCGGCGCGGGCGCCCCGGAACAGGAAGCGGGCGAGACGGGCCCGTACCCGGTTGTTGGTGGCACCCGGCGCGAGACGGGCCACGTTCTCGGCGACCGACAGCTCGCCGTCGAGGACGTCCAGCCGCTGGGGCAGGAAGCGGAGCGGGACGTGGACCGTCACCTCGCCCGACACCGGCGCCAGCTCCCCGGCGATCGTGCGCAGCAGCGTCGTCTTGCCCGTGCCGTTGCGCCCGATCAGCGCGACCCGCTCCGGGCCCCGCAGGTCGAGGCCCTTCACCCGTGCGCCGTGGGCGAGTCGCAGGTCCATGAGGGTCACGACCGTACGGCCCGCCGGCACGGCCGTGTACGGGAGGTCGACGCGGATCTCGTCGTCGTCCCGTACGGCCGCCACCGCCTCGTCGAGCCGGTCCTTGGCCTCGGCGAGCTTCTCCTCGTGCATGATGCGGTGCTTGCCCGCGGAGACCTGGGCCGCCCTGCTCTTGAGCTTCATGACGGCCCGCGGTTCGCGCTTGGTGTCGTACATCTTCTGGGCGTAGCGCCTGCGGTGGGCCAACTTGACCTGTGCGTCGACCAGTTCGCGTTTCTGCTTGCGGAGGTCGGACTCGGCGACCCGCACCATCCTTTCCGCCGCCTCCTGTTCGACGGCGAGGGCCTCCTCGTAGGCGGAGAAGTTGCCGCCGTACCAGGTGACCTCCCCCGAGCGCAGATCGGCGATCTGGTCCACCAGGTCGAGGAGTTCACGGTCGTGGCTGACCACGACCATCACCCCCGGCCAGGAGGCGACGGCCGCGTACAGCCGCCTTCGGGCGTACAGGTCGAGGTTGTTGGTGGGCTCGTCGAGGAGCAGGACGTCCGGTCGGCGCAGCAGCAGCGCGGCCAGCCGCAGCAGTACCGACTCGCCGCCCGACACCTCACCGATCCCGCGGTCCAACCCGACGTGTCCCAGACCGAGTTCGCCGAGGGTGGCCAGAGCCCGCTCCTCGACGTCCCAGTCGTCGCCGACCGTCTCGAAGTGCTCCTCGGACACGTCGCCCGCCTCGATGGCGTGCAGGGCGGCACGGCGTGCGGCGATGCCGAGCACCTCGTCGACCCGCAGGCCGGTGTCGAGCGTGACGTTCTGCGGAAGGTGGCCGACCTCGCCCGTGACGCGCACGGTGCCGTCGGCCGGGGTGAGTTCACCGGCGATCAGCTTCAACAGGGTGGACTTTCCGGAGCCGTTGACACCGACGAGACCGGTGCGGCCGGGGCCGAACGCGATGTCGAGGCCGTCGAAGACGGGAGTGCCGTCGGGCCAGGAGAAGGCGAGCGAGGTGCAGGTGAGTGAAGCAGACATGTGAGTCTCCGCGGTTGCTCGAAGCGAGAAGGGGCAAACGCGTATCGAGACACCCGCGACCACGGGAGAAGACCTGGGGACCGGAGGGAGGGCACAGGGCCCCGCTCGTCGGGAACGGCTCATATGCCGAGGTCGCACGCGGGGCACACACCTCAGGTGTGTGACACGGTGTCTCAAGACCTCAGATGAGCAACGTCCTTCTCCGATCGACGGCAACAGAAGCGTTCTACACCGTACGAGGCGGCCCCGGGGCTGTCAACGAGTTAACGCGCCTTAGGAGGCCCCGTGCCCGACGGCCCGCTCTCCCTGCCGGCCCACCTCTACCTGCTGGCCTGGGACACCTCGAAGTCCGAGGCAGCCGGTGCCGCCCAGGTGCCCCAGCTGGTCCGGGCCGGTGCCCTCACCGAACTGGCCCGGCGCGGTCTGCTCCTCGACGTGGACGGCATCGCCACGCCGGTCGACATGGACGCCGAGACCGGTGACCCGGTCCTGGACGGGCTGCTCGAACTGGTCCGCGAGTCCCGGCCGCACCGGTGGCGGAGCTGGGTGACGCCCCACACCCGGTTCACCCTGGACGCGGTACGGGAACAGCTCACCGCGGGCGGCCATCTGCGCGCCAGGAAGCGCCGGGCCCTCGGGCTGTTCCCGACGGTGGAGTACGAGCCGGCCCGCCCGGCCGCCGTGGAGGCGCTCCAGGAGCAGGCCCGGCAGATCCTGAGGGGGCCGGTGCCGGCCGCGGACGTCTCCGAGCGGGACGCGGCCCTCGTCGCACTCGCCGCGGCGGCCGAGCTGCGCACCCTGCTGCCCCGCGGGGAACACCCCGAGGGGCGTGTCGAGGAACTGGTCGAGCGCGGCGGGCAGGTGGCGTCGGTGTTGCGGGAACTCGTGCACGGCGTGCGCGGGGCGGTGGCCTCGGTCGCGGCACGCGCCTGACGGGTCTGCCGTCCCTGACGGGATCGCTGTCCCTGACGGGATCTCCGTGCCCGGGTCCGCCGCGCCACGCGGGAGCTGCTGGACGCGGCGACGTCGACGGGCTGGGCGCCCTACCGGGAGGCCGGCGTCAGTAGGCGTCGCCCATCAGCTCGGCCAGGTCGTGGTCGAGGTCGAGCTGGAGGTGTTCGAGACCGCTCGGCACGAGGTCGTTCGTCGCCTCCAGGAACCGGCGCAGCTCGCCCGAGCGCACATGCACGACGGCGGTGCCCTCGGGGGCGTGGAACTCCAGCACGGTGCGGTCGTAGCCGTACGGACGCACCCGGACGTCGCCGTGGCCCTCCGGCTCGTGCATACCGGTGGTGAGCAGTTCGCGGCTGAAGGTCCAGCAGACCTCGACGCCCTCCAGTGTGGCCGGGGCGGGGAAGGTCATGCGGACGGCGAACGGATCGCAGCGGTCGTAGTGCAGTGTGGCGGGAATGCTCGGCATCCGCGGGGCCGCGGCGACGAGACGGGCCTCTACGGGCTGCTCGATGACGGTGGACAACGCCTTGCTCCCTCGTGACGGCTGGTCGGGCTTCCGGGTGGGACGGGCACTGGAAGAGACGTCGGAATGAGCCAATCCGTGTACATGAAAGTCGAGTGACCTCTGTCACCGTCTTCATGCACCGGTGTGATCCAGTGCTTCTCCCGTGCCCCGAGAGGCACTTGTGACACCCCGCGGTCCCGCACCCGGCCCGCCGAGGGCATCTGGACGGCGCCGAGAGCGTGGGCTAGCTTCGCCCGCCATGAGGCGCATGGGGAACACGCGAGGCAAGAGGCGCAGGGGACCGACGATCCGGGCCGTCGCCGCGGGGGCGGCCTGTGCGGCGGTGCTGGCCGCCCTGACCGCCGTACCGGCCGAGGCGCACGACCCGGACGGGCGGACACCGCACTGGGAGCTCAAGGACAGCGGCACCCCCGACGTACGGTTCCGCGGACTGTCGGCGGTCAGCCGGAACACCGCCTGGCTGGCCGGGACCCAGGGCACCGTGCTGCGCACCACGGACGGCGGAGCGAGCTGGCGCAACGTCTCACCGCCCGGGGCCGCCGAGCTCCAGTTCCGGGACGTCGAGGCGTTCGACGTGCGCCGGGCCGTGGTCCTGGCCATCGGGGAGGGCGAGGCGTCCCGCGTCTACCGCACTGAGGACGGCGGCGCGACCTGGACCGAGTCCTTCCGCAACACCGACGCCAAGGCCTTCTACGACTGCCTCACCTTCTTCGACCACGTCCACGGCCTCGCCATGAGCGACCCCGTGGACGGGAGGTTCCGCATCCTGTCGACCGCCGACGGCGGCCGGTCCTGGAAGGTGCTGCCGGACAAGGGCATGCCGGCCGCGCTCGACGGCGAGGCGGGTTTCGCGGCGAGCGGGCAGTGCCTGGTCAGCTCCGGGCCCCGGGACGTCTGGCTGGCCACCGGGGGCGGGGCACGCGCGCGTGTACTGCACTCCGGTGACCGAGGCCTGACCTGGACCGCCTCCGACACACCGATCCCGGCGGCCGACCCCGCCAAGGGCGTCTTCGCCCTCGCCTTCCGTGACCGCGTCCACGGACTCGCGGTCGGCGGCGACTACCGCCCCGACCAGAGCTCGCCGCGGGCCGCCGCCCGCACCGTGGACCGGGGTGCGGCCTGGCGGCCCGCCGAGGCCCCGGTGACCGCCTACCGCTCCGGCGTGGCCTGGCTCCCGCACAGCCGCAGCGCCGCCCTGGCGGTCGGCCCCACGGGCACGGACCTCACCCGGGACGGCGGCCGGACCTGGCGCACGGTGGACACCGGCTCGTACGACACCGTGGACTGCACGCCCGACGGCGGCTGCTGGGCCGCCGGGGAGAAGGGACGGGTGGCCCGTCTGGAGAGCTGAGTGGCGCGAGGGTGGGTACCCGGTCGCCAAAGGCGAAAGGAGTGATCCCCCATGCCGGCCGGTTCGAACTCGAAGCGGGAACGCCAGTACGAGCACATCAAGAAGAGCGCGGAGGACCGGGGCGAGAGCACCGGACGAGCCAAGGAGATCGCGGCGCGGACGGTCAACAAGGAACGCGCCCGCTCCGGCGAGTCCAGGACCGCCAGCCGTACCTCGACCCAGGACATGTCCTCGGGCGAACGGGGCGGCCGGCGGTCCGGGAAGGGCTCCCAGGGCCCGACCTACGACCAGCTCTACGAGGAGGCCAGGCGCAAGGGCGTCAAGGGCCGTTCGGACATGAACAAGAGCCAGCTCCAGCGAGCCCTCGGCAACAAGGGCTGACGATCCCCTCGATCCGCGCACGGTCCCCCGCGACGGCGATGATCACGCCGCCGTCGCGGGGGTTCTCGCGTCCGGAGGCCGGGAACAGGTCCCGCTCCTCCTGCTGAACATGATCGCGAGCCGGTGCCGCCCCGCCGTACGCTCGTCCCCACCATGACGACAGTGGACATTCCAGCGGGCTGGCCCGCGACCGAGGAACAGGCCCGCGCGCTGCAGGACGAGCTGAGGGCGGCCACGGTCCTCGACGAGCCGGGCCCGCCGCCCGGCACCGGCCGTGTCACCGGGGTCGACGTGGCCTACGACGACGACCGGGACGTGGTCGCGGCGGCGGCCGTGGTGCTGGACGCGGCGACACTGGAGCCCGTCGCCGAGGCCACCGCCGTCGGCCGCGTCTCCTTCCCGTACGTCCCCGGCCTGCTCGCCTTCCGCGAGATCCCCACGGTCCTCGCCGCCCTGGACGCCCTGCCGTGCCCGCCGGGCCTGGTGGTCTGCGACGGCTACGGCCTCGCCCACCCCCGGCGCTTCGGCCTCGCGAGCCACCTCGGCGTCCTCACCGGCCTGCCGACCATCGGGGTCGCCAAGAACCCGTTCACCTTCGCCTACGACGAGCCGGGCGCCCCTCGCGGTGCCTGGACGCCGCTCCTGGCGGGCTCGGAGGAGGTCGGCAGGGCCCTGCGCACGCGTGCGGCCGTGAAACCGGTCTTCGTGTCGGTCGGCCACCGCGTCAGCCTGGACAACGCCTGCGCCCACACGCTCGCGCTCACACCGGCCTACCGCCTGCCGGAGACGACGCGTCGGGCGGACGCGCTGTGCCGGCGGGCGCTGCGGGAGGCGACCTCCTGACCCCGGGCCGAGGGGCGCTGACGCCGAGGGACACTCAGTTCGAGGGACACGCAGTCCGAGGGGTACTGAGTACGTCGTCTGAGTAGCTGTACGGATGTGCGGGCCCCGGTGCGCTCGGCAGGCTGTCCCGCATGACGACGCACCGCATGACCCACCGTTCCCCCAAGCCCCTCTCCGACCCGAACCGGCCCGTCGAGCGCGCCGTGACCGCCGCGCTGGTCCTCGGTGTGCTCGCGGGGCTCGGCTGGATCGCGGGGATGATCTACACCGTGGCGGGCTGGTCCCTCTGACCCGGGCTCACCGGCTCGACGCCACCCGGAAGGTGATCCCGGCCCGCCGCAGCCGCTCGATCAGCGCGTCCCCCATCGCCACCGCCGTCGTCACCTGACCGGACGTCTCCGGGAGGTCGTCGAAGGCCAGGGACAGCGCCGACTCGGCGAACATCTTGGCCGTCTCGTCGTAGCCCGGGTCGCCGCCCGCGACCTCGGTGAAGACCCGCCGGCCCCCGCCCTCGCCGACGAAGCGCACCGAGAACCAGCTCTTGGCCCGCTTCTCGGGGCTCGGTCCGTCGCCCGGCCTGACCCGGCCGGACAGCCAGCGCCGCGCGGGCGGCACCTGGGCCGCCGCGAACAGCGCGCCCACGGCCGCGACCCCGCCCACCGCGACCGGCAGCCGCCGTACGGCCGCGTAGTGCCGGTAGCGGAAGTCCGGGCCGTAACGCTCCAGGGCCTTCGCCGAGCGCCGGACGATCTGCGCGTCGATGGTCGGCAGCGGCAGGGCCCAGGCGCCGACCTCGGGTGCGTACCGGGGGGTGCCGGTCGGCGCGGCGGCCCGCCGCCCCACCAGACGCGGCTCGTGCCGTCCGCGGTCCCGGGCGGCGGCGATCATCTGCCGGCCGCGCGCGAACTGGTTGAGCGCCGAGGCGAAGGTCCCGCCGGAGAACATGGCGTCCGCCGTCACGAAACCGTCGACGGTGAGCGGGACGCCCTCCGGCAGCTGCCGGACCGTGAAGTAGACCCCCAGGTCGTGCGGGACCGAGTCGAACCCGCACGCGTGCACCAGCCGTGCGCCCGTCTCACGCGCGCGTGCGTCGTGCCGGACGTACATGAGGTCCACGAACTCCGGCTCCCCGGACAGGTCGAGGTAGTCCGTCCCCGCGTCCGCGCAGGCGGCGACGAGTTCCTCGCCGTAGGTCAGATAGGGCCCCACCGTGGTGGCCAGCACGCGCGCCTGCCCGGCGAGCGCGCGCAGCGAGTCCGGGTCGCGGACGTCGGCCGTGAGCACCCCGACACCGGTGGTCCCGGGCAGCCGCTCGCGCAGCGCCCCGAGCCGCTCCTCGTCGCGGCCGGCGATCGCCCACCTCAGATCGTCCGGCCCGTGCGCGGCGAGGTACTCCGCGGTGAGGACTCCCGCGAAACTCGTCGCTCCGAAGAGCACGATGTCGAAGGGACGGTCCGACCTTTTCAGCCTGCTCATGACACTCCTGGATCCGCCGCACGCGCCGTTGTCGGTGGCCGAGGCTAGCGTGAGGAGTGCGGATCCCGACGAGCAGACCGGACGTGGGCGCCGATAATTGGCTAAGCGCTTGCTCGTTCAGGTCTTGTGTCCACTGGAACGTGTTCTTAGCATCACTGGTGTTACATCGGTTGTGTCACGCCAATGGGGGCTGGATGACAACGGCAGAAACGCCCGGGCACGGCCCGCTCACCGGCGTGCGCGTCGTCGAGCTGGCCGGCATCGGGCCGGGACCGTTCGCCGCCATGCTCCTCGCCGACCTCGGGGCCGACGTCGTCCAGGTGTCCCGGCCGGGCGGCGCCGCCCTCTCGATCGACCCCGCCCACGACCTCACCAACCGCAACAAGCGCTCGGTGGTCGTCGACCTCAAGGCCCCCGGGGGTCCCGCGCGCGTGCTCGACCTGGCCGCCCGCGCCGACATCCTGATCGAGGGCAACCGTCCCGGTGTCGCCGAGCGCCTCGGGGTCGGCCCCGAGGAGTGCCACGCGCGCAACCCCGCCCTCGTCTACGGCCGGATGACCGGCTGGGGCCAGGAGGGGCCGCTGGCGCAGCGCGCCGGGCACGACATCGACTACATCGCCGTCACCGGCACCCTCGGCATGATCGGCGAACCGGACCGGCCTCCGGCCGTTCCCGCCAACCTCCTCGGCGACTACGCGGGCGGCTCCCTCTACCTCGTCGTCGGTGTCCTCGCCGCCCTGCACCACGCGCGCGCGACCGGCACCGGCCAGGTCGTCGACGCCGCCATCGTCGACGGCACCTCCCACCTCTCCGCGATGATCCACGCCATGACCGCGGCCGGCGGCTGGCAGGACCGGCGCGGCGCCAACCTCCTGGACGGCGGCTGCCCGTACTACGGCACCTACGAGACCGCCGACGGGAGGTACATGGCGGTCGGCGCGCTGGAACCGCAGTTCTACGATCTCTTCCTCGACCTGCTCGGCCTCACGGGCTTCGAGGACGCCCGCAAGGACTGGACCCGCTGGGGAGAGCTGCGCGAGGCGGTCGCGGCCCGCTTCCGCACCCGTACGAGAGACGCGTGGGCGGCCGTCTTCGAGGGCACCGACGCGTGCGTGGCGCCCGTGCTGTCGCTGCGCGAGGCCCCCCACCACCCGCACCTCGCCGCCCGCGGCACCTTCACCGAGCACGGCGGCCTGACCCAGCC
>NZ_RSAJ01000209.1 GCF_003933965.1 Streptomyces sp. RP5T
GTCCAAGCCGTCATCGCCCTGGCCCGTCGGCGGGCCAGCGTCCTGTGGGCGCTCTTGCGTGACGGAAGGATCTTCACCTCCGTCCCGCCGCTCACGCAGGCGGCTTGACTTCGTCATTGAGACTCCTAGGGACGCCCCTCAGAGGGCGGCCGCGACCTCGGTGCCCTGCTTGATCGCCCGCTTGGCGTCCAGCTCGGCGGCCACGTCGGCACCGCCGATCAGGTGCGCGCTGCGGCCCGCGGCGACGAGCTCCTCGTACAGGTCCCGGCGCGGTTCCTGGCCGGTGCACAGCACGATGGTGTCGACCTCCAGGACCGTGCTCTCCTCGCCGACGGTGATGTGCAGCCCGGCGTCGTCGACACGGTCGTAGCGCACGCCCGGGACCATGGTGACGCCCCGGTGCTTGAGCTCGGTGCGGTGGATCCAGCCGGTGGTCTTGCCGAGCCCGGCGCCGACCTTGCTGGTCTTGCGCTGGAGGAGGTGCACGGTGCGCGGCGGGGCGGGGCGTTCGGGGGCCCTGAGTCCGCCGGGTGCCGTGTAGTCCATGTCGACGCCCCACTGGCGGAAGTACGTCGCCGGGTCCTCGCTCGCCTTGTCGCCGCCGTCGGTGAGGAACTCGGCGACGTCGAAGCCGATGCCCCCGGCGCCGAGGATCGCGACCCGGTCGCCGACGGGGGCGTCGCCGCGCAGCACGTCGAGGTAGCCGACGACGCTCGGGTGGTCGACGCCGGGGATGTCGGGGGTGCGCGGGCTGACGCCGGTGGCCACCACGACCTCGTCGTAGGCGTCCAAGTCACCCGAGGACACGGGGGTGTTGAGCCGTACGTCCACGCCGTGGGCGTCGAGTTGGTGGCGGAAGTAGCGGATCGTCTCGTCGAACTCCTGCTTGCCGGGGACCTGGCGGGCCACGTTGAGCTGACCGCCGATCTCGCTCGCGGCGTCGAACAGGGTGACCTGGTGGCCGCGTTCGGCGGCGGAGACCGCGCAGGCGAGGCCCGCGGGACCGGCTCCGACGACGGCGACCCGCTTCTTCAGCCGGGTCGGGGCCAGCACCAGCTCGGTCTCGTGGCAGGCGCGCGGGTTGACCAGGCAGGAGGTGATCCTCCCGCTGAAGGTGTGGTCGAGACAGGCCTGGTTGCAGCCGATGCAGGTGTTGATGGCCTCGGGCCGGCCCTCCGCCGCCTTGTTCACGAACTCCGGGTCGGCGAGCATCGGGCGGGCCACGGACACCATGTCCGCGTACCCGTCGGCGAGCAACTCCTCCGCCAGCTCAGGGGTGTTGATGCGGTTGGTGGTCACGAGGGGGATCGACACCTCGCCCATGAGGCGCTTGGTCACCCAGGTGTAGGCGCCGCGCGGCACCGAGGTCGCGATGGTGGGGATGCGGGCCTCGTGCCAGCCGATGCCGGTGTTGATGATCGTGGCCCCGGCGGCCTCGACGGCCCTGGCGAGGGTGATCACCTCGTCGAGCGTGGAGCCGCCCGGGACGAGGTCCAGCATGGACAGCCGGTAGACGATGATGAAGTCCTCGCCGACGGCCTCGCGCACCCGCCGCACGATCTCCACCGGGAAGCGCATGCGGTTCTCGTACGAGCCGCCCCAGGCGTCGGTGCGGTGGTTGGTCTGGGCGGCGATGAACTCGTTGATGAGGTAGCCCTCGGAGCCCATGATCTCGACGCCGTCGTAGCCGGCCTGCCGGGCGAGGCGGGAGGCGCGGGCGTAGTTGTCGATGGTCCGCTCGACCTCGTCGGCGGTGAGCTCGCGGGGGACGAAGGGGCTGATCGGCGCCTGGAGGGGGCTCGGGGCGACGAGGTCCCGGTGATAGGCGTACCGGCCGAAGTGCAGGATCTGCATCGCGATCCGGCCGCCCTCGCGGTGCACCGCCTCGGTGATGACCCGGTGCTGCTCGGCCTCCGCGTCCGTGGTGAGCTTGGCGCCGCCCTCGGCGGGCCGGCCCTCGTCGTTGGGCGCGATGCCGCCGGTGACGATCAGGCCCACTCCCCCGCGTGCCCGCTCCGCGTAGAAGGCGGCCATGCGCTCGAAGCCGCGCTCGGCCTCCTCCAGGCCGATGTGCATGGAACCCATCAGCACGCGGTTGGGCAGCGTGGTGAAGCCCAGGTCGAGCGGGTTCAGCAGGTTCGGGTAACGGCTCATCGGGGCCCCTCCGTCGCGGTCTCGTGCCTCTCTGTTGTAGAGGACCCCGACCCCTTTATGCAACTAGTTGCACAATCGGCACGGGGTGATACGAACCACGTGGTGCCCGCCCTCAGGAGTCGGCGTCGGCCGTTCGGTCCCGGGGTGCCACAGGGGCTGCGGAGTCCGCGGGGCCCGCGGCTGCGGCGAGGCTGCCGAGCAGGGCGAGTGCCTGTTCCGAGGAGCTCCCGGGCTCGGCCTGGTAGACGACCAGTTGCTGGTCGGGGGCGCTGTTGACGGTCAGTGACTCGTAGTCGAGGGTCAGTTCGCCGACCAGTGGATGCCGGAAGCGTTTGCTCTCACGGGTCTTGCGGCGGATGTCGTGACGGGCCCAGAGCGCGCGGAACTCCTCGCTGCGCAGGGAGAGTTCACCGACCGTGGCGATCATCCGCGGATCGTCGCGGGCGGCCTCGGCACCGGCCCGCAGCGCGGCCACGGTGTTCATGGCCACCGACTCCCAGTCCGGGTAGAAGTCCCTCGCGTCGGGGTCGAGGAAGACCAGCCGTGGCAGATCGCCGCTGTGGGCGTGGCCCGCGAACAGGGCACCGCCCAGGACGTTGTGGGCGAGGACGGTCAGACAGCGGCCCAGGACCACGGCCGGGGTGCGGTGCCAGCCCGCCATCATCCGCAGCAGCGCGGGGCTGACTGCTTCCGGCCGCGGACGTGAGCGGCTAGCGGCGGGGCGTGCCAGGCGGTGCAGGTGGTCGCTCGCGTCGTCCTCCAGGCACAGCACCCGGGCCAGCGCGTCGACGACCTGTGCCGAGGGAGTGCGCTCACGGCCCTGTTCCAGACGGACGTAGTAGTCGGTGCTGACCCCGGCCAGCACCGCGACCTCCTCGCGGCGCAGACCCGCCACCCGACGCCGGGTCCCGGCGGGGAGCCCCGCGTCCTCGGGCCGGACCAGAGCACGACGGGCACGCAGAAAGAGGCCGAGCCTGTTCTCGCTGTCCATGACGCCGACCCTAGGCCCGGCCACCACGCCACGGGAGCCCGCAAGGTGGGCGCGATACTCCTACGCTCCGCATCGGCAGCGGCGCCACGACCTGCTCACAGCCCTGAACCGGGCTCACCGCGGACGCCCCCGGCCCGGACCGAGAAGCCACCGCACCGAATCTCGTCGGCCCGCCCTCCTCGGAGCAATACAACCTGGTCACAGCCCTGTCCCCCTGCTGGGGCGTCGCGAGGACCGGCTCAAGGCACTGGCCGACGAGCTGGGCGGTACGGCCGACGGGCGGGTCCTGGCCGTCTCCGTGGACCTGACCGACGCCGAGGCGGTCGCGGGGGCCGCCACCGTCACCGGTGCGCTCGGCACCGTGGACCTGGTCGTGGCCAACGCCGGCGTCGTGCTCGGCGCCCCCTTCGAGCGGGCCGGGACCGACGAGTCGGACCGAATGATCGACGTCAACCCGCGGGCCCTGCTGCACACCGCCCGCGCCTTCACGGACGGCCTGCTCGCCACGGCCTGCGGCGGCGGCCGTGCGGACCTCGTCCACGTCGGCTCGGTCGGCGGCCATCTGCTCTTCCCCGGCCGGTCCGTCCACTGCGCCACCAAAGCGGCCGCAGCGGTGAAGAACATCGAGCCCGGGGTCACGGCCACCGAGCCGGGCGCGGACATGCGGGACGCCGGGGCCCGGGAGTCCCTGTCCCGCATCCGCGCCGGTCTGACACCCCTGACCGCGACGGACATCGCGGAGGCCATCGCCTTCGCGGCCGCTGCCCCGCCGAACGTCCACGTCGCCGAGATGGTGGTGGTGCCGGTGCGGCAGGGCTCATCACCGGGTGGCCGGGGTGGCCGGTCGCGCGTCCGCACGAGTGCGGGGAACCGCGACCGGCCACCTCGGCGCCGCTGAGGGTCAGCGGCTCTCCAGCCTCACGTGGAGCTCGCGCTCCTGGTCGCCCGACGCGGACGCGAGGTCCCGCACCGTGAACATGGAGTCCAGGGTCTCGCGGAGCCTCTCGATGGCCCAGTACCCGCCCTGTGCGTCGGCCTCCACGGACGACGACAACCGCGCGGGCGGCGGGCACGACCTCGCCTCGGTCACCTCGAACGTCCCCAGCCACACCATGGGCCGCGTCTCGTGCAACTGCTGCGGCACCTCGTCGGCACCGCGGTCCGACTGGAAGCACGTGCCCAGCGTGTCGAACACGATCCGGGCGTCCTCCGCGCTGCATCCGCTGATCTCCAGCGAGACGGACTCGTCGTGCGCTCGCTCATGATCCATCGTGGTCGCTCCTCTCATGGCGATGACCGGACCGACGGGTTCCCCGCGAGCCGCGCCACACCCCCAGAAAAGCACCCCCTTTCCCGGAGCACTACCGGCGAGGCCGTCAGCGCGGCGGCCGGTCCCGGTGCGGGTCGAACAGGGGAACGGCGATTCCGGCGAGCACCAGGCCCGCCGCCACGAGGATGCCCTCGGGCAGGGCCATGCCCGAGGACAGCAGGGCCAGGGCGACGGCAAGGGTCCCCCAGGCGCCCGCGCGCCGGTACTCACGGGGTCGGGCCGGCCGGCCCGACCCCAGCGCGCGGGCGAACCGTGGGTCGTCACGCTCCAGCCGTGCCGCGAGATCGATCAGGTGTTCGTCGTCGGGCTGGCGCATGACTCCTCCTTCACACGGCCCTACCGTTCGGCGTCCGCCCCCACGGCGACGGAGACCGGCGCCTGCGCGGTGTCGTCCCCCTGCTTCCGGGCGTGGCGTGAACCCAGCACCCGGGCCAGCAGATGGGCCCGCCCCGCGGCGACGGGGCCGAGAACGGCCAGGAGGAGGACATACCCGGCGATGAACGGCGCCAGACGTGCGTCGAGCCCGGCGCTGGCCGCCATCGCGCCGAGGATCAGGGCGAATTCGCCGCGGGCCACGAGGGTCGTGGCGATGTCGGCGGCGGGCTCGGCGCCGTAGCCGTAGAGACGGGCGACGAGCAGGCCGGCGACGATGTTCATCACGACCGTCACCACGGCCGCCGCGGCGACGGGTCCGGCGACGGACGTGACCACGCCGGGGTCGATGGACAGCCCGAAGGCGAAGAAGAAGATCGCGGCGAAGGCGTCCCGCAGCGGGTGCACCAGTCGGCGGATGCGTGGTCCGGAGGGTGTGCCGGCCATGATCAGGCCCACCATGAAGGCCCCGATGGCGTCGGCGACACCGAGCACCTCGGAGACCCCCGCGACGAACACCGCGGCGCCGAGGAAGCTGATGACCAGCAGTTCGTCGTCCCGAACCTGGACCAGCCGGCCGATCCAGCGCGTCCCGTACCGGGCGGCGGCGGCCAGCACCAGCAGGAAGCCGAAGGCCTTGCCCGCCTGGAGGAGCACTTCCACAGGTCCGTGCGCGCCGCTGATGACCGGCTGGAGGGCCGCGAGGTAGAGCGCGAGGAAGATGTCCTCGACGACGATCACGCCGAGGATCAGCCGGGTCTCGGGGCGGCCGATCCGCCCCAGGTCGATGAGGATCTTCGTGACGATCGCGGACGACGAGATGCCGAGCACCCCGGCGAGCACCAGCGCCTCGCGGCTCCCCCAGCCCAGCGCGAACCCGAAGCCGAGCCCCGCGCCGACGTTCGCCACGAGGTAGATCCCGCCCGCCGCGAGCAGACGTCTGCCGCCGGTGCGCAGGTCGTCGACGTGGAACTCCAGGCCCAGGTAGAACAGCAGCAGCACCAGGCCGAGCGCGGAGAGCATCTCGAAGTCGTGCGCGTCCTCGACCAGGACGAAGCCGGGGGTGTGCGGGCCCAGGAGGATGCCGGCGAGCATGAACAGGGGGATGGTCGGAAGTCCGATCCGGCCGCCGAGCCGGGCGAGGAACGCGGCGGCGAGGAACGCGCCGCCCATGGCGAGCAGGGTGTCAGCGTGTCCCACCGGTCACCTCCCCCGGCGGCGCGACAGGACGTGCGTGCTGCGTGTCACGGGGATGGATGCGAGATCTCCTTGCTGTGGTCGGTGTTCATGCCACCGTCGCATCCGGCCCCCTGGCCCCGCCATCGGTGCCGACCCCCATTTCGGCGAGGGCCGGCACCCGCCCGTAAGAGGCTCAACTCCTGGTGAAACGGTAGGTCTTGCTGTCCGTCAGGACGCAGAAGCCGGGCGAGACGACGATCACACGCAGGGTCGCGGTGCGGCGGTCGTAGTCGATGCCCTCCGCCTCGAACTCGCCCGAGCAGGAACTCCGCAGGGGCAGTTGGCGCAGTGCGGTGACATGCCCGGTGACGTTCGCCGAGCCGGTGGGAGCGGCGCTCAGGTCGACCTGGAGGAGCGGCTTGGTGTAGCCGAAGAGCGTGCCCGCCGGGTCGTCGGAGGAGCACAGCAGCCGGGTGGCGCTCAGGAAGTCGCAGCCCTGTACGTCCCGGACGGCGTGGTCGAGGGTGACGGTCGCCGCCTGGGGGAGGTTCGCCGAGGGCGAGGTGCTCGCGTTGACGCCGGGCGTCGGGAAGACCAGGAAGCGGGTCATGGTGCCCCACTCTCCGGACAGCATCCACTGCCCGTCGGGCGAGACGGCGGCCCAGGAGTTGTTGAGCGCCTCGCCCGGGCTGAGCGTGTGGACGTACTCGGACCAGGTCCCGTCGGGCGCCTTCACGCGGTACATCTTCGCGGTGCCGGAGTCGGCCTGGTAGGGCTCGATGTAGTGCCCGTCGTAGGAGGCGTCGGGGTCACCCACATGGTTCCAGCCGCGGGCGGAGACGCCGATCGGGATGGTGCCGATGCCGGTGTACCGGTTGGCGGAACCGGCGGGGACCTCGACCGAGGTGAGGCCCTGGCTCTCGGTGAGCGGGTCGGCGCGGTCGGAACCGACCTCGGTCCAGGTGTCCGCGGCCGAGGTCGGCGGCGCGGCGGCCAGCAGGGCCGTGGCGGTGAGGGTGACGAGGGCGGCGAGAACGGCGTGACAACGCTGTCTGGCGCGCAGCGGCATGGAGGACTCCTGAGGCTCCTGGGGCGAAGGCGAGCTGGGTCGGCGCACAGTCTGGCGCCCCCACGACGGTCATGTACAGGCCAATCAAGTGAACAAGCGGCCTTCGTCACCCCGGCGCACTTCACCGGACGCGCGCCCTCGTGTTGAGGGATGGTGGAAGAACACGACCGCGTGGTCACAGAGACGGTTGAGCGCGGTAGAACAAGGGGAGTCGGCACGGGGGTACGGCGTGCCGCGAGGACGGTCGAAGGCGGTTCGTGCAATGGGTGCAGCCGGGATACCCGCGCCGGAGGGCGCAGAGCCCCCGCGCGGGCCAGTACGGCCGAGCGGGCTGCTGGACGAGCTGGGCATGGCCTCGGTGGTGCTGGACGCCGAGGGCCGCATCGTGCTGTGGAGCCCGCAGGCCGAGGAGCTGTTCGGCTACAGCGCCCAGGAGGCGCTGGGGCAGTACGCCGCCCATCTGATGATCCACGAACAGCACGCCGACCTGGTCGTCAAGCTCTTCGCCGACGTCATGGAGACCGGCCAGAGCTGGGCCGGCGCGTTCCCCATACGGCGCAAGGACGGCGGCACCACGCTGGTGGAGTTCCGCAACATGCGGCTGCTGGACGACCACGGCGACGTCTACGCGCTCGGGCTGTGCGCCGACCAGTCGACCGTGCGCCGCCTGGAGCGGGACGTGGCGCTGTCGACACGGATGATCTCCCAGTCCCCGACCGGACTGGCGGTGCTGGACACCGAGCTGCGCTACGTCTCGGTGAACCCGGCCCTTGAGCGGATGAACGGCGTCCCGGCCGAGGAACACGTGGGACGCAAGATCGGCGAGGTGCTGCCCCATCTCGACGTGAACCGCTTCGAGGCCGCCGCCCGCGAGGTGCTGCGGACCGGCAGGCCGCTGGTCGACCAGCACACGGTCGGCCGTACGCCTGCCGATCCCGACGCGGACCACGCCTGGTCGGTGTCGCTGTACCGCCTGGAGGACGCGCTCGGGACCGTCCTCGGGGTGGCAAGCTCGATCCTGGACGTCACCGAGCAGCACCTGGCGACCGTGGAGGCCGAGACGGCCCGGCGCCGCCTCGCGCTCGTCGCGGACGCCTCCGCCCGCATCGGCACCACCCTCGACCTGGACCGCACCGCCCGCGAGCTGGCCGACGTGGCCGTACCGGAGCTCGCCGACGTGGCGGCCGTGGACCTGCTGGAGGCGGTGGTCCGGGGCAGACCGAGCACGCTGCGGCCCACCGAGCCCGCCGTGATGCACCCTCTGGCCGTCGAGGCGTCCGGTGCCCCCGACGCCCTGGCCGCCGCCGATCCGCCCGGCCAGGTCGCCCGGTACGCCCCCGACCGCCTGGTCACCGAGTGCGTGCGCACGGGAAGCCCGGTCCTGGTGGCGCAGGTCGGCCCCGAGGACCTGCTCCGCATCGCCCGCTCACCGGAGGCGGCCGCGCTCCTCGCCAGGGTCGGCGTGCACTCGTATCTGGCCGTGCCGCTGATCGCGCGGGGCGAGGTGCTCGGCGCCCTCGACCTCAAGCGCGTCCACAACCCGGAGCCCTTCGGCGAGGACGACCTGCTGCTGGCACGGGAGCTGGCGGCCCGCGCGGCCGTGCAGATCGACAACGCCCGCTGGTACCAGGACGCCCGCAACACCGCCCTGACCCTCCAGCGCAGCCTCCTGCCCAGCCACCCGCCCGTGACCGGCGGTCTGGAAGTCGCCTCCCGCTACCAGCCGGCGGGCGCCACCGCCGAGGTCGGCGGCGACTGGTTCGACGTGATCCCGCTGGACGAGGGCAAGACCGCGCTCGTCGTGGGCGACGTGATGGGCAGCGGCATCACCGCCGCCGCGACCATGGGCCGGCTGCGCACCGCGACCAACACCCTGGCCTCCCTGGACCTCGACCCGGCCAGGCTCCTCGAACACCTCGACCGGATCACCGAGGAACTGGACCACTCCATCGCCACGTGCGTGTACGCCGTGCACGATCCGCGGCTCGGCCAGTGCCGGATCGCCAACGCCGGGCATCTGCCCCCGGTGCGGCTGCGCCCCGGCCGTCCGCCCGAACTGCTCGAACTGCCCACGGGGGCGCCGCTGGGCGTGGGCGGTGTCGCCTTCTCCACGACCACCGTCGACCTCGCCCCCGGTGACCGGCTCGTGCTCTACACGGACGGTCTCGTCGAGACCCGCCAGCATCCCCTCGACGAGCGCCTGGACGCCCTCCTCGACCTCCTCGACAGCCCCGACGGGCCCCTGGAGGACATCTGCGACCTCCTGCTGCGCACCCTGCACCAGCCGGACAACTCCGACGACGTGGCCCTGCTGATCGCCCGGGTACAGACGCCGGCGCCCTGAGGGACGTACGCCACAGGCGCCTACGGTGACGGGGGCTGCAGCGGTCGGCTCCCGCCCGTGGGGGGGGGACGGTCACCTGAGCCAGGCCGGGACCCGGCGTCGGGTGGCGGGTCTGCGTCGCGAGGAGGTCGCGGTGCCGGCAGGGGTCAGCACCGACCACGGCCGGGGTGCGGTGCCGGCCCTCCATCATCCGCAGCAGCGCGGGGCTGATCGCTTGTGGCCGCGGACGGCGGCAGATCGCCGCTGTGGGCGTGGCCCGCGAACAGGGCACCGCCCAGGACCTTGGGCCGCTGTCTGCCTGGGCTTCCTCGACCCCGACGCCAGGAACCTCTACCCGGACTCGGCCCCGCCCGCGCGGCCCGAGTCACGCCGGCCCGGCGGAGGAGGGCAGGGCGTCCTGGTCGACCGCGGGCGCGGCGGCGGGTCGACGGGGCAGCAGGAGCGGGGTGGCCAGCAGCAGGAGACCGGCGAGCGCGATCGCCTCACGGGTTCCGGTGAAGGCCGCCATGACGCCCCACAGGGCGGTCAGAGCCGCGGTGATCAGCTTGCCGGTCGCCGACCAGGCGGAGAGCGTACGGACCACCCGGTCCGTCGGCGTCATCTCCAGCCGGTGCGTGGCGAACACCGGGTTGAAGACGGCGCAGGAGGTGATGACCCCGAGCTCGACGGCCATCACGAGCAGCAGTCCGGTCGTGCCGGGGCCGACGAACGCCAGGCCGAGGGGCCAGCACGCGCGCAGGACGCCCGAGGTGATCAGGACCCGGTGCTGTCCGAACCGGGCGACCAGGGGGCGCGCGATCCGTGAGCCGAGCAGGCCGCCGAGGCAGGGCACCGAGAAGGCGAGAGCGTACTGCCAGGGGGCGAAGCCGAGCGGCCCGAGCATCAGGACCGTCAGCAGCGGCACCGGCACCATGATCAGGGCGTTGACGAGGACCGTGTTGAAGAACAGCGGGCGCAGGACCGGGCTGGCCAGGATGTGCCGCCAGCCCTCCAGAAGGGACCCCTTCGCCGCCCGGGTCCTCTCGGGCGGCAGCTCACCGCCGCCGATCGCGCGGATCCCCAGCGCCGACAGCAGATAGCTGACGGCGTCCGCCAGCAGGGTCGTCACGGGCCCGAGGACCCCGATGGCGGCACCGCCGAGGGGCGGTCCGATCACGATCGTGGTCCAGTTCGTGGCCTCGAACCGTCCGTTGGCGATCAGCAGGTCGTCGCGGTCCAGGAGGGACTTGAGGAAGGCCCCGGAGGCGGCGGAGAAGGTGATGTCGGCCGCCGCGACGACCACCGACACGAGCAGCAGCTGGACGAAGGTGAGCGCCCCGAGCGCGTAGGCGGCGGGGACGCTCAGCAGGGCGGCGAACCGGACGAGGTCCATCGCGACCATTACCGGCCTCTTGCGGCGGAACTCCACCCAGGGCCCGAGCGGTACGGCGACCGCCGCCCCGACCGCGAGTCCGGCGGCCGCCAGCGCGGACACCGCGGCCGGGCCGGCGTGCAGCACGAGGACGGCGATCAGGGGGAAGGCGCCGAACGACAGCGAGGTGCCGAACGCGCTGACCGCGTAGGCCGCCCACAGCCACCGGAATCGCCGTCCCAGCGACCGTCTCGCGTCCACGCCCGAAGCTCCCTCGTCGACCACCTCACGTTGACCGACGCCATCCAACCGGCTGCCGGGCCCGCCGATCAAACAACCGCGGGCCCGCCCGGCCACAACCGGGGGTTGTGCGGTGATCTCCTAGGCTCCCCGTATGGATCTCGACGCCGTACGCACCTTCGTCGCCGTGGCGGACGCGGGGCTGTTCCAGGGGGCCGCGGACCGGCTGGCGGTCACCCAGCAGGCCGTGTCGAAGCGGGTGGCCGCGCTGGAGAAGGAGCTCGGGGTACGGCTGTTCACCCGCACCCCGCGCGGCGCCCGGCTGACCATCGACGGACAGGCCTTCCTGCCGCACGCCCGCGAACTGCTCCGGGCGGCGGAACGGGCGGCCGCCTCGGTACGGCCGGGCAGCCGCGCCCTGCGCGTCGACGTGATCGGCCGTCGCCTCGCCCCCGCGGAGCTGCTGCGCGCCTTCCATCGCACGCATCCCGGCATCGAGCTCGACGTCGTCACCCTCTTCGACGCCGACGCGGCCCTGGCCGCCCTCCGGTCCGGCACCATCGACGCCACCTTCCGCGCCGTCGCGCACCCCGCGGGGCACCCGGCCGACGGCATCGAGTCCATGCGGGTCTACGACGAGCCGGTCCAGTTGCTCACCGGTCCCGGCCACGCGCTCGCGGGAGCCCGCTCGGTGCCCCCGTCCCGGCTGGCCGGGCACCGCATCTGGATGCCCGGCCTGGTCGCCGGAACCGAGTGGGGCACCTACTACGACGACCTCGCCGCCGCCTTCGGCCTCACGATCGAGGTCACCGGCCCCGACTTCGGCACCGATCCCCTGCTCGACACCATCGCCGACTCCCCCGCCCTGGCGACCCTGGTCGGCGAGCTGACCCGTCTGGCCTGGCCGTCCGAGCAGGACCTGCGCCGCATCCCGGTGCACGGGCCCACACCGGTCTACCCGCACTCCCTGGTCTGGCGCGCCGACAACTCCCACCCGGCGCTCGCCGCCCTCCGGGCCCACCTGCACACCACCCGCCCCGAACCGCCGGATGCCGGGACGTGGGCCCCGGACTGGACCTGACAGCGCCCGGTCAGGTCAGCGCCGGCCGGGCCCTGCTGCCCACCACGACGTGTGCGTACCGCTCGTCCGAGACCGCCAGGCGGGGTGTCAGGCCGCAGCGGGCGAAGGCGTCGACGGCGGCGGCCGCCTGGCGTTCGCTGGTCTCCACGAGGAGGCAGCCGCCGGGGGCGAGCCACCGAGGGGCCTCGGCCGCGACCCGGCGCAGGACGTCCAGGCCGTCCGTACCGCCGTCCAGGGCGACCAGGGGCTCGTGGTCGCGGGCCTCGGTGGGCAGGAGGGCGACCTCTTCGGTGGGGACGTAGGGGACGTTGGCCGCGAGGATGTCGACACGGCCGCGCAGGCCGGCGGGGAGGGCCTCGAAGAGGTCGCCGGTGTGGACTCGGCCGCCCGCGTGGGCGGTGTTGCGGCGGGCGCAGTCCACCGCGGCCGGGTCGATGTCGGCGGCGTGCAGCTCGACGGGCCCCAGCGCGGCGGCGAGCGCGGCGCCGACCGCACCCGAGCCGCAGCACAGGTCCACCACGACGCGGGCGTCCGGCGCCAGGGCCAGGGCCTGCTCGACGAGGAACTCGGTGCGGCGGCGCGGCACGAAGACACCGGGGGCCACGGTGACGCGCAGTCCCCGGAACTCGGCCCAGCCGACGACGAGTTCGAGGGGGTGGCCGACGACCCGGCGGTCGACCATGTCGGCCAGTTCTTCCGGGGTACGGGCGGCGGCGAGGATCAGCCGGGCCTCGTCCTCGGCGAAGACACAGCCCGCGGTGCGCAGGGCGGCGATGACGGCGTCGGGGGAGGTGAAGCGGGAAGACGAAGAGGGCATGGAAGCCGAGAGCCTTTCGAGAGCCGAAGGGCGCTCCTGCGGTCACCTGGCCTACAGGCGGTGATCCGCGCCGATGCGAAGAGGGAGCACCCGAGCTGACACAGCGTTGATGGGTCTCACCTCCTCGGTGCCGCACGGCAGGGACCGCCCCCGACCGGACGGTCAGCGTACCCCAGGGAGCCCTGAGTTGTACTCTGCAACCAGTAGCCGAGGGAGGTCCGATGGAAGCGGAAACGGCCGTGGAGACGATCCAGCGCGAGATGACGGTCTTCGCGCGACGGGCCCGGGCCTCGGCGGGGCGCCTGCATCCCGAGCTGTCGCTGGTGTCGTACACGCTCCTCGGGCATCTGGAGGAGCGCGACGGCTGCCGCGCCACCGACCTGGCCGCCCACTACGCCCTGGACAAGTCCACGGTGAGCCGTCAGGTCACCGCCCTGGAGCGGGCCGGGCTCGTCGAGCGGCGCCAGGACCCGGCGGACCACCGGGTCCAGGTGCTGCATCTGACCGCGGCCGGCCGGCACATCCTGGGCCAGGTCACCGTGAGCCGCCGTGCGGCCGTCGGGGAACGGCTCGCGCAGTGGTCGCGGGAGGACCTGGAACGGTTCGCCGGGTACCTCGTGCGTTACAACGCCTGGCCCGGTCCGGCCGACGGCGTCTAGTAGTGCTTCGTTAGGTCTATCCGTTTGCGCTGATCAAGAGCATGTTGGTCGTGTGGATGCGCATGAAGTGAACCGATTACGGGCCGCGTTGGGGCTGTTCGTGGCGGATGTGTTCGCCTCGGT
>NZ_RSAJ01000020.1 GCF_003933965.1 Streptomyces sp. RP5T
GCCTTCGCCCGGCTCAAGTCCTGGCGCATCATGCGCAGAGCACGTTCCTCCACCCGCCGCATCAGCCGCACCGTCCAAGCCATCCACACACTCATGACCTGCGACTATTCAGGATGAAAGAGGCTCATTGAACCGTTCTCGGGAGCGAGACGTTTCTATACCTGACAGAAATTCATCTGCACATCGACTCCAGGAGAGATTATGCCTGCGCCCGAAGGCACTGATCCCCGAATTCAAGAATTTCTTGACAGTTTTACAGAGGAGACTCGGACACTGATTGAGGATGGCGAACTAGGGCGCACGGAGGCAGAAGGACTATTGACCAGGTATCAAACGGTTGCCCGCGGAAGGCATGATGAGATTGTGGCGCTGATCCCGCAGATGGGTGTCGGCAACGCAATTTTCGAGGCTGGACAGCGCTATGATGCTGACAATTTACAGGATCCTCGCCTGAAGACGCTTCTCGCCCAGTTCCCGGACATGCGGGATGACATCGTATCAGGCAAGGACGAAATAATTCGGCACGTGGATCGCGGGTTGACTGTGCAGGACGCCCTCTACGAGGTGGAAGTTGCACGAGTCGGCCACGATCGCACCCCTGGATTCCGAGAGGATGTTGAGGCTGCATTTTCCGCAGGTCTATATGAGACCAGGATCGAGGCCGCGGTTGGCCTTGATCATGCGCGTGATGCGGCATGGGCAAGATCACTGCGAGACAACACCCCGGCCGCTCACGAGAATTCACTTCCGGAGTATATTCAGGACCGCCAGCCGCAGGACCCTACACCCTGGCAAGCTCCCACCCTGCCGCCCGCCTATATCCCACTGGAACAACCCCCCGCATACCAACCCGGTAACCCTAACGTGGCACGTCACGCTGCGGGCCCAGAACGGCCCGCCCAACAGTCCGGGAATCAATCAGAACGACAGCGTTCCCGCAACACAACTGGGCCCGGTACACCTCCATATAACCAGCAGAGCAGCAATCGAGGCGCCCGAAGGTCGGGGCGGTGAGCATCCGCTCGTAGGCGCCGAGTGTTTGGCGTAACTTGCCCGAACCCCCTTGAGGGGGTCCGCCAACGGCGGACCCCCTACGAGTCGTTCAGTGCCGCGAAATGAGCCCCTCAATAACGGTCTACACAACATGGCGGTCAGACCACCCTGGAACGCTGGCATCAGGTTCATGGCCTGCCTTGACCACCGCCTTTACTTGCCTGATCAGGCGGGTAGTGCGTCGCTGGTATCGGGCCAGGACTCCGGGCACCTGCTCGCGGAAGGTATGTCGGCAGCCGCGGGTGGGGCACACCAGACGTCGCACTCGCACACGGACCACCACCCGCCGGCCGTCGACCGGAACGTCGGCCACCGTCCGCCAGTGATAGCCGTGCACGCGCCCCGACGACACCCCGCACACCAGGCAGGCCGCAGTGTCCAGCGGCGTCCGGGCCCGCACCACGACTCGCTCCCCCTCGTCGACCACATCCTCCATGACCAGTGGGGACAGTCGTGAAAACACCGTCTGCACAGGCTCGTTGACATTCTTCACATGGATACCAACGACACCTCAGCACTCTGCGTCACCACCGGATGTGAGACAGGGCCGTTGATTGGACAGTCCCCGCACCAACTCGTCATCCGTTCCCTACTTGTTCCACCGCTTGTTCGTGTTGTTGACCTCCAGCTCCGCCGCGGTCAGGTTCACGTGCAGGGGGATTCCTGGGCGGTTTCCCACCTTGATCAGGAAGTTGCCGAGGCCGGGCGGGGTGGAGCGGCGGCCGGCCGCGCCGTCCCACGCGGGTGGTGTGGACCAGTCCACCAGGAGTCGTTTCTCCGGCTCCGTCAGTTCGACGATCTGTGCAAGTTGCGGCATCTCGGCTGGGGGCAGGCCCGCACAGATCACCATGCCCGCGCGTTCGACGAAACCCTTGGCCTTGGTGCGGTCCTCCTGGGTGGACAGTGCGAGCAGGTCGTCAAGGCTGTGAGTGATCATCGCCAGGCCCACTCCGCGTTGCCGGTCCAGGCGGGTGAGCGCGTTGACCCGGTCGACGAGTCCTTGGCCGGCCTGCAGAACACGCCACAGCTCGTCCATGACAAGGAAATAGTTGCGCTGTGGCTCCAGTCCAGCATCCGCCAGGGCATGTGCCGCGGAAACCGCGCCGAAGCCGTATGACCAGCAGGACAGCAACGCTGCCGCCTGGAGCAGGACCTCGCTGTCGTCGATGCCGCTGATGTCGAAGCAGACTGGCCGGTCCAGCTTCATCGCCTGCGTGGTCGGTTTGGCAAAGGTGCCGCCCAGCCTGCCGTCGCCCAGCAGCGCGGTCAGCGACGCCTCCAGGTTCTCAGTGATGTCCCGGTAGCGGGTGATGTCTCCGCGGTCGAGGGCGACCGACCGCACCGCCGCCGGGGCCTCCTTGATGACCTGGACCAGGTCGCCCAGCACCGGTATTCCGCCTGAGCCCGAGGCGTACCGATCGTCGAGGACTTTGAGGGCCGCCGAGATGATCGTCTCCTCTCGATCGGTCGGCGGTGCCGAGCGCAGGATCGTCACCAGCGCGGAGACCATGTGGAGGCGGCGGCCGTGAATATCGGCGAGCAGCCGCTGACGTGCGTCGCCGGTGAGTCGTGCTGCGGCCTCGATCGATGCGCCCGGGTCCAGGACATTGAGGCTGCCGCGCCCCCTGCCCAAGCTGATGACCTGGCCACCGATCGCCTCAATCAGGTCCACGTAATCGGGTTTGAGGTCACCGAAGATCAAGGGGTGGACACCGTAACCGGACAGGCCCAGCGCCATCCGCCGTATGACCGTCGATTTACCGAGTCCTGGGCGGCCCAGGACGAACATTGAGGGGTTGGCCAGCAGGGATGTACGTGTGAACCATGAGATCGGGTCACAGCACACAGTGGCGCCGGAATCGAGGTCGCGGCCCAACGGCACTCCGACCATGGGGGTCCCAGCGCCGGCGCCGAACGGCCACAGCCCGCACACCTGCACCGAGGTTCCGCGCCATTCCGGGGCGGGTTCAACATAGCCGACCATTCCGCCGCCAGGGCCGGGCCAGCCACGGGAGGTGGGCTGCTGTTGGCGGCGTTCCCTGGTCTTGCGTGCCATCGGAGTTCCCTTTTCCAAGGTTGAGTGGTCTGGATCCAGTCGCGCCAGACTGCCGGTCAAGGACCGATTGGGCCGGTCCTTGCGTACCCGTGCTGCACTTTGCGGGCCCTACATCGAGTCCCGTACCGTCTGCGGCAGTGCAGTGTGCAGCGGGAGCACGAGACCCAGCGGCAGTGCGGCGGCGAACGCCGCCGCCTGTGAGCCGTAGACCGGCCGTACCGCGATGCGGGCGGCGGGCGCCAGGTTGTCGATAGCCGCGGCTGCTGTGGCCAGTGCGTCCGCGGAGTTGACTGTCGCCGTGATCAGCAGGCCGAAACGGATCACTCCGTGTCCTTGGGCCTGTTCTTCCGTCGTCTTGCGCGCTGCGGCCAGCTCCGCGTCGTCGCGTGCCTGGCCGATCTGTGACTGCTGTGCGTTGAACAAGGCGTTCTTGTAGTCCTGTTGGACGACTCGAGCTCCCTCGGCCCGGGTGTGCGGACGGTACAGCAGCGTGACCCGCTTGCGGGCGATGTCCCGGTTGGGCTGCACCAGTCCGGTCAGAACGTTGGAGAAGACCTCGCCCTGTGGTGCCTCTGTCATGGCCCAGGTCACGCTGAGCACTCCGTCGTGCCGGTAGTGGTCCCATGCCTCCTGGGCCGCCATGGGCCCGGCCTGGTCCCAGGTCAACCCGCTTCCGCCAGAGGCACTGGACTCCTCGACCAGCGGCGCCACGGTCGGGTCATAGGCCACACGCACGGCCTCAGCGAGCTCGGTAGCGGTCATCGGTACGGCCGTGCCGGCGCCGGTCATGGACAGCCCGGCGGTCAGTCCTGGCAGTCGGGTGCCGATGTGCAGTGCCATGTCCTCGGCGCTGCGACGGGGCGCCCCCTCGCGGGCCGCGCCGGAGTACGTCAGTGCGATCCGGGTGGCGATCTGCGCCGAACCCGCGGGATAGAGGGCCAGTACCTCCTGCAACATCGACCTTGCCAGGTCGGGAGAGTCGTCCACGACGTTGGCCGCAATCTCCTGCTGGAGCCGGACTCCGGAGTCGGGGGCGGTTTCGACAGTCACGCTTGCTGCGACGAGGCCGGGCTCGGCGCCCAGGGCGGACAGCCACTGCCCCCAGTGGGCCACCCAGATGTCGACCTGCTGCTCGTCGACGAGGGCGGCTCCGTCGGCGTCGCACGAGATGACGACGGTGTGATGGCCAGTCGCCGGGATCGTGATCACGGCAAACGGGCGTCCATAGCCGTCCTGCGCCTCTGTCAATGTGGACTCCGCAGCCAGGCCCGGCAGTTGGCAGGTACCGAAGCCGGCCCTGCCTGTGGGACCCGAGCGGTACAGATGACCGCCGGAAGTGGTGGTGCGCCGCCAGGCCAGACGGATCGCGCCCCGCTGCATCAGGGTGCGTCCGTGCCGGTCGCGCAGCGCCAACGGAGCCAGCACCACCACCAGCACTGTTCCCAGGGCCAGTGCGGCCCACAAGGAGATCAAGGTGGCCAGGACGACGGCGATCAGCCCGGCGAACAGCAGCAGGGTGGCCCCGAGGGACAGACCTCGCAGGCCTGAGGTGCGGGGCTTGCGGAAGTTGCCGTACGTGCGGGGGTGGGTAGCGTCAGTGGATGTCATGAGGCTCCTCCTGCTGATCGTCGTCGGTTTGGTGCCGGGCCGACAGCGCGACAGGGACCGCTTCCCGTCGGTGCTCGGGCTGCGTCTCTCCCACGTTCTCTGGGTCCGTTGCCTGTGCCGGCCGAGCGATTTCCTCGGTCCCCTCCTTGGCTGTTGCTTCACGGGGCACGTTGGCGTCCCGCAAGAGCGCCGGGCCGTTCGCCGCCTCGCCAGGGGTGATCTTCGCTCCGCTTGTTCCCGGTCCGCCCGCTACGGTGCCAGCGGCACCCCGCGCACCGCTGATCCCTGTTCTGTCCAGGTTGACGGCGGCTCCAGACACCGACCGGCCAGCGGCGGGGCCGCGCAGGTGCGGAACGGACAGCGCCCCGACGGCCCCGGCCGTGCCGCCGGGACTGCCGCCAGAGCCGCCGCCGACGGCAGCCTGCGCCGCACGGCCCGTCCCAGATGCCGCCGCGTGTACGACAGGGGCCGCGAACCTCATCAGCGCCGGAAGGGTGAAGCAGGCCAAGACGATCAGGACAACTCCGGAGACCATGGAGACGATGTCGTTTCCTTTGGTCTGATCGGTCATCGAGAACGCAGCTGCGTACACGATGGCTGCGGCTGGCTTGTACAGCACGAAGGCAATCAGCCAGCCGACGGTCCGGCGGAACCAGAGCCGGCCGGTAGCGGTGGAGCTGGCCGCCGCCGAGAGCGGCAGCGTGCCGGTGAGAATCACCAGCATGGCCATGCGTACGATCATCAGGGCAATCTGCGCCACGCTGCCTGCTATCACCAGCACGGCCATGACCAGGACGAGGAATGACGAGTCCGTGTTGCCCAATGCCAGCATGGCCGAGGTCCGTTTGTCGAACTCCGCCACGCAGCTCGCCACTGGGTCGCCGGTGGCACTGATTTCCCGGCAGCCGGTGGACTTGTCGATGATCCAGACGCTGAACTTGTCTCCCGCCTCGGCCAGCAGATTGACCGTGGCGACGCCAGCCGCGGAGACAACCACCAGGTTGAGCAGCCCCTGAAGAGCCTGCCGTCCGGGTTCGCTGCGCCGCTGCCAAGCAAGGTGCCCGGCTGCTATCAGCAGGCACAGCACGGCGGTGAACGTGGTGAACCAGAGCGTGGCACCGCGCAGGAACGCCACCGGGCCACCGTCGTCACTCAGGTTTGGGCTGCCAAGGTTCAACCAGGCGCTGCCGATGGCTTTAACGGTGGTGCTCGCGGCCTGTGCCGCGCTCTCGGCTATGTCGTCGAAGCCGCTGCCGCCCAGGTCCTTCGGGGCCGTCCCGGCCCCGTCCCCCACGCAGTAGCCACCGACGGTGGGAAGTACCCAGCCGAAGTCACAGCCCGCCATCACACACCTCCCCACGAGGTGTAACCGGCGAGGGAGTCGACCGGGGTGGGGTCCGGCGGGTCGGCTGGGAACTCCAGCCGCCAGTCGCCGTCCTGCCACAGCATGGTTGTGGTGGCAGCCTGCATCCTGCCGTCCGGGAACCGCCAAACGGTCTGGATCACCGCGGTGGTGTCGTTGTAGGTGACGAACCTGAATCCGGCGATCTGTCCGTGCACGCTGCCGCCTGCGTCCGGAGGAGCCGTCTGCTCGGACTTGGTTCGGTCGGCAATATAGGTGTCGCGTCCCGCCCCCACGGTCTGGGTGCGGGTCACCTTCAGCCAGTCGTCCGCAGCCAGGTAGCGCACGCTGATCTGGCTGGTGGCCAACAGGGCGCCGACGGGAGTGTGGGCATAGCAGCGCGCCATGTCTCTCCCCGCCAAGGCTGGCCCCGCCTCCTTCGAGGACGGAAGAGCGACAGTGTCGTACAAGGTCCAGGTCACGTCCGCAGGAGCGGAAGTGGGAAGGTCCTGTCTGGTGTCGGCCAGTTCAGGACATGCAGCTCCTGTGTCGGCGGACGACGACGGGCCGGCGGTGACGCCTGCGGGAGGTGTTTGCGTCCCGGTGGAGTCCTTCTCCCCGGAGGTGTTCGAAGTGACGCCGAGCACTGCCCCAATGACGGCGATGAAGCCGATGAACGCGGCGGCGAGGACGAAGCCGCCTCGCAGCCACGGACTGCGCGGCTCGTCTCCTGCGGCCCGGTTGCCGGGCTCTGCCATATTGCCTACCTCATCCTCATGGGTTGTCAGTGACGGGCAGTCAGTCGGCCCGACCGATACCAGGCGCCAAGAGGCACCACTGGGTACGCGGTTCGTTCGCCGCACACAAGCAGGTGATGACCTGCTGTTGCCTGGCTGCACGCAGAACTCGACCGGTTCCGTACGGGATTGACCGATCGCCGGAGTCTGGCCTAGACGAGTGCGCCGACGATGCCGGAGGCGGAACCGATGAGCAGGCATGCACCCAGTACGAAGCCGAGTCCCCTGACGTGCTCGCGGCCGCTTCCACGGGAATGGTCGACCGCCATCCTCGCGGCGACGCCGAAAATGCCCGCCACGCACAGGGCGGTGACGCTCCAGGCGACCCACTTGAGAACTTTCAGCAGATCGTCGGCGCCGGGAGGCGCCTCTCCCCCACCGACGTCCGGCACACCTGTGGGTCCTGAGGGCGCCGCGGCGAGGTCAACAACAGCGGATATGTGCGGTGAGGCGTCCCAAGCGGCCGCCAGCAAGCTGGACAACGTATCTCCCTACAGGGGTTGTGTGAGTCGGGTGAGGTCGCGCACCAACGGCGCGCACTGCTTGGGCAGGTTCTCCGCGGGCGGTTGGCCGAGCCGCCAGGGCTCCATCCACGGAATCTCCCAGAGACGGGGAACGGCGCCGGATACCAATCGCACGAGGTCCTGCAGAACACGAGGGCGTCGGCCTGGAGCGTCGGCCACGACGACCAGGCCGAGCAGGTCGACGCCGGCGACCATGCCCGAGGCCCATTGCTGTATGGCGTTCTGCGCGGCTGCGATGCCGTTCGCGCTGGAGCGGGCGACGAGCACGACTGGTTGTGGCTGTTCAGCCACGGGCCAAGCGCGGCCCGCGTCCCTACCGCCGGGCACGGCCTGCTCCAGCGTGGTGACACCCGCGCCGCCGTGCACACCGAGCCACCACCAACCGTCATCTGTGTCCAGTTGCCGGGCGACTGGCAGCGCCCGCTGAGGTCGGGGCACTCCGGCGCCTTGAGGTGCCCCGGGCCCCGTGAGGCCTGCCGACCGGTCCTGAACCGATCGCCGAGGTTTCTCGTTGGTGCCCCCGGAAGGGCGCGGTTGCGGCAGCCAGGGATTGACAACCGGCGCATCCCCTGTCACGGCGACTCCTTCGAATGTCAACACAACGCACTGATAATACGCACAAGTTGACAAAGTATGGCAAGTACCAATTTTTCAGACACAGGAATTCCCAAGGCACGTTGAGGCCCCTCCGGAACACATGGCCTTCGGATCCCAGGTCTGTTGAGGAGTGGCAGATGACCGGTCAAGCGCAGCAACAATCAACGACATTGGTGGTGGTCTGCGCCGTCCTGGGCCTGCTCGGCTCCCTAGTCGGCCTGACCGTGGTGAGCGCCGTGGACGAGGACCAGAGCCGCGCCCCCGTCGGGTTCGCCACCACGCTCGACATCAAGCGTGTTCCACCCGAGTTCGGGTCCTGGATCGAGCTCGCCGGAAGACAGTGCGAGGAGGTCAGCGCTCCACTGGTGGCCGCACAGATCCAGGCAGAATCCAACTGGGATCCCACCGTGGTCAGTCCAGCCCGCGCCCAGGGACTGAGCCAATTCATACCCGGCACCTGGGCTACGTGGGGGGTGGACGCCGCCGGTAAGAACGGCGCCCCGGACCCCGACGGCGTGGCGGACCCGTTCACGCCGGGCGACGCCATCATGACCCAGGCGCGCTACGACTGCTGGCTCGCCGGAATGATCAAGAAGATGAACATCGAAGGCGACCTCACCCGGCTGATGCTCGCCGCCTACAACGCGGGCCCCAACGCGGTCGAGAGGTTCGGCGGCATACCCCCGTTCCCGGAAACGCAGTCCTACGTCACCAAAATCATCACATCGATGGTCGAGTTCACCGGTCCCGAACAGGCCGGACAAAGTGAACAGGTGGCGTCAGGCGGCAAGTTCGGGGACCGGGTTGTGGCGAACGCCAGGAAATGGCTCGGCACCCCCTATTCATGGGGCGGCGGCGGACCGGAGGGCCCCGGGCGAGGATTCGCGCAGGGAGCGAACACCGTCGGGTTCGACTGCTCAAGTCTCGTCCAGTACGCGGTCTACCACGCCGCCGACGGCAAACTGCTCTTGCCTCGTGTCTCGCAACGCCAGGTCACCGCAGGTCGTGAGGTGCAGCCCTCCCAGATGCGGCCCGGTGATGTGATCGGCTTCAACCTGCACGGCAGCTACGACCACATCGGCATCTACATCGGTAACAAGCAGTTCCTCCACGCGCCGAAGACCGGCGACGTGGTCAAGATCAGCAATCTCGACGATCCCTACTACGCCACCAGGCCCCAGAAGGTGCGGCGATTCGGATGACCATTCCCAGCACAGGGAAAGCCACCGCTGTGGTCACGGCAGTGCTTGCCTGCGTCCTCCTGGCAGCCGGATGCGGCTCCGGCAGCAAGCAGGACGCGGCGGTTCATCCGTCGGCTTCCGCTGCGGCCGGGACGGGCCCTTACCCGGCCCCGGCCACCCCTCGCGAGGGCGAGCCCTTTCCCGTCGGTTCCAAGGGCACTCCGAAAGGAGGCGTCCCGCGGCCCGTGGACATCGACCAAAGGCAGGCCGACGCGGTCGCCCGGGGCACGCTCACGGTGATGTGGACGTTTGACTCAGCCATCGACCACGGCCCGCACGACGCCAGTGTCCGTGCCGCAGACGCCGGCTGGCTGACCAAGGCATACGCGGCCCGGCTGCGCGCCTACCGGCCACGCTCGGCTCCCGGCGCCCAGTGGAACGAGTGGGCCAGTCATCGCGCCTACACCATTGTCACGTTGCAAAAGACCGAGGACGCCGCCAGGCCCGCGGACACGGACACCGAGGCGTGGCGGCAGTGGACGGTCACCACAACCCCGTCCGGTCGCGACGGGTGGTCCGCCAAGCCCACCACCGTCATCGCGTATGTGCACCTCACCCGCACGGCAACCGACAAGACCTGGCGTGTCGACGACGTCACCGTCCTGTAGCCCGGAGGGAATCCATGCATACGACATATACGAGCCACGAACTGCCGGCGTGGCCTCTCTACGCCCTGACCGTGCACGACGGCGGCCACGTGGATGCCTCCGGCCCACTGGTGCCCGAAGCCAAGCATCCGGACCGCGCCTCGGCCATCGACGTGGTAGCCTCGGCCGCCGCTCGGCTCGGTCGGCCGGTGCGGGCCAAGGCCACAGAGGCCGACGGCACTGTGTGGCATCTGGTCATCGCGCCTGACGGAACTGTGGGAGAGCTCTCAGGTGACGAACAACAGCGCATCCGCCCGCCGAAGAGACGTACGGAGAAGAATGACCGTGCGGGCAGCAAGGCTGCAGAGCCGGTAGCACCACACCTTCCAACGAGGACCGACCAGGGCGCCGACACCTTCGCCTCAGCCCTCGTCCAGCAGGTTGATCCGACGGACGCTGCGTCGCACCGCACCGGTGGGGCGACAGTTGCAGCAAGCGAGGCCGAAGCAATGCCCGCCTCCTCGAGTCAACTCGGTCCAGCAACAGCCTCCGCCAGGCCCGAAACGGGAATGATCAAGGCGGAAGCGGGAACGTACGCCCATTCCCTCGCCCTCGTCACGGACCTCCTCGAAGGGGGACGTGTCGACGAGGCCGGTGCGCTCGCCGCGCGCCTCGACGATCAAGCCGCGGACGTCCTCGGGGTCTCCCACCCCGACGCCCTGCGTATCCGTGAGATCCGAGCACGTGTTACCGCACTGACCGGGGACGCCGTCGCCGGTGTGCAGTTGTTCCGCGACGTCGCCGAGCGCTGGCACTACCAGGGATATGCCGAACAGGCGGAGGCCGCGGCGACCCGCGCCGAAACGCTCTGGCTGCAGATCACCGACCTGGCCTCTGCTCTGTCCGCCGGCATCGCCATGGTCCGCCTGCGCAACCAGATCCCGGGACAGGACGGTCAGGCACTTGCCGCCGCCCTGGAACACCAGGCATCGCTGGAAGCAGCCACCGGTGCGCCGGGCGGAGCAGGGCTGCGGAAGAACACCCCAGATATCCCGTCCGCACCAGCGCGAGTTCAGCCTCCAGCCCTGTACTGGGAACGTCCCGCGCAGGAACCCCGGACAACAGCATGAGTGCGGGGCCGGTCCCGGGAAGAATCCCTACGGAACCGGCCCCGCCATCGACAACGGCCTCCCCCGCAGCCGGACAACTCGACAACAACGTCGACCGGCTAGCGGACCGGGAGTGTCACGCCGCAGGCGAGTGCCACAAAGCCCGGGCCTTCACATCAACCGCTTCAAATGGTGTCTCGACAACGCCCAGGACCACACGCAATGCCCGCACCGCGTGATAGAGGCGCGACTTGACGGTGCCCGCCGGTATGCCGAGCACCAAAGCCGCTTCCCGTGTGGACCTGCCGGTGTAGTAGGTCTGGTACAAGACCTCACGATGGTCCGGCGACAGCTCCTTGAGAGCCCTCCTCAAAATTATCGAGGAAAGCAGCAGATCGACATCGTCACGCTTCGGCGGCAAATCATCCAGCCAGGCAGAGCCGTCGACCTCCTGCGGGCGAGCCATACGCAGCCGGTACTCGTCGATCACAAGGTTGCGGGCGACCCGGAAGAGCCACGGCCGCAGTGACTGGGTTCCGTCCAGGCTTTGGGTGCGCCAGCAGCGCAGCAGCGTCTCCTGGACCACATCCTCGGCTCTGTGCTGATCGCCCCCGAGCAGGCGCAGGACGTAAGTGTGTAGGTCCCTCGCATGGTCGACGTACAGCGTTCGCATCACTCGTTCACGTTCGGCGTCCGCGCCAGCCGATCCGATCATTGTCAGGCTCAAGGTCCACTCCCCTGGTTCCGTGACCCTGTGGTGCAGGTCAGGCATCGAGGCCGAATAGCGGTCCCGATGCGGTGGGAGTCTTGCGAGCCGAGTTCCACGTCGCGTTGACGAGTGATGTACGTGTGACTGATGGATCCCGTTGAGCCCTTGGTCGCACACAGTTGCGGCGGGGGCGCCATCACCATGACTCCCCCGCCGCCGTGCCTCGTTGAGCTGGGCTGTGCCCCTCAGCGGGCACCCTTCATCCGGTTTTCGATTCTTCGGCGAGTACGCGCATACGGCGATTGACGACTTGCAGCAATGTGGCGTCCGCCACCATCGGCTCGCTCTGGTTCTCGCTTTCGGAGCACACGTCGAGCAGGTCCCGGCCCTGCTCGACGGCAGACGGAACGTCCTCGATCCGCAGCCACGCGGCAGTGGCCCGCTTCAGTTCCTCGCGCGCTCTCGGGTCGCCCTGCCGGTGACGGATCCGGGCGAGTTCAAGGCACATGGTCATGGCGCGCACAGGGTTGTCGTTCCTGTAGGCGACGAATGCCTCCAGAGCGTGGGCCTCCAGCGTGTAGCGGTGTTCGGGACCGAAGGTACGCACGGTGTGTTCCCGCAGCCGGAAGGCGAGCGCCGCTGCTCGTTCCAGCGCGCCGTCGGCCACGGAACGGCCCACGAGGGCGACGAGTCCGCCGAGTTCCTCCGGAACCTCTTCCACAGCCGCCGTGCCCTCGGCTTCAGGACGCGGCGTATCCGCGGGCGGACCCGCCACCGTTGAATCGGAAACCGGTGCACGTCCAGTTTCGACGAGGGGCCGCCGTCCGCTCGGCGCGGCATCGGCTGGAGACTGTCCGGGGGCGGGACCGGGTTCCCCGAGGCCCGTCTCGTCGAGTTCCTCGTGCAGCAGGATCCGGCTCGAGCCGTCGGGAGCGACCTCGACGCGTGTCACGCCGCCCCTTTGCCGGTCTAGAATCACCGCCTCCACGAGCTCACCCCGGGTCTGGGCGTGGCGGTGCATCGTGTCGAGCACCGCCACATGGACCGGTTCTCCCTCCGACACATGCAGTGGTGCTCCGTCGACCATCACGCCGCCATCGTGACTGACGAGGATCTCGAACGGGGACGACGGCCGCCGCGCCACACCGTCCTGCATGGATGGGACCGACTGGTCCTGGCCGATGCGCTTGCCGACCACGGGTGATTCCCTTCTGTACTGATTGCCCATCGTGCAAGGTGTCTAGGAGCTGCTGGGTGTCGGCCGCGGACTACTGGGTGTCGGCCGCGGACTGAGCGTGGTGGGGTATGACTCCTGCGCCGGCAATTTGACGTTTTCGGAGTACAGGGCGAACGACGACCTGACGCCGATGATGTAACTCTGCGTCTGCTGGGTGTCCGGTACGCCCTTCGCCGCCTTGACTGCGTCCAGGCCGGCGTCATACGCCGCCAGGGTCAGATCCAGGCGGTCCCCCGTGACCTCGTTGTTGGTGACGAGCGTGTCGATCTCCTTGGCCAGTGAGCACATGTATCTGCCCTGCGCCCTGATCGAGTCGTCGGCGTCCAGGGCCGAGGTCTTGCCGTTGCTGTCGTCGTCCTTGCCGAACTCCTTGAACTTGTCCGGCGGCATCTGGGAAAGGCCCTCGGCCCCGTCGGGGCCGACCAGTTTCTCGTTGAACCCCGATTCCTGCTGGATCTGCCCGGCGATGGCAAGGGGACCGATCTGCGTGCACTCCGCCCCGGCCTCCTTGATGTACGGGAGATACGACGAAGGCACGGTGACCTCGTTCAGCCCGCCCCGCCCGTCGCTGTGATACGCCTCCGTGACCTGGTCCTGGTTCAGATCCGAGCCGCCGTCGCCGGCGTCGCACGGCAGGATGCCGATATCGCACAGGAGCACGAGAGGCCAGAAGATCCATCCGAGGGCCGCGGCAACCATCGTTCCCACGAGCAGGATCAGGAAGAGCAAGGGGAAGAAGAGACACCCCAGGAATCCGACACCCAAGCCGGCGCCGATGACCGCAGAGCTCATCCCTTCCTGCCCGCTACTCACGGGGCGACCTGACTGCGCTTGCCCATCTCTTCTCCTCCATACGGTCCCCCACGTCCTTTCTGCCCGCCCGGCACGGGAGCCGGGCGCCTTGAACCAGGTCAGCCGATTTCCCGTAGTGGCTGCCCGAAGGAGCACTGCGGGCACGCACGCCGCAACGGCCAGGGGGGCCTATCAGTTCAATTCGGGGCCCGTCGCAGTGCGCGAAACACAAGGAAGGGGTGAGTGCGGATGGGCATGCCTTCGGCGACGTCCGCCGACTCGCAGATGTGGGTCCGCGGACCGACCACACACGACGCCATACCGCAACCGGCCCGGCCGTCACCATCCCCGTCGCAGTCCCCGCAGCGGCGGGCCCCGGCCCCTGCAGGACAAGCGCCATCGCGCCAGCAGGGCCGCGTGGCCTGGGTCAGCACACACGGCGGCGCCGGCGCCAGCACGCTCGCCCGGTTGCTGGGCGGCGCGGACTTGGGGCGCCGGTGGCCCGATCCGGCCAGGGGCGAGCCCAGCCAGGTCCTGCTGGTGGCACGCACCCACCAGGCGGGCATGCAGGCGGTGTCCCAGGCACTCCACGCGCTGCGCAACGGTGAGCAGCCCGCAGGAGTGCATCTCATGGCCGTCGTACTCGTGGCCGACGCACCGGGAAAGCTGCCTCGCCCGCTGGGCCGACGGGTGCGCGTGCTGCGCTCGGCGGCCGAGGTCCACCGCGTTCCGTGGGTACCGGCCTGGCGCCTCGGCGCAGAGGTCGACCAACTGCCCAAGTCGGTGCGTGTCCTGGCACGACGTGTCTCGGCTCCGCTGGCGCATGCAGGGAGGTCCTGATGTACTTCGCGGCCGATCCCACCCCGACGTCGACGAGCTTCAAGCCCGAGGACTACGGACCGAACGGTTCTTTCAACCCCGGCACCCCGGCCGATGAATTGCTCGGGTATTTCGCCTGGTCCGTGACAGCTGCCGCCGTCGCCGGGCTGATGATCATCGGCATACAGATGTCCTTGCGGCTGCGCCATGGCGAAATGGGCGAGGGAGCGACCTATTACCGAGGGGGTTTCATCATCATGGGCGCCTGCGTCCTCGGCGTATCAGCGGGACCGCTCATTTCATGGGTCGTGAAGCCCTTCCTCCTCAAATAACAACACCCCGTCCATCCGAATGCATTCCGAAGAGATCAAGAGAGAACCACATGCAGAACATGCTGCTCAACCTCTACGCCAAGGGCCAGACCCGCGTGCTCGCAGCCGGCGTCCCGGACCCGCAGCGGAGGGCTCCGAAGGAGCTCGGCGACGCGGTCCAGGTGGTACTGGGTATCGCGGGCTGGGCCGGTACCGCCGCCGGTGTGGCCGGCATCATGGTCACGGGAATCATGATGGCTGTTTCCGTGAAGCGCGGAGAGGGTTCCGAGCACCTCAGCCGCCTCGGAATGGTCCTCGGCGGCTGCATCCTCGTGGCCGCCGCCGGTCCCACGATCGCCTTCTTCTTCAATGAGGCCGGCGGCAAGGGCAACGGATAGCGGACTGCGGGAGAGGCATCGACATGTTCGGCGCAAGACGAAACAGAATTCCCCCCGACGAACCATTCTACAAACAACGAGGGTGGATAAGTTCGGCTGTCTTCCTCGGGTTCTTTCTGGCCATGTCACTGGTCTCCACCATCTATGACACCCCGAGTACCGACATCGCGGACGACAGCAGGAAAATGCTGGCCGGCCACGTCGGCCCCCTCTCTCCCGGCGATCCGCAACATGTCCGGAGCGGTCCGGGGGGCCGACCGCAAAACTGCCGCACGGATGACAGGGACAGCACACCACCGACAGCCGCGCCGCCAGACGTTCGGTGGCAGAAGCTCGTTGCCCTCATGGTGCCCACGTCACCGTCAGCCGGACCGCTGCACACCGACTCGGCCATGTGGTGGTGCTTCGCCCGCACCCCCACCGGGGCAGCGCTGGCGGCACACATCATCCCCGTCCAGTTGAGCGGTCCCGCCTGGCGCACAGTCGCCGCACAGCAAATGGTGCCCGGCGAACCGCGCGACAGGTTCGTCACCAGCAAGGCCCGGGCCAAGGGGACAAGCTCCAGCCAGAACGCCATGGGCAGGTTCGCGGGCTTCTCCGTCGATTCCTACTCTCACGACTCCGCAACCGTGCGCCTGCTCGTCACCAATCCCATGGGCGGCTACCGGTCGACGTCGGTCTCCGTTCGCTGGCGGGACGGCGACTGGAAGGTGGCGGCTGCCGACAACGGGGCGCTCTACACATCGGCTCAGCGAGCGAACCCCAGCGGCTTCGTCATTTGGGGAGCGTGACATGGACGAAAAGAGCTGTAGCGGCGGCATCGACTTCCTCGGCATGTTCGACGACCCCGTCGGCGAGATGATCAAGGTCGTCGCCAAGACCGTGATGGTAGGCGCTTTCGGCATCTTCGAAGCTGTAGGAGACATCAGCTCGAGCAACGAGGCCGCCTCCAACGTGCTCAACCGGCAGACACAGTGGATCGTTGTGTATCTGTCGTTCGGCTCGATCCTCTTCGCCGCCACCAAGATGGCTCTGGACCGACGAGCAGAGGCCGGCCAGACCGCGATGAAGGGCATCCTGCGCGTCGTCGTGGTCAGCTCGGCGGCGAGCGCCGTGCTCAACTTGTTCATCACGCTGATGGACAACTACTCCGACCACTTGTTCAGGGGCAGCCTCAACAACATCCTGGTCGGAGTCGACTGCAACGACAACATCCCTGACATGCTGCTGCTGGTCCTCGGGTGCCTCCTGCTCATCTCGGCCATCATCCAGGCGCTGCTGATGTGGATACGACTCGGTGTGATGATCATGCTTATGGGCACGCTGCCCCTGGCCGCCGCCGCATCGATGACGGACTGGGGTGGCACATGGTGGCGCAAGCACATCGGATGGATGACCGCCTGGCTGCTGTACAAGCCCGCGGTGTCTCTCGTGCTCTACTCCGGCGCCGTCATGATCAACACGCAGGCTTCCGGCTTGCAGAATGCCAGTACGGACAACGCCGTCAACACACAGATCGCGGGAATGGGCACCCTGCTGCTCTCCGCCATCGCCCTGCCGGCATTGCTGAGACTCGTCGTCCCGGCGACCGCAGCTCTCGGTGGTGACGCGAGCGGCAACGCCACCATGGCCGTCGCCGGAGGTCTCGCCTCCGGAGCGAAGTCGCTGGCCGACTCGTCCGGCAGGAACGGAAGTGGCGGTGCCGCCGGATCCCAGGGACCCTCGGGATCCTCCGGATCGCAGGGCTCCTCGGGCTCGAACGGCGGCGGCACGGAGGGAGCCAACGGCCCAGGTCACTTCGGAGGCAGCTCCGCAGGTGCCGGTTCGGCCGGTCGTAGCAGGGCGGCAGCGGTGAACCCCGCTACCGCCGCCGCAGCCGTGGCCGCAGAGGTGGCCAAGGGCGTTGCGAATGTCGCCAAGAGCGGCGTCGAGGGCGCCAACCGGGAAGGCGGCCACGGTCACTGACCGCCGCCAGTCGGGTACGGCGGAGCTTCCTATAGGCACCTCGGCCTACCGGGGGGGCAGGCGGGCGTCCTCGTCTGCTCCCCCGGCCTCGCCGTGACGAGGCATCAGCCTTCACCCGTCGTTCTGCCCAACAGAGGGAAACAGGTACATCCATGTCCACAGAAACCGCTGCCGTTGACCCTACATACGGAAACTGGCGCAGACCCCGACGGCCCGGTCTCGGGCCGTTCGGTCTCATCGGCACCATCGCGGTCTTCGGCGCGATCGTTCTCGACCTGTTCGTGTCGCTGGCCTCACTGAAGCTCGCGCTGGTCGTGCTCGTCGCCCAGTTGTTCGTCCTGCTGCCCTTGGCAGTGCGCACTCAGGACGGGCGCAACGTCTACCAGATGTTCGCCGTGCGCCTCGGGTGGTTCCGGCGCAAGGCCAAGGGGTCGACCACCTACGTCGCCGGACCGCTGTCCCCACGGCCGGGCGGCAAGTTCCGCCCGCCGGGGCTGCTAAGCCGAGTCAGGGTCCTGGAAGGCCAGGATGCCTACGCCCAGCCGTTCGGCGTGCTCCACCACCGCAGCCGAAACCTGTACACCATCGTGCTCGGCTGTGAACCGGACGGTGGTTCCCTGGTCGACCCCGACCAGGTGGACAACTGGGTTGCGGCATGGGGGCAGTGGCTGGCCCGGCTGTCCAGCGAACCGAATCTGCGCGGCGCTTCCGTGGTGGTGGAGACCGCCCCGGACACCGGCACCCGGCTTGCCACCGAAGTGCTTCCACGTATCACCCCGGATGCCCCGCCGGCCGCGCGGGCGGTGATGGAGGAGGTGGTGCAGCGCTACCCCAGCGCGTCCTCGGAGATGCACACCTACCTGGCCCTGACCTATGGCATCACCCCTGGCCAGAAACGCAGCGTCCAGGACGTCCTCACCGACCTGGCCATTCGCATTCCCGGTCTGCTGACCGGAGTCGTAGCCGCAGGCGGTGGGACCGCCGCTCCCCTGTCAGCCGAGCGCATCGCGGAGGTCATACGTGTGGCCTACGACCCGGCCGTGGCGGCGGACGTCCTCGAAGCCCGGGCCAGCCACGGGGGCACCGGTCTGAACTGGGACGACGCTGGTCCCTCCGCGACCGTCGAGAAGGTCAACGCATACCAGCACGACTCCGGGGTGTCGCGGACCTGGATGCTCACTGTCGCGCCACGCGGCACTGTGCGCGCCCAGGTGCTGCGCGGTCTGCTGGAGGACGCGCCCGGCACCCGGCGCAAGCGCGTGGCCCTGCTGTACCGGCCCATCGACCCGGCGACATCGGCGCGCATCGTCGAGGCCGACCGGCGGGCCGCCCAGTTCATGGCCACCTCGAAACGCGGTCTGGTCCAGGCCCGGGCCGCCAACGAGGTGCGCGCCACCGAGCAGACAGCGGTGGAAGAGGCCACCGGCGCCGGCCTGGTGGAGTTCTCCCTGATGGTCACGGTGACGGTCGACTCCGACGCCGAACTGGAGGACGCGAACGTGACGGTACGCAATCTGCTGGCGAGCGCACGTCTGCTGATGCGACCGGCCGACCGGATGCAGGCAGCGGCGTTCAGTTGCACACTCCCGGCGGGAATCCTGCCGTGGGAGCACACACTGGTGCCGCGTGAACTGAAGGAAGCACTGTGAGGACCAAGGGCACACGCGGCAAGCGCGAGAACGCGTACACGGACGAGGACGACGCGCCGCTCACGTACAAGGACGAAGGCACTCCCGAGAAAACCAGAAAGAGCAGGCCGAGCAAGGGCAAGAGCACCCGTAAGACGCCCACCGAACCCAAGGAGAGCATGCCCCCCTCACGCGGCTGGTACGGCCCCGGGGGCGGACAGGTCGCCAACATGGACCCGCCGTCGATGTGGCGGGCCACCACCGTCCAGGCGTGCGGGCTGTGGCCGTTCGCGGCGGGTTCGGGAGCGCCCATGACCGGTGTGCCGCTGGGCCAGCACCTGTACACCGGCGCCACCGTGTGCGGCGACCCCCTGTCGTGGTTCACCCGCGCCCACTACATCTCCAACCCCTCGCTGTTCATGCTCGGCATGCCAGGTCTGGGCAAATCCACGCTGGTCAACCGCATGCTCATCGGCTTGGCCGCCACAGGTGTGGTGCCGCTGGTACTGGGTGACCTCAAGCCCGACTACGCCGACACCGTGCGCGCCCTGAACGGCCAGGTCATCTCGATCGGGCGCGGTGTGGGCGGCATCAACGTCCTGGACCCCGGTGCCATGGGCGCTGTCGCGCGCCGTATCGGCGGCGAGGCCGGGCGGGTGCTGGACGCCGAGACGCACGGTCGTGTTCTCAACATGGTCGCCGCGCTCATCACCATCGTGCGCGACCATGCCATGGACGACCACGAGCAGTCCGTGCTGTCGGCGGCCCTGCACCATCTGCGCGAGCGGACACCGCCGGGCCGCGCCCCGCTGCTGCCCGACCTGGTGCGGGTCCTCGTCGAAGGGCCGGAACGGGTCCGGGCGGTGACCCTGGACCGCGGGGACGAAGCCCGCTACCGCACCGCCGTGGACCCGTTGCACCGCTCACTGCTGGGCATCCTGGACGGTCCACTCGGCGACACCTTCGCCTCCGAGACCTCGACCCGTATCAATCTCGAATCGACCGCCGTGTGTGTGGACATCTCCCGGATCGGGGAGGCCGACACCCGCCTCACCGCAGCTGCGATGCTCGCGGCGTGGTCCGACGGTCTGGGCACCGTGGCCGCCTCACACGCTCTCGCGGACGCCGGACTGGCACCCCGACGCTGGTACTTCACGGTGCTCGACGAGTTGTGGCGGCCCCTGCGCGCCGCCTCCGGCATCGTGGACCGCATCGACGCCCTGACCCGCCTCAACCGCACCCTCGGCCTGGGCGATGCCAAGATCACACACACCTTGAAGGACGCCGAGGCGCTGGGCACCGACTCCGACCGCGTGAAAGCGCGCGGCTTCGTCGAGCGCGCCGGCATGGTCGTGGTGGCAGGACTGCCGCGCCAGGAGATGGAGGAACTGGGCCGGGTCGTGGGCCTGTCCCGCCGGGAGATCGACCTTGTCTCCTCCTGGTCGTCACCGCCGGGCTGGGCCGCCCACGGGGACCGCGAGGAGCCCCCCGGCCGCGGCCGCTTCCTGATCAAGGTCGGTGGCCGGCCCGGCATCCCGATCAAGGTCGCCATCACCGACACCGAACGCCACCTGCACGACACGAACAAGCGCTGGACGCCGAACAAGCCAGCGTCCCAGGACGCGTACGGGCACATCCCCGACCTCTCCAAGATGACACCGGGCAGGGGGCGGAACGCATGAGGACAAAGACGGCCTGCACTGCAAGGAGGCTGATCCCATGAGGGACACCGCGGCCAAGGGCCGGATGTACGGCAGCGAACTGGCGCCATGGGCCATCGTGTTGGTGACGACCGGCTTCCTGGCGATCTTCGGGGGCGTCTGGCTCGGCGGATCCCTGGGAGCGGCGGTGACCGGCGCGGGCTGGAACCCCCCGCCATTCGCCCTGACGACGTTCGCCACCCTCCTTTCTCGTGGGCCAAGAGAGCTGTGGCCCCACGCGTCGATGGTCGGCGTGGTCGGCGGGATCGTCCTGCTGTATGCCTCCGTCACCGCACTCGTCGTCTTCGGGATACGCAAGATGATGCGCTATACGTCCCGGCCCAAAGGTCTCGCGACTGCACGCGAGCTGGCGGCGATGGGTCCGGCCGGCATCGCAGCACGCGCACGCGAGCTGCGCCCCTCACTCAAGGGCCGCGAGCACCTGCACCCCGATGAGACCGGCAACCTCCTCGGCGACCTCGAACCGAGCGGTCCCGAGCTGCGGTCCTCCTACGAGGACGTGGAGCTCGACCTGATGGCCCCGCGCGCCGGAAAGTCCACCGGCATCGCCGTGCCCCGCGTCCTGCGGGCACAAGGGGCAGTACTGCTGACCTCTAACAAGTCGGACGTGTACGCCGTCACCCGCGCCGAACGAGAGAAAGCCGGCACGGTGTGGACTTTCGACCCGCAGGGCATCGCTCACGCCCCGCGTGAGATGTGGTGGGACATCCTCTCCGATTGCCACACCATCGAGGGTGCACGGCGGCTGGCCGGACACTTCGTGGCCTCGGTCAACGATGACCAGTCGAAGAAGGACTTCTGGATCTCCGCCGCCCAGAACACCCTCACCGCCCTGTTCCTCGCCGCAGCCAAAGGCAAAGCCTCCGTGCTCGACCTGCTGGCCTGGCTCGCCGACCCCGCCGACCGCACACCAGTCGACCTGCTGCGGGACGTCGACATGGTCGCCATGGCCGAACAGCTGCAAGGCACCGTCCGCGGCGCAGTGGAGACCCGCGACGGCATCTACGAAACCGCCCGGCAGTGCGTGGCCTGCCTGCTCGACCCGGAGATCGTGGCCTGGGTGACACCCGATCCACGACTGCCACAGTTCAAGCCGGACGCCCATGTCCTTGGCCGGGACACCCTCTACCTGCTGTCCAAGGACGGCGGTGGCTCGGCCGCGGGCGTGATCGCCGGCCTCGCGGACGCCACGATGCGCGCGGGAGTGGTCGCCGCCGAGCGGATGGGCGGCCGACTCGACCCGCCGATGACCGCCGTTCTCGACGAGGCCGCCAACGTCTGCCGTATCTCCGACCTCCCCGACCTGTACAGCCACTTCGGCTCCCGCGGCATCAACGTGGTCACCCTGCTGCAGAGTTACCGCCAGGGCAGCCGGGTGTGGGGGGAAGCAGGCATGGACGCCATGTGGAGCGCGGCCACAATCAAGCTGCTCGGCGCGGGCCTGGACGACGCCGACTTCGTCGAAAAGGTCTCCAAGCTCGTGGGCAATCAGGACGTACGTACCGCGTCGTACTCTAAAGGAAAGGAGGGCACCTCACGCTCCTACTCCTACCGGCTGGACCCGGTGCTGCCAGCAGACCGGATCCGAGCCCTGCCCAAGGGCACCGCTCTGCTTCTGGCAACTGGTGTAAGACCTGCCTTGATCCGCCTGCGCCCCTGGTATAAGGAGCCCAACGCAGGTCTCATCTCGGCCGCGGCCAAGGTGGAGGTGGCGGCCATCACCGAGCGCGCAACCCGGGCATGGACAGGACCGGCCGTACCCGGCAACGCGGACGGCCCTGACAGATGGCAGAGGGACCCGGTGGCCCTGCGTAAGAAGTCAGACGCGTAACGAGCTGATGGCTCTGACGCATGTTCGGGTGACAAGCTCGAAGTCATCCGGCCTGGGCGGCCATTGTGGTCATGAAAGTCTCGAATTTGATCGCGGTCAGCCGACCGGGTGAGGCTTGTCTGGGCTGATCTTGACCGAAGGCATGAACTTCGCACACGCGGGCTAAAGTTGAGCCATTCAATCAAGCCCTGCTTAAAGCAGAAGTCCTGGGTGCCGGGCTGCATAAAGCTTTGGCCGAGCTGAGTCAAGAAAAGTGCCCTATTGCTCGTTCACCTCTGCCCACTGCAGCCCCACATAAGCGCTACCCATGCAGAAAACTACTATCCAGCAACTGCACTGTTCGCCACATTGAAGCATCCGACAGCTGCACGTTCGACGCTCCGACCACTAACAGAATCGAACATTCATCCCGCATATCGAATACTTGGATCCGATGAAGATCTTAAAGCTAGCGGCACTTTTCTCGGCCATTCTTTTTGGACTTACAGACTGGCTTATACTTATAAGTTCTGCCACGGGGTCCTTTTTCTTGCTCTGGCATCTGGGATTTGATCCCGATGGAGCTTTCTTGATCTCCCTACTGATCGGATCAGCTTCCTTCGGAGCCTGCTACGTCCACCCCTTCGGAAAATCGCGCTCTCTCAATGAAATCTGTTCCAGTCTCCTCACGCGCATTACCGAACTCGCAGGCTGGGGTACTACACGTAATTGATCATTTACGACAGGTTTGCGTGATCCATTCATAGCGTCACGTGGAAGGCTGGGCAGTTTGCCCCGCTTAATGGCCCTGCGGCGCCGCAAGACCGAGAGGACACACGGACGTCACACCCGGCCGAGAACGCCGCCCGAGGGAGGCGCCGATACCTTCAAAAGCATTTCCCTGCCCGGCATATCGGCACCCGTCACAGCATCATTCAACTGATCACGCTCTTTCCCGGGCACATGCTTTCTGATAACCTGCAAACGTATCCAAATCATCTCTGGTTTACACAAGAATCGTGACAGCCTCGATTGCGGTGGTGGAATGATTGCCAAAAAGCGGGTGTGCGTCATTGGTGGAGGAATCTCCGGCCTGAGTGCCGCATGGATGCTGAGCAGACACCCTGACAGGTTCGAGGTTGAACTGTGGGAGAAGAACGACCATCTGGGCGGCAACGCCATGACTGTCGAAATCCCGCAGGACGACGGTACATCGATCCCGATCGACATCTCGGTCACCGCTTACATCCCCACTGCATACCACAACTACGTTAACCTACTCGACCGCTACTCGATCAAATCGCTGCCCACGCGATTCAACTATGCCGTTCGCTACGGTGAAGCAACATACGCACACGACCTCGATTCCGAGCTCAAACGTACACTGCAGCCGGAAATCGACCGTTTCCAAGATCTACTCTGCCGCATCAGACGGTTCGCCAGATATGCTGAGACAACCAATCGCTTCAAGGCAGCGCTAAATCCGTATAACTACATCTCGATGGGCCGGCTTCTCGCTCTTAATGGATTCTCCATGGAGTTCCTGGTCAAAATCGTCAAACCGATGTTCGTCAACTTCGTGCTCGCGTCGGGCGTGTTCGACATGCCCGCGTCCATGTTCACCCGTTACCTGGACTTCTTCGACATCGAACGCTCGACCCCCATGACCACATGGGACCAGGGAACGGCGAACCTCTACAGCCACATGGCACGCGAGCTGTCCGGACCCGTTTTTCTCGGCCGTGCGGTTGAGAAAATCATTCGGCGAGGTGGGGTAGTCACGGTCCGAGATCAGAGCGGCAAGGAGGAACGCTTCGACGAGGTGATTCTCGCGTGCAACGCGAACCAGGCGCTGTTGCTGTTGGAGCATCCAACTCGCATGGAGTCTTTTCTGCTGTCCGCGGTGCGATACGAGAGCGAACTGCACAACCACGCCATTGTGCACACTGACGCGTCGGTACTTCCTGTTGACGAAACGAAAGCGATGGAGACCAGGTCTACCTACGTCGAGCAATACGGCGCACGTCCCGACAACTATGAGATCACCTACATCATGCACAACCAGCAGCCGTGGGCGAACGCGTCGGACAAACCTTGTTTGGTGACCTACAACCCAGTACATCCGATCGATGAAGCGAAAGTCGTGAAGCGGTGGTGGTTCCAGCATGTTGTCCACGACGTGAGGCACGTGACGGTTCTGATGAACCTCTTCCAGTTCATCCAGGGACGCCGAAATACGCACTTCTGCGGCGCACACACGACGGTTAATTCCCAGGAGCACGGTCTAATGTCGGGTATGCTCTGCGCCTGGCAACTGGGCGCCGACTACCCGTTTCCCCACGATGTCGTCGCTCGTAACTGGTTCGTGTTTTGGGGCAAGACGATGTTCGGTCTCCGGTTCAGGCGGGCGAGGTGATCGTCCACACCAAGTCCAGGTAACGGCTCTCCGCAGCGATAACGATGGCTCTGCCCTCGTAGGGCGCCTAAACTCCTCGTCCCCGGCAGGTGCGATGCCGGGGACGAGGCATTTGCCTGGGGCTGAGCTCCAGCTCGATCTGGATTTCCTCCACGCCAGTGAACCCCACAGACCGTAGGCGCGGGGTGTTGCTGTTCCGGAAGTACATCTCCGCCATGCCCTCGGCTGCGGTCCGCTGAAGCTGCTGCTCGTTGGCGCCGGCATCGCGGGCCTCGAGCAACCGGTCCGCCCAGCGCGACCGCGGCGCCCGTGCCATGGGGCTGTCGGACGTGGCCATCAAAATCCACGACATCGATTACCTGGACCTCGACTACTGAATTACATGCCCCCGCCAGATCTGTGTCGAGCACCCACAAACGGAAGACCCCTTTGGCCAGCCCAGGTAGAGAATGCATTAGAAGCGAACGGAAAGCGCGTTTCGCGCCGACGTCATACTGATTCCGCCCAAGTCGGGACTGCCATGATGCGATCGACACCATCTACATGCGTCGGGGGCTGCCCGACAAGCGAGCAGTATGTGTACCCCGACACCAGGCTGACGCCCGGCGGCGAGTGCCGCCCATGCCTGAACCGCCGCAAGCGCGCCGCCCAGCAGCCCAAGACCGGTTGTGAGTAGTCGAGGTACAGGAAATCCCTACCTCAACTACTCACAACCGAAGACGGGCGGCGGCATCTCCGGCCGACGCCGCCGCACCTGACCCTCTGGATGGCGTCCCGCCGAGTGGTGTAGCCGATCAAGCTGACGGAATTCCCCAGGTAGAGGCCCGAATGGCCCTCGCCAGAGGCCCTGTTGAGACTCGCCGGGCCGGGACCAGCGGTTATCGCACGACGGCTGGCAGCAGCACGTACCAGACGGCTCCAAAGCGGAAGCGATGGACTGTGATCGGCTACACCACGACCGGGGACGCGACCACCCTCTGCGCCCTGCGATCCGCAGGCAACCGCCCCTTGACCATTCGCTGAGCTGTTTCAGAGGGGCCACCGATGGGGTGGCGGCGTCGAGGTCGCAACGCACGAGGCACCTGCGCCGTTGAGGGAGATGTTCGAAGTCTCAACTCGTCAGCGCAGGTGCCTCGTTGATTCGCCATCCTGCCGTACTCGACCTCCCGCATGCGCTGGTCGAGTGAGTCTCAATGACCGTGTCAAGCTGGTCGGGAGGGTGGCGGGGTGGGGGTGAACAGTCTCTTGTCGCGGAGCATGGCCCACAGCACGTCGACTCGGCGGCGTGCAAGAGCGAGCAGTGCTTGGGTGTGGATCAGCCCTTCAGCGCGCTTCTTGAGGTAGTAGTCCCGGGAGGGTCCGGGCCGCATCATGGCGGTTTGGGCGGCCATGTAGAAGACGTGTCGTATGCGGCGGTGGTAGCGCTTGGGCCGGTGGTGGTTACCGGTCCGGCGGCCGGAGTCGCGCGAGACCGGGGCCAGTCCCGCATGAGCGGCTAGGCGGCCGGCGTCTGCGTAGCCGGACAGGTCTCCGACGATGGCGAGGAACTCGGCCCCGAGGATGGGGCCCATACCCGGGAGGGATTCGATGACTTCGGCGCGCTCGTCGAGGTGGAAGGCCTCGCGGATCTCCCGGTCGGTGTCTTTGATCCATTCGTCGAGCGCGAGGAGCTGGTGAGCGAGGTCGCACACGAGTTTGGCGGCTCGCTTTTCGCCCGGCAGAGCAGTCGCCTGGGATTGGGCCGCCTCGACCGCGCGGGCGGCGACGTCGGCTGCACTGCGGACCGTACGTCGTGCCAGCCAGTCCGCGAGCCGCTTGGCGCCAGCCCGCCGCAGGGCGGCCGGGGTTTGGTACTCGGTGAGCAGGACGACCGGCCCCTTGGCGGCAGAGTAGTCGAAGGCCCGCTCCAGAGCAGGGCAGATGCCCACCAGGGCATCGCTCAGCGGTTGATCAGTCGCACCCGGTCGGCGATCAGGTCGGCTCGGTGGGCGGTGAGCAATTGGAGATTGGCCACCGTCTCGTCCGGGAGGCTCAGGGGTGTGAAGTCCCGGCGCATACGCGCGGTGTCGGCGATGACCAGGGCGTCCTTCGCGTCGGTCTTCCCCTCGCCGCGGTAGGCCCCGGACATTCGGTTGACCGTGCGGCCAGGCACATAAACCACGCTTTGGCCATTGGCGATCAACAGTGCAAGCAGCAATGCCGAAGCCCTGCCGCAGATGTCCACCGCCCACCGCACTTCGTTGGCCATTTCGCACGCCGCCACGATCAGGGCCAGGATCTCGTCCTCACCGTTGACGACCTTCCTCGAGAACACCTTCTCTCCGCTGGCGTTGACTCCGACCGCCCAGTGGTGGGCCTTGCCGGCGTCAATGCCGACCCAGACCTGATCGTGACGTCCCGTCACCGTCATGACTCCGTTCCCCTCAGGCACCAGCACTCTCTGGGTCCGGGAACACTCCGCCACCAAGCCCTTAACCAGCGATGACCGCAGTTCTCAATCAGCAGCCGGAGCGTCCCGGAGGACCGGGCGGCCACTCACTCCGAGCCATCAATGGCAGGTCACTATCAGCCACGCCCAGTCCTCCCGGACCACCAGCATTCTTAAGGGGTCACCATGCTCATCGTCACCCGTGAGGGTGACCGCCGCTGCAAGCTCCCCCCGCACCAGCGTGCCCTGGTCGCCCTGGTGTACCTGCGCAAGAACGAACCTCTGCCCCAGATCGCCGCGGCTTTCGGGATCTCTGTCGGTACCGCACACGCCTACACCACCGCGGTCATCGGCCTGCTCGCAGAGCGCGCCCCGGGACTGCTGAAGGTCTTGCGTGAAACCGACCCGGAGTACGTCCTGCTCGACGGAACCCTGGCGGAGTGCGACCGGGTCGGCGACAGCCGGGCCGACTACTCCGCCAAGCACCGCCTGCACGGAGTGAACCTGCAGCTGGTTACCGACCCGGCCGGCGCACTGCTGTGGATCTCGCCCGCACTGCCGGGCCGCACGCACGACCTGACCGCCGCCCGCACCCACCGGATCATCCGGATCTGCGAACGCCAAGGAGTCCCGGTCCTGGCCGACTGTGCCTACATCGGCGCGGGACCGTGGGTGACCACGCCACGGCGACGCCCGCCGGGAGGCGAGCTGTCCCCGACGCAGCGGACCGTCAACCGAGCGCTGTCCCAGGCCCGCGCAGCGGTCGAGCGCGGCCCGGCACGACTCAAACGATGGCGGATCTCCCGCAAGGCGCATTGCAGCCCGAATCGAACGACGTCAATCGCGGCAGCCGTTCTCACTCTGGAGCGGCAACGCTGAAAGAACTCGCTGTTTCCCAGGCAATCCGCTCCCTTGTCATCCAGCGGCGAAGCGAGACGAGGCGAAGCACGCCCCAGCCCCTCCGGGCCGAGAAGTGGGCGGGATCGCCGTGCGGGTGTTTGGCTTGCCGGGTCACCAACCTCCCGTAACTGCGAAAGCGGGAAGCTATCGGGTCCGAGGGCGTGCGCTGTCGGATCGGGAAGAGGCCACCGGGCGCCGAGCGCCGCCCGCGGTATCAGCGGGAGATGCGGTGCTGACGTTTGGCAGCGAACGAGACCTGCCCTGCCGCTGTAGTCCGGCGTCGGCAGCCGCCGCCGCAGCATTTGCAATGCCGGGGATCTCACCGACGGCCGCACCAGTGACTGGGGTGCCTCTCAGCGAGGTATGTATCTGACCGCGCGGCCCGGAGGGTGACGCTCCCACCATGCCCTTCTCCATCATATCGGCCTCTAGCCATCGACTTTCCGGGTCCGGTGCTGCCGGAGACACCGCAAGCGCGTCAGGAGAAGTAGACGGAGTGGGGAGCGTCGTCCGCGCGTACCGGGCGATGTCCCCTGGGTTAGGCATGTTGCCGCAGTCGCCGGCGAGAGGCATGTTCGCCACAGTGTCACTCCGGTGCAGCGGGAGGACTGGATTCTCCGGACGGTACCTCTGCTCCACGGGCAAAAAGTGCTGTTTCAGAACGTTAGAGGCGGTGACGAGCAGTAGCCCCCCACCAGTGCCATGCCTGCCGAGGAATCCTCCGGCGCCGGCACCGTAGAGCCCGTAGCCTGCAACGTTGACTACCCCGAAAGCGAAACGCGTGAAACTCGGCTTGATGTGCTCCTGCTCGGGTTGCATCCAGACTCCGTAGGCGGCGTGTACCTCCTTGATGATCTGGTTCACACCCTCAAGACCAGCCATGCCCGTGCCCGCACCGTAAAGGCCTAAACTGTCCTGGAACTTCCCAAGACTCTTAATGAAGGGTGACAGGTCCGTGGCTACGGAAGGGAGCAGGTCACCCCACCCCAGATTGTTGACCACGCTTATTCCCCTCCGTCCCTGGCCAGGCACGCTTCGCCCGTGCTCTGTGCCACAGCGGCATCAACCCCGCCGCAATGTTCTCTACCGCCACTCCGACCTTCACATCCTGAGATGAACACGAGGCCAATAGCCGGTGATAACACGATCCGTTAAGGTCCGCCCCTGACTCGCGGCGCCCCTGCCCTAAGACGTCATCTCATTTGGTGAGTCTGCGGTAGCAGATGTGGGTGCAGGCGATGCTGGTGAAGGCCAGGAAGTGTTCGGCTTTGCGCTCGTAGCGGCGGGGCAGTCGGCGACATCCGGCGAGCCAGGACATCGTGCGCTCTATGGTCCAACGGTGACGGCCTAGGCGGGTCGAGGGCTCGATGCCTTTGCGGGCGATGCGGTGCCTGATGCCGCGCCCACGTAACCATCGCCGCAGGTAGTCGTAGTCGTATCCCTTGTCGCCATGGAGCTTTGCCGGTCTGTGTCGCCAGCGTCCGCGCCGGGAGCGGATCGGCGGTATCCCCTGCGCCAGCGGGATCAGCGCCTGGCTGTCGTGCAGGTTCGCCCCGGAGATCCCGACGGACAGGGGCAGACCGGTCCGCTCGGTGATCAGATGGATCTTCGAACCGTACTTCCCCCGATCAACAGGATTCGGACCCGTCAGGCCCCCCTTTTCAGGGCCCGCATGTTCACCGAGTCGATCGCGCACCGGGACCAGTCCAGCTCGCCGCGGGAGCCGAGCTCGTCGAGGACCAGGCGGTGGAGTTTTGCCCACACGCGGGCCTTCGTCCATACCGCGAATCGTCGGTGGGCCGTCGCGCCCGATGGCCCGAACGACGCGGACGGCAACTGCTGCCACGTGCAGCCCGAGGTCGCCACGAAGACGATTGCCGCCAACACCTCGCGATCGCCGTGCCGACGTCGGCCACCGCCCTGAGGCCGCGATGGCGCCTCCGGCACCACCCGCTGGAACATCTCCCACAACTCATCCGGCACCAGCCGCTCAACGATCCCTGCCACGACCGGCAGCTTACCCAGCCAAATGAGATGACGTCTTAGGCCGGCCGATCGCCGAGCTCGAGCCGAGGACCGCATCCGCGCCGCCCGGGCCACCGGCCTTCGCAACTTGCCCCTGCACCGCACATCCCAGAACGGATCTGGCTGGAGATCGCGCAGATCGCTCTCGGCCTCCCTGCCTGGATGCCGATGCTCGCCCTGACGAGCAAAACCAGGCTCTGGGAGCCCCGCCGACTAAGGTTCCGCCTGTTCATCACGGCCGGACAGCCCGTTACCACTGGCCGTCGGCGAATCCTCCGCCTGACCCGGCACTGGCGTGGACCGACCACATCACCCCAGCTCTCAGCCAGCTGAACCACCTGCCCGACCCTGGATGACCAGCGGATCCCCCGGCCCTACAACAGTACTTCCACACACGGAGCAGTGGAACCGGCGCCACCCCGAGACGACACTGGGGCCTTCAGCCTGCACAGCCTCAGACCGTGTTTGAGATCTGCTCTGTCTTGCGGCTGAGGTGCCGCCGGAGTGGCCGATGCTATTGAGGGGAGCTACCTGACGGAGGTGGCAGATGCGGTTCCGGTGAGGCAGCGCCTCACCAGCGAGGAAGGCGAACGGCGGCCTACGAACCAGCCGTTGCAGAGTCAGCTAACGTCGGAGCATGGCAGAGAAGGACATACTCGGGACAGCATCAGACGACCCTGTGGCAGCGAAGTGGCAGGTCGTGCGGGACATGGACGCGAACCTCATCGACAAAGCCCTGGTAGAGGCGGCATACGCAAACCCTGCCCTCCGGGCTCTGTTTCCGCTGGTCAGCCATGGATCGCTGCAGTTCAGCCGGTGCACCCGTTTCCCTTGGTCGCAAGACCTGCCCTCGATCTTCCCCTACGACGGCGAACGGCACTTCCGTGTTCGTCGGCTGCATGAGCCGCGCGGTTCGGGGCGGGAGCAGATCGGTGGCCCTGTTACTGCCGATGAGGCCGTGGAACTCGTAGCTTCGCACCTTCCCGCAGGCTGTGGTCCTGCCCTTGACGGCACGCCCGACGACCTCGAATCGCTCAGCTGAGTCAACTAGCTTGTCCGGCTGCGGTGCGTACGAGCGGGTGCGGGCCCTGCCGCGTCGCCGGTCGGCCGCGGGTGAGTCGGCGGACCATGATGCCGATCATCGCCCAGCGGATCACGGTCTCGGACCGGGCCGGAATGGTCTCGTAGTCCCGGGCGAGGCGGCGGTGGGCGGTGAGCCAAGAGAGGGTGCGCTCGATCGCCCACCGCTTGGGTTGGACCTGGAAGCCGCGCTGGCCAGGGTCTTTGCGAACGATGTCCAGCTCGCGGCCGAGGATCTGGGCGGTCCAATCGACCAGGCGGCCGGCGAAGCCCTGATCCGCCCAGAACTTCTGGATCCGCGGATGGTCGAGCCGGGCCCACAAGAGCGGTCGACGGGCGCCGTCGCGGTCCTGGACGCTCGCGGCGACTACGTGGACCGCAATCAGCAGGCCGAGGGTGTCGGTGACGAGGAACCGCTTGCGACCCTTGACCTTCTTGCCGGCGTCGAAGCCCCTGGTTACGGCGGGGACGGTGTCAGCGGTGCGGATGGACTGCGAGTCGATCAGGCCAGCGCTCGGCTCGGCATTGCGGCCGTCAGCCTCGCGCACCCTGTCCCGCAGTGCGTCGTGTACGCGCTCGACGGTGCCGTCGTCGTGCCACCAGGCGAAGTACCAATACACCGTAGGCCAGGGCGGGAAGTCCTTCGGCAGCTGCCGCCAGGCGCACCCGGTTCGCACCACGTAGAAGATCGCGTCCACGATCCGACGCCGCGGATGCTTCTCCCGCCGCCCGCCCTTCGGCCCCACCCGCGCCGGCGGCAGCAACGGCTCCACCAGCGTCCACTGCTCGTCCGTCAGGTCCGACGGATATCCGCCCCCAGAACCACTCACGGACAGTTCAACGAGCACGTCAGCCCACGGCGACGGCAGATCTCAAACGCGGTCTCAGCCCACGCCAGGAAAACGGCACATCGACTCCGTCAGGGGCCGTCACGAAACTTCGAAGTTTGTGCTGGTCAGCGACCTGCTGGCGGCCGACGCTCCGGTTCGCAGCGAAATCATGACCAGCTGATCCCTAGTCGGTCAGGGTGCCCCGGACGTGCCGCCGGGCATCGCCGGCCGCGATGACGGCAGGTTGGAAAAGGCCAAGTGAACCGAATGATAGGACTTTCCGTTTATTCTCATGCAACGCCCTCCGGTACCCCTGAGCAGCCAAGAGGTCTACTGCCACGCTGCCGCTGAAATATAGGAGGCAAAAAATGCCAGATCCAGATAGCCCCGAGCACGATGATCGCGACTCGCTCGCATACTACGGAAACGCACTGAGGCCATATTTCGAAGGGCTTTCTCCCACACTTGGCAGGGGAGACCCATTTCGAATTCGACAGGAGGTGGACACCCCTGCCGCCCACCCTGCCGCATCTGAGCGGCGTGCGGAGCCTCCCCAGATACCGGCACCGCCAGCGCCCCGGACGGTCCCCGACTTCGAGAATATCCCCCAGCTCAACCCCCCTCTTCACCCTCTTGGCCCACAGGGCCAAGCAGTTCTTTCCACGATCCCTCCTGCTACGACCGGCTCAATCGACCCGGGCTCCGCTTCCAAGAAGGAGGTGCGATGGAATACAAGCAGGTTGACCAATCCGCCCCCAAAGCGAAAGTGAGGCACCATCTTTCCCCCAAAACGCCACCCGTTTTCCAACCAACGGGCCTGTCTCAGTGAGCCTCTTTCAGGCGGAGTATTGGCAGGTCAGGAGGGTGTGCACGGCGCCGCAGTCCTGCTGATCCGGTTGGTTGAGCAGCGTGCTCGTCGCAGCAGTCGCCAGGACTTGAGGCGGGCGAAGGCGCGTTCGCCGGGAGCTCGCAGGCGGGCGTGGTCACGGTTGTAATTTTTGCGGTATTTTGGGCACGCTTTCCGGTGACAGGCCACTGCTCAAAAATATTCGATTCGAGTCCTGACGGGTGCCCATGTCTGTCAATTTTCGAAAAAAACATCCTGCTACCGTTGATGAAGTAGACCTCCTGGGAGACTATTGTGACATATTCTTCGGATCCATTGATGGGCGATTGATAGAATTCATACGGCCATCCGATACCGATCGAAGAGTGTGGGTGGCATGTATGGAGGGAAAATATCTGGGAACGGTAATTAGCGTTCACGGGGTTTGGCATTTACAAGCCACTGGAATCCGCTATTTCGGCCTGGATGATGCAGTGCGCGAGATGTGGCGTTTGTCTGCACAAGATCCACTCACTGCTGAGCTCGATCGCAGGGGCGATGCGTTCTCAGGCTGCGAGTCGGACAAGGCGATAGCGTGCTGGGAACATGAACGCTACTCAGGTTGAACTCGTGGAGTCTGGCAGTCTGATCGCGTCGTTGTCCACGGTCAGCCGGTGGCTGGCAGACAGCCGTCGCGACCGGGCGGCGGCTGACGCGGTCCGCACCAGGATCAACTGGAAATACGCGATCGGCCTGAGCTGGAAGATCCTGGATTCGATCACTCGATGTTGTGCGAGTTTCGGACCCGGCTGACCGAACAGGTTGGCGCCGCCTACCGGTTGCTGCAGTTGATGCTGGACCGCCTGGTGGAGGCCAGCCTGCTCAAGGCCGGGAGCCGGCAGCGTATCGACGCCGCCCATGTGCTGGCCGCGGTCCGCACCCTCAGCCACCTGGAACTGGTCGGAGAGACGCTGCGGGCGGCCCTGGAGGAGTTGGCCGAGGCTGCTCCTGCCTGGCTGGCCGCAGCTGATCGAGCCGGAGTGGGCCAAGCTGTACGGGCGCCGGGTGGAGATCGGCAAACTACCGGGCGGGAAGGCGGCTGTGACTGGCCGGGCCGAGGAGTTCGGCCGGGACGGACAGAAGATCCTCACCGCCGCCTGGGCAGCCGACGCCCCACCCCACCTGCGGCTTCTTCCTCAAGTGGAGATTCTGCGGCAGGTCTGGTCCACCACTACTACTGGGACGCGCACGGACTACCGGTAGTTCGTTAAATCCGGCGGTGGCATGGGTTGACGGCAAGTCAGGTTGGTCGTAGGCCGGTGGTAGAAGTCAACTGCCTTGCCGGGGGCTGAAGATGACCGCTCGCCGTCCGGGTCCGTTGGAGGACTACGCGGCCCGGTTCGACGACCTCATCTTCAGCCTGGCCCAGCGGCGGGGGCTTCGCGAGTACGTGACCGGGCTGCTGGCGCCGCGGGAGCGGAACAAGACGATCACCTGCCTGGCGGGGGCTCTGCGACCGCCCACGTAGGCCGGCAGTGGCTGGGCCGGCTGGGCAAGACGGACAACGGCATCGTCACAGTGACCACGATGTGGACCGACGGCCGCGTGTACTACCCGTTGCGCGCGACCCCTTATACCCCTGCCCACCACTTCGCCCGCGGCCGGTCCGATTCGGCCTTCCGTACGAAACCACAGCTGGCCGCTGCTCTCGCGGCCCGGGGGAAGGAGGCGGGCTTCGGCTGCCGGGCGGTGGTCGCCGACTGCGCCTACTCGGTCAGTGACACCTGGTATCTCGCACTGCGCGAGGCCGGCCTGGCCTACGTGGTCGCTCTCAAGCCGCACCGCGGCACCTGGGCCCGGGCCGATCAGCCGCACACCCCCATCGAAGCCGCCCAAGCCCTGACCTGGAAGGATGCCAAGCGTTCAGGCGACTGGACACCTGTGGAGCGTCACTTCCGCGACGGGCACACCGAGACCTGGTGGGCCGCTGATGCCCGCCTGGGCTACGGCCCCGACTCGCCTTGCCGGCTGGTCGTGGCCACCACCGACCCAGCCAGCCTGCCGGAGAAGACCACCTGGTACCTGGCCACCAACCTGCCCCACCCCGACGC
>NZ_RSAJ01000210.1 GCF_003933965.1 Streptomyces sp. RP5T
GGCTGTGATGGTTCGCGGGGTGGGGGTTTCCGCTTCCACCAGCCGGTGGTCTCGTTGGTCCAGGTTCACAAAGATCATTCCGTACCGGATGGCACACCGAACGGGCTGCGGCGCCCCCCGAGGCCGCCGCAGACACCGGTACGCCCGTACGTCCTCGTCCTCGTCCCGCGTGACGACCACCGGTTCACCGAAGACGGTCACCATCAACGAGTCACCGGGGTGGGGGATCGCGGTGACCAGATCGATGAAGTGCCATCCGGAGCGATAGGCGGTGGCCATCTCTCTGCGGAAGGAGCGGTCGTCGGGTGGAGTAGTCATGTCAAGACCAGATGCTGTCGGCGGGGAAGAGCTGTGCACTCTCGTCGGCAGGCGCGGTCGACGTCACCACCACCGAGTCGGCATCGCCGGCTTGCGCATCACCCTTCGCAGCTGACAGGCCACTCAGTGTTCCGAAGGCCATAACGGCGGAGAAGGCGGCGACAAGCACCGAGCGAAGCATTCTCTTCCTCATAGTCGGCTTCGTCCTCACTTGAAGGTCCCCTCTTCCCCCGTCGGATAAGACGATGGCTCATTCAGGCACTTCATGGCCACACAATCAGTGCATCATGTTCCTGCATGTTCAGGACCCTGGGGGGTGGAGATTTGACAACAAATCGGACCAACGCGACACATCCCCATGCGATCACTGAACTGTGTGCAGAGGGGGAGCGCCTCTATGCCAGCGCACTGCGCACCGGGCGCATCACCCGCGCGGACGTGGAACCCGCCCCCTGCCTCATGGAATACGCCCTCCTGCACCCCGATCCCGACGACGCGAACTGGCTGCGCCCGGTTCCCCCCTCCGTCGCACTGGCCCAGCGCCTGAACCCGATCGAGCGCGAGATCTCGGAACGCCGACGGACCTCGATCGAGCTGGCCGAGGTGTTCGAACCGTTCATGGCCCTCAGCGCGCAGGACACGGCACCCACCCACGCGATCACCGTGCTGGAGGGCCTGGACCGGATCAACGCGGCGCTCGACCTGGCCACCGACCAGTGCCGGAACGAGATGCTCACCATCCAGCCCAGCGCCAACCACCCCGAGCGCCGGGTCATCGAAGGACTGGAACGCGACCGGACCCTCACCGAGCGAGGTGTCCGCATCCGGACCCTGTACCAGCACACGGCCCGGTACAGCCCCGCCCGGATCGCCTACATGGAGCGCTTCGCCGACGGCAAGGTGGAGTACCGGACCATCGACGAGCTGGTGGAACGGCTCATCATCTGCGACGAGTCCGTGGCCTTCCTGCCCGTGCGCGACGACCGGCAGGTCGCCCTGGAACTGCGGCACCCGGGGCTCGTCGGCTATCTCATCAAGGTGTTCGAGTTCATGTGGAACCGCGCGGTGCCGCTGAGCGCCGGCGCCCCGTACGAGACGGCCCCCGACGGCATCACCGACATCCAGCACTCCATTGCCAAGCTCCTCGTCGAGGGCCACGTCGACGAGGCGATAGCCCGCCGCCTGGGCATGAACGTACGCACCTGCCGAGCCCACATCGCCAAGCTCGCGACCGCCCTCGGCAGCGGCAGCCGCGCCCAGCTCGGCTTCCTCATCGCGCAGTCGGGCATCCTCAAGCCCGACCAGCCGATATCCGGGGGAGACGGCCACCCGTGACCGCGGCGCACACGCACGGAGCGGAGGAGCTGTGCGAGGCGGGCCACGACCTGTACACCCGGGCACTGCGGGAGGGACGGGTCCTGGCCGTGGAGGCGGACGAGGCACCCTGTCTGGTCGACCTCGGGCTGCTGCAACCGGACCTCGGGGACCTGCGGTGGCTGCGCCCCGTCACCCCGGCCTTCGCCCTGCACCGCCTGCTGCGCACCGTCGAGGACCGCATCGCCGACGAGCGGCGCCGCGAGGAGCGGCTGACGGCGATGTTCGCGTCGCTGCTGGAGATCGACGGTCCGCACGCGGCCGCCGGGGCTCCGATGATCAGCGTCCTCAGCGGTCTCGACGGCATCGGGCAGGCCATCCACCGCACGGTGGCGGACGCGTCGGGTGAGGTGCTCACCATCCAGCCGCACACCGGTCACACCCACTCCCCCGCCGAGACCCATGCCGAGGCGCTGGTCCGCGACCAGGACCTGCTCGACCGGGGCGGCCGTATCCGCGTCCTCCACCAGCACACGCTGCGCCACGCCCCCGGCATCCTGGCCCGCTACGAACGCCTCCACGGGGATGTCGAGGCCCGCACGCTCGACGAGGTCACCCAGCACCTGATCGTCGTCGAGCGCAAGGTCGCGTTCATCCCCGCCGACAAGGACCGCACGCTCGCCCTGGAGATCCGCCACCCCTCCGTCGTCGGGTTCCTCGCCACCGCCTTCGACCGCCTGTGGCGGCTGGCCACCCCGATGCACCCCCGAGCCGTCCAGCAGCCGACCCTCAACGGCATCACCCCCCGCCAGAAGGCCATCGCCGCCCTGCTCGTCGAGGGCCGCACCGACGCCGTCATCGCCGACCGGCTCGGCATGAACATCCGCACCGCCCGCGTCCACATCGCCAAACTCGCCGCCACCCTCGGCAGCGAGAGCCGGGCCCAACTCGGCTATCTCATAGGGCAGTCGGGCATTCTCGGCCAGGAGGACACAGACGCGTGAGCACGGTGGCAGCCCATCCGGAACACGGCCCGGAAGACCCGTGTCCCGAAGGCGTCGAGCTCTACGCACGGGCCCTGCGCGAGGGTGGGATCGACAGCCGGGCCGCCGCGGCCCTGCCCTGCCTCCTCGGCACCGGGCTGCTGCGGCCCGCCGCCCGGGACGCCGCCCGGCTGGAACCCGTACCGCCCGCCGTCGTGCTGCACCGCATGCTGCGGGCCACCACGGACCGGGTGGCGCACGAGCGGCGGCGCGAGGAGCGGCTCGCCGAGGCCTTCGCGCCGCTCCTGCGGGCGGACGTGCGCGGCGCGGAGGCCGCGGAGAACCCGGCGATCAGGGTCGTCAGCGGTACCGGCCCCATCAACGAGGCCATCAGCGCGGCCATGACGGGCGTCGTGGACGAACTCCTGTGTGTGCAGCCCAACGTCCACTACAGCGACAGCCGGGGTGCCGCCGCCCAGGCCGTGGCCATGAGCCGGGACCAGGCGCTGCTCGACCGCGGCGCCCGCATCCGCACCCTGTACCAGCACACCCAGCGTCACATGCCGCTGGTTCTGGCCCGCTACGAGCAATTGAGCGGCGACGTCGAGGCGCGTTCCCTGGACGAGGTGACCGACCGGCTCATCGTCGCCGACCGGGACGTGGCCTTCATCCCCGCCGACGGGGACGGCACGGTCGCGCTGGAGGTCCGGCACCCGGCGCTGGTCGAGTTCTTCGCCAGCACCTTCTACCGGCTGTGGTGGCAGGCCACGCCCATGTATCCGCAGACCGTCCACCGGCCGAGCCTCAACGGCGTCACCCCGCGTCAGCGGGCCATCGCCGGGCTGCTCGTGGAGGGCCACACCGACGCCGTCATCGCCGACCGGCTCGGCATGAACATCCGCACCGCCCGCGTCCACATCGCCAAACTCGCCACCACCCTCGGCAGCGAGAGCCGCGCCCAACTCGGCTACCTCATCGGACGGTCCGGGATTCTTGACCGGGGAGCGTGATCGGGGGCACGGCCGCCGGTCCGTCCAGGCCCACCTGCGCTATCCGCACGCCCAGTTGGGTACGGCTGGCCGCCCCGAGCGTCTCTGACAGCCGCGCGATGTGGGCCCGGCAGGTGCGCACGCTGATCCCCAGCCGTTCCGCGATCACCGCGTCCTGGTGGCCCTCGGCCAGCAGGGCGGCGATGGACTGCTCGCGGTGGGAGATGCCCTCGATGCCGGTGTCCGGCAGCGGGGCGGTGAGGGGGATCGCCAGCCGCCACAGCCGCTCGAAGACCGTCACCAGGTACTCCACCAGCGCCGGGTGCCGCAGCTCCAGGGCGAGGGTGCGGTCGGCGTTGGCGGGGATGAAGGCCACCGTGCGGTCGAAGAGGATCAGCCGGTCGATGACCTCGTCCAGGGTCCGCGCCTGGACCGAGCCGCCCATCAACTCCAGGTAGTTCAGCAACCCCTGGCCGTGCCGGGCCACATGGGTGTACAGGTCCCGCATCCGTACGCCCCGGCCGCGCAGCGCCAGCGCCCGGTGCAGACCCTCCGTCAGCTCGTGCTCGGGCCGGATGCCGCCGGGCTGGACCGTGAGGACCTCCGTCGTGCACGCCTCGGTCGCCTCGTCCATCGCGGCCTGGATGCGGGAGAGACCGTCCAGGACGCGGATCGCGGTCCCCTCGCCGGCGCCCGGCACGACACTGGGCCCGAGACCCGCGTACCGCTCCACCGCCGCGACGGCCTCGCCCACCCGCCGCTGGCTCGCACTGACCTCGTCGTGGACCGCGCGCAGCAGCCGGGTCATGACCTCCTGCGGTGCCGTCGGCACCAGCCAGTCCATGTCGTCGGGGTCCGGGTGCAGCAGGGCCAGTTCCAGCAGACAGGGCACCGGCCCGGCGTCGGCGCGCGGCACACGTCCGCGGCGTACGGCCCGGGAGTACACCCGGCCCCCGGCCTCGCAGAGCCGGTCAGCACCGTGTGGATGGTCGTCCGTCCCGAGCCCGGCCATTGCCCATCCCACCCCCGGTTCCAGCGTCTACCGCCCTCTTGTCCTGTTTCCCCACCGGGGCGTCGAAGCCCCCTCGGCTCCGCAACTATGCGCGGCCCGGACCGGCTCCGCAACACGGCTTCTCGGGCCAGGGACGGGGAAAACAACCGGTATGAGCCGTTATCGACGGGCCTCCGTCCGCACCTCTGCAACAAGCTGACGGTGCGGGTGCCCGGGCGAGGGGGCCGGGCCGGGCGTCAACCTCGTGCGAGTGGACGTGACGCGCAAGCGGGACCAGGAAAGCGGAAAGGGCCGGAGGGAAGCCCCTCCGGCCCTGTGCGCGTGGTTACTTCAGGCCCGCCGACTGGCAGGCGCTCAGGTAGTCCGAGGTGCAGATGTCCTTGACGGTGTAGATGCCGTCCTTGACGACGGTGCTCTTGATGTTGTCCCGCGTCAGGGCGACGACCTGGACGAGCTGGGCCGGGATGTTCTTGTCCGTGGGGCTGTCGACGCTGTCCTTGGCGAGGGCGTCGAACTGGATGCCCTTGCCCTGGATCTTCGTCACGGCCATCTCGGCGGCGGCCTCGGCCTCGTCCGGGTACGGCTTGTAGACGCTCATGTACTGCTCGCCCGCGACGATCCGCTGCACCGCGGACAGCTCGGCGTCCTGGCCCGTGATGGGCGGGAGCTTGGTCATGCCCGCGTCCTCCATCGCCTGGATGGCGGCGCCGGCCATGGCGTCGTTCGCGGAGTACACGGCCTTGATGTTGCCCTTGCCGATCGCGCTGACCGCCTCGGCCATGTTCTTCTGCGCGGTCTCCGGCTTCCAGCCGTCGACGTCGTAGGACTTGGCGATCGTCACCTTGCCGTTGAGCTCCGACATCGCGCCCGCCTTGAACTGACCGGCGTTCGGGTCGGACGGCGAGCCGTTGATCATCACGATCTTGTCGGAGGTGTCGATGCCCGAGCCGAGCGCCTCCAGGAGGGAGCGGCCCTGCACCTCGCCGACGAGTTCGTTGTCGAAGGAGACGTACCCGTCGATGGGGCCCTCGGCGAGCCGGTCGTAGGCGATGACCGGGATGCCCGCGTCCTTGGCCTTCTCCACCATGCCCGCGATGGCGTGCGAGTCCACGGCGTCCAGCAGGATGACGTCGACCTTCTGGTCGATCATCTGCTGCATCTGCCCGGCCTGCTTGGTGGCGTTGGCCTCGCCGTTGGCGTAGATGGTCTTGCCCTGCTTGTCGGTGAGCTCGGCGACCTTCCTCTGGATGATCGGGTAGTCGAACTCCTCGTAACGGGTGTTCGTCTTCTCCGGCATCAGCACACCCACGGTGATGTCGTTGCCCTTGGTCGGACTCGCCTCGCTCCCGCTCGCGGCGCCGAGCGCACCGCAGGCGGCCAGCGAGAGGGTCATCGTGGACGCGGCCACGGATATGGCGATACGACGCATGGGTCTGCTCACTTCTGATGCTTTCCGGACGCGGGCGCGGCATTGCGGCCCATGTGACTGAAAAGCCAACGCGGCGCCGCCCACCGGCGTCAAGCGGAATCACTTAACGAGTGCGCAACGCCACGCTCCGCCGATGGTGTGAAGACTTGGCGCGAACACTAGTACAACCAACTTCACACCTCGCGAGTCATGATCACGGCAGCACCACAACTGCTGTTCCCTGTCCGACCAGAGGATCGAATGAAGTCAGCCAGACGCACGACCGCCGCGGCCGTCGTCCTCGCCACCGCCGGCACCCTGTTCACCGTGACCGCGACCCCCGCCTCGGCCGCCGTCACGTGCGCCTCCCCGGTGTTCAAGCGGCAGTTCTACGCGAACACGTCCTTCTCCGGCACGCCGAAGAAAACCGACTGCGACAACGCGATCGACCGGACCTGGACCGGCGCCCCCGTCTCCGGGCTGCCCAAGGACAACTTCGGCGTCCGATGGAGCCTGACCCGCGACTTCGGCTCCGGCGGCCCCTTCACCCTCAGCGCCACCGGCCTCGACGGAATGCGGGTGTACCTCGACGGCGTCCGCAAGATCGACCTCTGGAAGAACACCTCCACGACGGTCACCAAGACCGCCAACGTCACCATCCCCGCCGGCAAGCACACCCTGCGCATCGACTACGCCAACTGGACCGGCGCCGCCAAGGTCAAGGTCACCTACGCCCCGCGGACCTCGGCAGACGTCGACAAGGTCAAGCCCCTTGTCCCGACCGGCACTTCGGTGACCTACGACAAGGCCACCAACAAGGCCAGGATCACCTGGGCGAAGAACCAGGAGATGGACCTCGCCGGGTACCAGGTCTACCGGCGCCTCAAGGGGACGTCGTTCCCCGGTACGCCGCTGACCACGACCACCTCGACGTCCTACACCGACAGCACCCTGCCGCCGACCGGCGACACCTACTACTACGAGGTCCGCGCCCGCGACAAGGCCGGCAACACCTCGGGCGGCACCGCCGACCAGCCCGTCACCACCGTCGACCGGACCGCTCCGGCGGCGGCCACCGGGGTGTCGGCGCTGGGTACGACCGCGGGCAACTCGGTGACGTGGCAGGCCTCCTCGTCGAAGGACGTCCACCACTACGAGGTGTGGGCCGCGCGCAACGGCGACCCGGACCCCGACGGGCCCGACGTCGTCTTCGGGACCTCGTACGTGGACCGGTTCGCCGAGGCGGGGGTGCCGTACACGTACACCGTGCAGGCCCTCGACGCGGCGAACAACCTCTCCCCGGCCACCGCCCGGGTCACGGTCACCCGCCCGGTCGCCTCGGCCGTGCCCGCCCCGGCCGGTGCCACCGGCACGCCCGCCGACGCGTCCACCACGCTCGCGTGGACCGCGGCCGCCGACGCCACCGGGTACCGCGTCTACCGGCGTACCGGCGTCAACGCCGCCTGGAGCCTGCTCGGCAGCGCCGCGGGCACGTCGTACGAGGACACCTCCGCGCCGAACGGCAGGGCGTACTACTACGTCGCCTCGGTCGACGCCCAGGGAGCCGACTCGGCGCCCTCCGCCGACGTCACCGTCGACCGGCTCACGCCGGCCACCGCGACCGGCCCGGCCGCGCCGAAGCTGACCCTGGTCACCAACGGGGTGCCCGGCCGCTCCCCCATCGAGGTCACGGCCGCGCCCGGCGCGGGTGACGAGGGACGCGTCCTGAAGGGCTACGCCTGGGAGATGTCGGGCGCCTGCGGCTCCAGCGGCGACCGGTTCTCCACCGACGGCACCCTCACCTGGACGGCCCCCTGGAACGGCCCCTGCGTCGCCACGGCGTACGCCGTGGACGCCTACGGGCGTCAGGGCACGCAGAGCTCCTCCGTGGAGTTCTTCAGCGGCCGCTGACAGCACACGAGCAGGGGCTCGGAGAGATCTCTCCGAGCCCCTGCTCGTGCGGGAACGCCTAGTCCTTGGCCTTCTTCGGACGCCACACCACCAGCGCGCTGGTCTGCTGGACCTCCTGGTACGGCACCAGGTCGCGGCGGTACGACGCGTGCACCGCCGCCTCGCGCTGCTGCATGGCCGCCGCGGCGCCCTCGACGGCGGCCTGGAGTTCGGCCACCCTCGACTGGAGCGCGGCGACCTGGTTCTCCAGCTCGATGATGCGCTTGATGCCGGCGAGGTTGATGCCCTCGTCCTGCGACAACTGCTGGACGGTGCGCAGCAGTTCGATGTCCCGGGCCGAGTAGCGCCGGCCGCGGCCCGCGGTCCGGTCCGGGGACACCAGGCCCAGGCGGTCGTACTGGCGCAGTGTCTGCGGGTGCAGGCCGGACAGCTGGGCCGCCACCGAGATGACGTAGACCGGGGTCTCCTCGGTCAGTTCATACGGATTGCGTCGACGGCCGTCCATCTCGATCAAGCTCCCTTCGCGGCCTGGAACAGCTCCGCCCGTGGATCCTCACCCACGGTCGCCTCGCGATACGCCTCCAGCGCGTCACGAGCCTTCCCCGACAGCTCGGTCGGGACACTCACCTCGACGGTGACCAGCAGATCGCCCCGGGTGCCGTCCTTGCGGACCGCGCCCTTGCCCCGCGCCCGCATGGTGCGGCCGTTGGGCGTGCCCGGGGGCAGCTTCAGCGTGACCGAAGGGCCGCCCAGCGTCGGCACCCTGACCTCGCCGCCGAGCGCCGCCTCGGAGAAGGTCACCGGGACCGTCACCGTGAGGTTGTCGCCCTTGCGGCCGAAGACGGGGTGCGCGCCGACGTGGACCGTGACGTACAGGTCGCCCGCCGGGCCGCCGCGTTCGCCGGGCGCTCCCTTGCCGCGCAGCCGGATCCGCTGCCCGTCGGAGACTCCCGCCGGGATGCGGACCTGCATGGTGCGGGAGGACTTGGCCCGCCCGGAGCCCTTGCAGATCTCGCAGGGGTTCTCCGCGATCAGGCCGCGGCCCTTGCAGTCCGGGCACGGGTCGGTGAGGGAGAAGCCTCCCCCGGAGCCCCGCGCCACCTGGCCGGTGCCCACGCACGTCGGGCACACCCGCGGGTTGCCGTTGGCGTCGCCGGTGCCCGAACAGGCCTTGCAGGGGGCCTGCGAGGACATCCGGAGCGGGACCGTCGCACCCTCGATCGCCTCGGTGAAGCTGAGGGTGACCTCGGTGTCGATGTCCTGCCCGCGCCTCGGCTGGACGCGGGTGCTGCCGGAGCTGCCCCGGTTGAACAGGCCCCCGAAGACGTCTCCGAGTCCGCCGCCGAAGCCGCCGGCTCCCTGGCCCCCGCCCTGGGCGCCTCCGAAGAGGTCGCCCAGGTCGAAGTTGAAGGAGCCGCCCGCGCCGCCCGGCCCCGGACGGAAGCCGCCGTTGCCGAAGAGGGCGCGGGCCTCGTCGTACTCCTTGCGCTTCTTGGGGTCACCGAGGACGTCGTTCGCCTCGGAGATCTCCTTGAAGCGCTCCTCGGCCTTGGCGTTGCCCTTGTTGGCGTCCGGGTGGAACTCGCGGGCGAGCTTCCGGTACGCCTTCTTGATCTCGGCCTCGGTGGCGTCCTTGGGGACGCCGAGGACCTTGTAGTAGTCCTTCTCGATGAAGTCCTTGGTGCTCATCCCCGACGCGCCCCCTTTCCGGTGTCCCGATCACTGTGTACGACCTCAGCCCTCCTCAGGGCCGTTGTCCTTGTCGTCGCCGGCCTCGGACCCGTCCTCGGCCTTGACCGTCTGCGCGCCCGGCTGCGGTTCGGCCACGGCCACCCGCGCGGGGCGGATGGTGCGCTCGCCGATGCGATACCCGGGCTGCAGAATCGCCACGCACGTCGTCTCGGTGACGTCCGGTGCGTAACTGTGCATCAGGGCCTCGTGGATCGTGGGGTCGAAGGGCTCGCCCTCCTTGCCGAACTGCTGCAGGCCCATCTTGGCCGCGACGGTCTCCAGGGACTCCGCGACGGACTTGAACCCGCCGAGCAGTTCCCCGTGTTCCCGCGCGCGTCCGATGTCGTCGAGCGTGGGCAGGAGCTCGGTCAGGAGGTTCGCTACGGCGATCTCCTTGACCGTGATCCGGTCCCGCTCCACCCGGCGGCGGTAGTTCTGGAACTCGGCCTGGAGCCGCTGGAGGTCGGCGGTGCGCTCCTCGAGCGCCTTGCGCGACTGGTCCAGCTGGGCCGTCAGACCGGCGATCTGTGCTGTTGCGTCCCCGGCCGGGGCCGCCCCCGCCTCCGAAGAGGGGGTGGCGGCCTTCGGCTCGGCGTCGTCGGGGGTGGCGCCGGAGGGGACGTCGGGCTTCTCGTCGAAGCCCGGGGTCTCCTCCGTCACGCGGCACCGTCCTTGCGCTCGTCGTCCACGATCTCGGCGTCCACGACGTCGTCGTCCGCCTTGGCCTGCGAGGCGCCCTCGCCGGCCTCGGCGCCGCCCGCGGCCTGTCCGGCCTGGGCGTCGGCGTACATGGCCTGGCCGACCTTCTGGGAGACCGCGGCGACCTTCTCGGTCGCGGTGCGGATCTCCGCGGTGTCCTCGCCCTTGAGCGCGGTCTTCAGCTCCTCGACGGCGGACTCGACCTCGGTCTTGACCTCGCCGGGGACCTTGTCCTCGTTGTCCTTGAGGAACTTCTCCGTCTGGTAGACGAGCTGCTCGCCCTGGTTGCGGGTCTCGGCGGCCTCGCGGCGGCGGTGGTCCTCCTCCGCGTACTGCTCGGCCTCCTGGCGCATCCGGTCGACCTCGTCCTTCGGCAGCGAGGAGCCGCCGGTGACGGTCATCTTCTGCTCCTTGCCCGTGCCGAGGTCCTTCGCGGTCACGTGCATGATGCCGTTGGCGTCGATGTCGAAGGCGACCTCGATCTGCGGGACACCGCGCGGGGCCGGCGGCAGACCGGTCAGCTCGAACATCCCGAGCTTCTTGTTGTACGCCGCGATCTCGCGCTCGCCCTGGTAGACCTGGATCTGCACGGAGGGCTGGTTGTCCTCGGCGGTGGTGAAGATCTCGGACCGCTTGGTCGGGATCGTCGTGTTCCGCTCGATGAGCTTGGTCATGATGCCGCCCTTGGTCTCGATGCCGAGGGACAGCGGGGTCACGTCGAGGAGCAGGACGTCCTTGACCTCACCCTTGAGGACACCGGCCTGCAGGGCGGCGCCGATGGCGACGACCTCGTCCGGGTTGACGCCCTTGTTGGCGTCCTTGCCGCCGGTGAGCTCCTTGACGAGCTCGGCCACGGCGGGCATACGGGTGGAGCCACCGACGAGGACGACGTGGTCGATCTCGTTGATGGAGACGCCGGCGTCCTTCATGACGTTGAAGAACGGGGTCTTGCAGCGCTCCAGGAGGTCCGCGGTCAGCTGCTGGAACTGGGCCCGGGTGAGCTTCTCGTCCAGGTGCAGCGGGCCCTCGGCGGAGGCCGTGATGTAGGGCAGGTTGATCGAGGTCTCGGTCGAGGAGGACAGCTCGATCTTGGCCTTCTCGGCGGCCTCGCGGAGGCGCTGGAGGGCCATCTTGTCCTTGGCGAGGTCCACGCCGTGACCGGACTTGAACTGCTGCACCAGGTAGTCGACGACGCGCTGGTCCCAGTCGTCACCACCGAGGTGGTTGTCACCGTTGGTGGCCTTCACCTCGACGACGCCGTCGCCGATCTCCAGCAGGGACACGTCGAAGGTGCCGCCACCGAGGTCGAAGACGAGGATCGTCTGGTCGTCCTTGTCGAGGCCGTACGCGAGCGCGGCCGCGGTGGGCTCGTTGACGATGCGCAGGACGTTCAGGCCCGCGATCTCGCCGGCCTCCTTCGTCGCCTGGCGCTCGGAGTCGTTGAAGTACGCCGGGACGGTGATGACCGCGTCGGTCACCTTCTCGCCCAGGTAGGACTCGGCGTCCCGCTTCAGCTTCTGGAGGATGAAGGCGGAGATCTGCTGCGGGTTGAAGGGCTTCCCGTCCAGCTCCATCTTCCAGTCGGTGCCCATGTGACGCTTCACCGAACGGATGGTCCGGTCCACGTTGGTGACCGCCTGGCGCTTGGCCACCTCGCCGACCAGCACTTCGCCGTTCTTCGCGAAGGCGACGACGGACGGCGTGGTCCTGGCACCCTCGGCGTTGGTGATGACGGTGGGCTCGCCGCCTTCGAGAACGCTGACGACGGAGTTAGTCGTGCCCAGGTCGATGCCGACCGCACGTGCCATGGTTGATTCCTCCAGCTGACTTGAGTGGAACAGGCTCAAGTGTGCACGACAGCCCCGGCTCGGTCAACAGACCTGAGTCGTGTGGACTCAACTCTTATCCGTTCCTTACACGCAACTGGCCCCTGACCTGCGTCGACGCCGGACGCGGGGCGCTACTGGACCTGACACGAAGGAGTGCCAGTACGACGAGCAGGGCGCCCCCGGCGACCCAGAGAGCGCCGGTCGCGGCGATCCACCCGAGGTGCATCAGGACCGCGACGAGTACCCCGCCGAAGGCCGCGACACCCAGGACGACACACGCCCCCTGCACGGTGAGCCCGAGCCGCCGCAGCCGGTGGGCGAGATGGTCGGGGGCGGCCCGCAGCAGCGGCCGCCCGGACAGCCGCCGCCCGAGCACCACGAGCACGACGTCGGCGCTCACCACCGCCGTCAGCGCGAACAACACCCCCGCGCCGGAACCGAGTTCCTGCCCCGCGCGGGTCGTCACGGCGGCGGCCGCGAGCACGAACCCGGTGAACAGCGCCCCGCACGCGCCGAGTCCCGCGCGCGCGGGATGCCAGTTGTGCATCAGGAACCCGGTCAGCGCGGCGGCCAGCACGCTCAGCAGCACGGCGAACCCGTCCATCACCTCGGCCGCCGCACAGGCCCCCACCCCGAAGGCGGTGACGACCCCGACGGTCCCGGCGAGCCCGTCGGCGTGGTCCAGCGCCTTGAACCCGAGGGCGACGAAGACGATCCAGCCCACCGCGAGGATCCCCGCGAGCACCCCCGTCTCCTCGTACGGCACGACGCACGCCGCCGCCACGGCCGTACCGCCCACGAGGAACCGTGCCTTGACCCGCCGCACGTCGGCGACGAGCCCGAGCAGGGCCACGCAGGCGCCCGCGACGAGCAGGCGTCCGACGTCGGGGCCGAGCGGGGTGACGCCCCGCCAGTCCCCGACGAAGGCGACACCGCACGTGGCGGCCACCACCGCCGTCCCGCCGGACAGCGGCATCGGCCGGCGCCATCGCCGGTCGACGATGCCGAGGCGCAGGGCGGCCGCCCGCAGCACGGCGGTGAGCACGGCGGCGAGGAGCAGGGCGGAGGTGGCGGCAAGGATCCCGTAGAGCACGAGCCTAAATTAGCGCCGTATGTACCAATTCATCACGAATAACACGATCGGGTTTTAAGGTAACCCTCAGCGATTCAGATCACCTCGTGCCCGGCTACAGTGCGGCGGGGGATGGGGGTAGTCTCAGACGGACTGCATAAGTTACCGCTTAGTAATCTCGCTCGTAGAACCCTCGCAGGCCCGAGGAGCCCCGAAATGCAACTCGCCGCGATCATCGTGTCGCTGGTACTGATCGTGGTCGGCGTGGCCCTGTTCGCCCGCGCCCTCCTCCAGATCTACACCTTCATGCGACTCGGTCAGGACGTGCCCGCGGGCACCCGTACCGACGAACCCGGCCGGCGCACCGCCACCGTGGCCAAGGAGTTCCTCGGCCACACCCGGATGAACCGCTGGGGCGTCGTCGGTGTCGCGCACTGGT
>NZ_RSAJ01000211.1 GCF_003933965.1 Streptomyces sp. RP5T
GGACGGAGGTGTTGTCCGCCGTCCCCCGCCCCACCGGGGTTCAGCCCTCGTTGTCGCGGGGGGTGTCCGTCGGGGGTTCGTCGTCCCGGGGGGCCGAGTTCGAGAAGCCGCCGAAGCCCCGTCGTACCCGGCCGCCCAGGTCCCCCGCGCCGCCCGCGATGTCGCTGACCAGCTTCATCAGGGGGTCCTTGGAGCTCTTGACGTTGGTCGCGTAGCTCGCCGCCGACTCGCGGAAGGAGTCCGTGACCGAGGTGTCCTTGTCCTCCGACCGGCGCGGGTAGTGGCCGTCCATGATCCGCTGGTGGTCACGGGACTCGGCCCACTTCTTCAGCTCGGCCGCCCGCACGGTGGTGAAGGGGTGGGAGCGCGGCAGGACGTTGAGGATCTTCAGCACGGAGTCGCGCAGGTCGCCCCCGGCCTCGTACTCCTCGGCCTGCTTCAGGAACGCGTCCACGTTCATCTCGTGCAGATGGTGACCGCCGGCCAGCTTCATCAGGCCGCGCATCGAGGCCCGCAGGTCCTGCCCGACCAGCAGGCCCGCCCGGTCCGCCGACAGCTCCGACTTGCGGAACCACTCGCGCAGCGCGGTCACGATCGCCATGATCGCGATGTTCCCCAGCGGGATCCACGCGACCCTGAGAGCGAGGCTGGTCAGGAACAGCAGGATGGTCCGGTAGACCGAGTGGCCGGACAGCGCGTGGCCCACCTCGTGGCCGACGACCGCCCGCATCTCCTCCTCGTCGAGCAGATCCACCAGACCCGTGGTGACGACGATGATCGGCTCGTCCAGGCCGATGCACATCGCGTTCGGCTGCGGGTCCTGGTTGACGTACATCGGCGGGACCTTCTCCAGGTCCAGGATGTAACACGCGTCCCGCAGCATGTCGTTGAGATACGCGAACTGCTGGTCGGAGACGCGCACCGAGTCGGACAGGAACAGCAGCCTGAGGCTGCGCTCGGGGAGCAGACCGCTGAGCGCCTTGAACACCGTGTCGAAACCGCTCAGCTTGCGCAGCGCCACCAGGGCGGAGCGGTCGGCGGGGTGTTCGTACGCACGCGAGGAGATACCCGGGAAACGCCTGCGCTGCCTGCTCGGCACGTTCTCGTGGCCGCTGTCGTGGTGGCCGTCGTCGGACATCTCTTCCCCCATGTGCGTCTTTGGCTGTGCCCTCTGTGGCTGTGCCGCTTCGACCGCTGTGATCCTTTGCGGACCCTTGTGCGGCCCTTTGCGCCCCCGAAGCAGAGCCCAGCCTAGGCGGAGATAGCGTGGACGGGCAGTACAGCGAAGGAGTCCACGTCATGGAGCACACCCGGGCCGCCTGGCTCACCGAGGCCGCGAGCGCGGCCGAGCAGCAAGGGGCCGGAAATCTGCTCCGGGTGGTACTGGTCGTGATGTTCGTGGGCTGTGCGTTCACCGCGTGGTTCCTGCTGCGGGGGTACAAGCGGAAGGACGACTGACGAAGGGCGAAGGTTCCCTGCCGCCCCCCAACGGTGGAGTCGGCGTGATCGCCCTCACCGCGCCCGCTTACGATGGGCCGACATCTTTATCCCGCCCACCGGATAGGTCCTGCCGAAGATGAGCTTCCACAGCACCGCTGCCCAGTTGGTCACCCTCGCCGCAGAGGGCGAGGAGCACGGCGGCAACCACGAGAGCCTCAACCCCTTGGTGACCGGCGGCGGCGCCCTCCTCATCCTGCTGCTCCTGCTGTGGATCACCACCCGTTTCAACCGCGACCGCTGAGAACCCGGATGCCCAAAGCGGGGCACAGTGGTCCTCCGGCGGCCAGGGCCCTCAGGCCGGGCCGGTAGGGTCTGCACGCATGGGAGAGCAGGACATGCCTACCGGCCCGGGCAACGGCCCGTCGAGCCTCGGCAAGCGCCGACTGGGCGTCATGGGCGGAACGTTCGACCCGATCCACCACGGGCACCTCGTGGCGGCCAGTGAGGTCGCCGCGCAGTTCCACCTGGACGAGGTCGTGTTCGTGCCGACGGGCCAGCCGTGGCAGAAGACCCACCGCAAGGTGTCCCCGGCCGAGGACCGCTATCTGATGACGGTCATCGCGACCGCCGAGAACCCGCAGTTCTCGGTCAGCCGCATCGACATCGACCGCGGTGGCGCGACCTACACCACGGACACCCTGCGCGACCTCAAGGCCCTCAACCCCGACACCGACCTCTTCTTCATCACGGGCGCCGACGCCCTCGGCCAGATCCTCACCTGGCGGGACGCGGAAGAGCTGTTCGCCCTGGCGCACTTCATCGGAGTCACCCGGCCCGGCCACACCCTGGCCGACCCCGGACTCCCCGAGGGCGGTGTCTCGCTGGTCGAGGTCCCCGCGCTGGCCATCTCCTCCACCGATTGCCGGGCGAGAGTCGCCAAGGGCGCCCCCGTCTGGTACCTGGTGCCGGACGGCGTCGTGCGCTATATCGACAAGCGCGAGCTGTACCGCGGCGAGTGAGCCGAGAGGGGCACCGGTGAACGACCGATACGACGCGGGCTACGGCGACGACCAGGACAACCAGTACGCGCTGGTCGGCTACGACGAGTACGGCCGGCCGGTGTACCAGCAGGTCCCGCCGCAACAGGCCCCGCAGCAGCAGTACGACCCCTACGCCCAGCAGGGCTACGGCTACGACCCGTACGCCACCGGCCACCAGCAGGCCGCCCCGTACGACACGGGCACCCAGAACCCCGTCCCGCCGTACGACCCCTACGGCACCGGCGACACCGGGCAGCAGCCGCCCGCGCCCCCCTACGACGCCTACGCCGACGGGACCCGGCAGGGCCCCGGGCCGGGGACGTCGTACGACCCCTACGGCCGCGCCGCGGCGAGCGGCCGGCAGCCGCGTGTCGCCGAGCAGACCGCCTACATCCCGCAGCAGGGCGGGCCGGGCGCGGGGACACAGGCCGGCGCCGAGGCCGCCGACGCGGACGAACGGCAGTACCACACCGCGCAGTTCGCGTTCGTCGAGGAGCCCGACGGCGACTCCGAGGACGTCATCGACTGGCTCAACTTCACCGAGAACCGCACCGAGCGCCGCGAGGAGGCCAAGCGCCGCGCCCGCAGCCGGCTCGTCGCCCTGGTCGTCGTCCTCGCCCTGGTCGCGGTGGGCGGGGTCGGCTACCTCTGGTACGCCGGGAAGCTGCCCGGCCTGTCGGAGACGGAGAGCAAGAAGGACAACACGATCGCGGCCAGCGCCCAGAACCGCGACGTGATCGTCGTCCACCTGCACAACACCACCAAGGGCGGCACCTCCACCGCGCTGCTCGTCGACAACACCACCACCCAGCAGGGCACCACCGTCCTGATCCCCAACTCCCTCAACCTGACGTCCGACGACGGCTCCACGACCACCCTCGCCAAGTCCGTCGACGACGACGGCTCCTCCGGGACCGTGGACTCCCTCGACACCGTCCTCGGCACCGACATCGAGGGCACCTGGCGCCTGGACACGCCCTATCTGCAGAACCTGGTCGACCTCGTCGGGAACATCGACGTCGACACCAACGCCGCCGTGCCCGACCCGGCCGCCAAGAAGAAGGGCCAGGCGCCCCTGGTCGCCAAGGGGAAGGACCAGACCCTCAGCGGCAAGATGGCCGTCGCCTACGCCACCTACCGCGCCTCCGGCGAGGCCCAGAACGCCCAGCTGGAACGGTTCGGCCAGGTCATGCAGGGCGTCCTGCGCAAGCTGTCCTCCGACCCGGCGGCCGCCACCACCACCGTCCAGACGCTGGCCCAGATCCTCGACCCCTCCCTGACCGACAAGGACCTCGGCACCTTCCTCGCCAAGCTCGCCGACCTCGCCAAGAGCGGTGACTACAAGACGGCCCTGCTGCCCGTGCAGCAGGACGGCACCCTGAGCGCGGCGGCCAGCGCGAGCGTGGTCAAGGACGTCCTCGGCGGCAAGGCGAAGAGCCCCGACAAGGACGCCGCGGTGAGCGTGTCCGTCCAGAACGCCACCGGCACCAAGGACAACACCGAGAAGGCCCGGGTCGTCCTCCTCAACGGCGGCTTCACCTTCGTCGACGGCGGCACACCCAGCTCGGCCCGCGCCACCTCCAAGGTGGTCTACGCCGACGCCGCCGACAAGGCGAACGCCACCGAGGTCGCCAAGACCCTCGGCCTGCCCGCCGGCGCCGTCGGCAAGGGCACGATCTCCTCCGGCGCGGACGTCTCCGTGGTCCTCGGCCAGGACTACAAGCCGGGCTCCTCCTCCTAGTCCCGGTCCCGGCCCCCGACGGCACCCGACGTGATCCACGCGATCACGTCGGGTGCCGTCGGCGGTCCGTGAGACCCTTGATGTCAAGTGACCGTCGACCGAAAGCCTTGTAGTGACCGCGACTGACCGTTCCCTCGAGCTCGTCAACACCGCCGCGCAGGCGGCCGCCGACAAGCTCGCCCACGATGTGATCGCCTACGACGTCAGCGACGTCCTCTCGATCACCGACGCCTTCCTGCTGGCGTCCGCACCCAACGACCGCCAGGTCAAGTCCATCGTCGACGAGATCGAGGAGCGCCTCTCGAAGGAGCTCGGCGCCAAGCCGGTGCGCCGCGAGGGCGACCGCGAGGCCCGCTGGGTCCTGCTCGACTACGTGGACATCGTCGTCCACGTCCAGCACAGCGAGGAGCGGGTCTTCTACGCCCTGGAGCGGCTGTGGAAGGACTGCCCCGAGCTGGAGCTGCCCGCCGACGCCAAGGCCACCCGCGGCAAGGGCGAGGAGCACGCCAAGCTCCGGGCCGAGGAGGACGACACCGAGTACGGGGAGTCGCGGTGACCGCTCCCGCCGACCGCAAGGGCCGGGGCCGCCGCGTCATCCTGTGGCGGCACGGGCAGACCTCCTGGAACGTGGAGCGCCGCTTCCAGGGCACCACCGACGTCGCGCTCACCGAGACCGGGGTCGGCCAGGCCCGCCGCGCCGCCCGGCTGCTGGCCTCCCTCCAGCCCGACGCGATCGTCGCCTCCGACCTCCAGCGGGCCGCGAACACGGCCGCCGAGCTCGCCGCGCTCACCGGCCTGGACGTCGCCCACGACGAGGGCCTGCGCGAGACCTACGCGGGCGTGTGGCAGGGGCTGACGCACGAGGAGATCATCGCCCGGCACGGCGAGGAGTACGCCGCGTGGAAGCGGGGCGAGCCGGTCCGCCGCGGCGGCGGCGAGCTGGAGACCGAGGTCGCCGACCGTGCCGCCCCCGTGGTGCTGCGGCACACCGAGAAGCTCCCCGAGGACGGCACGCTCGTCGTGGTCAGCCACGGCGGGACGATCCGCACCACCATCGGCCGGCTGCTCGGTCTGGACGCCCGGCACTGGGAGAGCCTCGGCGGCCTCTCCAACTGCTGCTGGTCCGTCCTGGGCCAGGGAGCCCGCGGCTGGCGCCTCCTGGAGCACAACGCCGGCACCCTCCCGGAGCCGGTGCTCGGCGACGACGACTGAGGGCTGCGGACCGGATTTCACTTTCCGGCGGGGCGCAGGCTAAAGTTCTTCTTGTTCGCCCCGCTGAGCGGGAAGAACGCAAGGGGCTATAGCTCAGTTGGTAGAGCGCCTGCATGGCATGCAGGAGGTCAGGAGTTCAATTCTCCTTAGCTCCACTCGATGAAGATCCCGTCTCCGTCCGGAGGCGGGATCTTTCATGTGTCTCCTCGTCAGCAGGCTCCGCCCGGGCGTCGGGCCCGCCTCCGCACACTGTTCTCGAAGCGACTTGAGTCACTCGGCCCCTCTGAGGCGTATACCTCTGCGGAGGCGCTCTGAGCGTGGGTGTTCGCGTCGGCCGGGACCGCCGCGGTGGGCGCCGTGTCCGGACTGGTACTCAGGCGTCGCTGACCGTATTGGCCCGGCCGTGGCAGAATCAAACGGCCGGAAGGGGGCGCGACCCGACGGGAGGGAGTAGTGATGCCTGCGAGCATCCTCGTGGAGGTCGGCCACCTCCGCGAAGCGGCATCGACGAAGGACACGACGGTGCGCCTCATCTGCCCTTCCTGCGGTTCCGTCCACGTGGCCCAAGTACTCGGCGACAACGGCGGAGTCTCCTACGTGTGCACGGCCTGCGGCCACAGCTGGAGCTGATCGATGGGTGCACACAGGCGGAAATGCGACTGGTGCGGCAGCGGGACGCCGATCGTGCGGGACATGGAGCCGGTCAATCCCGACTACCAGTACTGGTGCGAGGAGTGCGCGCGGGCGCTGATCATAAAAGGCGACCCCATCGAGACGTACCGCGAACTGGAGGGCGAGCCGATCTACGGCCGTCTCCTGGAGGAACACTGCACGCTGAAGCGGTTCTACTCGTTCGTGACCGCTTGACGGCGGGTGTCCTGCCCGCAGGGAAACGATTTGGTGTTCCACCCGGTGGACCGTGTAATGTTGGCGTCGCCGCCAGGGAAACCGGGTGGAACACCGCACGGGGCTATAGCTCAGTTGGTAGAGCACCTGCATGGCATGCAGGGGGTCAGGAGTTCAAATCTCCTTAGCTCCACAGAAAGATCCCGCCGGATCATCGATCCGGCGGGATTCTTGCGTTCCCGGGAGGAGTTGCGCGCACCGGGGAGCGTACGACGAAGGGGGCCGCCCGGCATCGGGCGGCCCCCTTCGTGACGTCGGCTCGTGACGTCGGCTCAGCGGCCCAGCGCACGCCTTCCGCGGCCCTGGGAGAGGACCGGCAGGTTGCGAGTGGGGCCCTTGTCGCGCGGGCTCTCCTCCTCCAGGCGCAGGGCGAGCGCGGGGCAGCGACGCACCGCGCGTAGAGCCTTCGCCTCGGCGTAGCGCGGCACCTGGGCCTGGGCGACGGTCGGGAAGCCGTCGGCGCCGAGTTCGAAGACCTCCGGGAGGATGTCGGCGCACAGGCCGTGGCCCCGGCACAGCGTCCAGTCGACGTAGATCTTCTGACGGCTGGGGCCGGTCTCCTCGGCCTCGCCGCCGCCCGGGATGCCCGTGGGCATCTTCCCGCCCTCGAAGAGCGGCAGAACGCCCTCCACGGGCCGTCCGCAGCCGTTGCCGAGGACATGGGCGGCCAGGTCGTCCGTGAACGCCTTGATGGTCGACTCCAGGAACATCGCGGAGCCGTCCGGGTGCGAGCACGCGCCGCGCCGCTTCACGTTCTTGGCGACCTGCTTGAGCGCCTCCAGGGCGGCCGGACCGCCGCCGTTGAGGATGTCCTCCATGCCGCGCGCGGCGGCCGGCAGACCGAGGTAGCAGGGCCCGCACTGGCCCGCGCTCTCCTCGGCCAGCCACTGCGCCACCCGCAGCGACTCGCCCAGCGGGCAGGTCTCCTGAGTGATCGGCAGGATCGCGCCCGCGCCGAGCGCACCGCCCACGGCGTCCAGGGAGTTGCGGGAGACGATCGCCTCGTTGACCGTCGCCGCGTCGATCCACTTGCCGTGGTAGCCGCCGGTCAGCACACCCTGCGGGACCGGTGGGGCCCCGGCCAACTGCAGGACGTAGCGCAGCGGTACGCCCGTCGGGACCTCGATCACCATGGGGCGCGCGACGGCGCCGGAGACCGTCAGCATGACGGTGCCCGGCTCGTCGTACAGGCCGGTGTTGCCGTAGCGCTCCGGGCCTATGCGGGCGGCGATCGCGAGCTGCGCGAAGGTCTCGGCGTTGGACAGCAGGGTCGGTGCGCCGCCGACGCCGTTCTGCGAGGCGCTGACCTTGCGGCCGGGCGGGATGGCCGGGCCGCCGTCGATGGAGCGGATCAGCGAGGCCGCCGCTCCGGTGACCATGCGGACGGGATTGCGCTGCACGCGTGCGCGTAGCGCCGACCGGCGGCCGTTGCTGAGGCCGCGCTCGGCGAGGGCGGCCTCCATGGAGCGCTGGGTGGACTCCCGGGTGACCCCCACCACGAGCGTGCGGGCACCCAGGGCCTCGGCGGCCAGGAGGGCGCCGTCCAGGATGAGGTGCGGGGCACGGTTGATGAGCACCGTGTCCTTGCGGCAGGCGGGCTCGTCCTCGCTGCCGTTGACGACGACGACCGGCCGGATGCCGCGCTTGATCGCCGCCTCGGCGACCGAGCGCAGCTTCTTGTGGAAGGGGAAGCCGGCGCCGCCGCGCCCCTTCAGGTTGATGGCTTCGGAGAGCTTCGCGAGCTGCTCGCCGCCCATGGGTTCGAGCGGCCCGTGCACCTTCAGGTGCATGGGCAGGTCAAGTCGTTCGACAAGGTCGAAGCCCGACGTGAGCTGGGGAAGACCGACCACGCGGACTTCTGGTACGTCGGGCAGGGCCTCGTTCACCTATAGCCTCCGGAAGGCGTGTTCCAAGGTTCGCCCGGACCCGGTGAGTCGTAGTCGTACGACTGACCGGGCGTTGGATCAGTGGCGGGACCGCTGTTGTACGTGTCATTCGAGTTGTACGTGCCGTAAAGGGTGTTCGTCTCACCGGTGTCGCGCACATCACCCGTGAGATAGCTGGCCGTGCCCGAATTGCCGCCATAAGTGGGGATGTTGTAACCCGTGTCCTGGAGCGGGTCGTAGGCGGAGGGGGGCGCCTCGCCGACCGGCGGCGGGGACGGGACGGGCCAGCTGCCGGAGGTGCTGCCGACGGTGTCCATGCGCGCGATGGGGTCGGTGGCGGCCTGCATGTCCATGGGCATGTCGATGCGCGCGGTCTGGCCGGTGTCGAAGGACTGCTGCGCGCCCGGGGACATGGCGCGGTAGGCGGCGGCGAACCCGCTGCCCGCGGGTTCCTGGGCCGGCGGAGCCTGGTACGCCGGTATGGAGCCGGTCTGGCCCAGGCCCTCGTAGCCCGGCAGGGCGGACTCGGAGCGCCGGCCGGCGGACTCGGGTGCCCTGCGGCTCTCGCGGCCCGGCGCGGCGCTCTCCGCGGCCCTCCTGGCCCGGCTGGCCTCCAGTTCCTCGCGGCCCGGCCGCTCCTCGGCGCCGAGCAGCATGGCGACCCGGTCGGTGACCTTGCGCTTGAACGGGCGCGGGGCCGCGCGCAGGGCCAGGGCCGCGATGACGCCGAGCACGCAGAGTGCGTACATGTACGTGAAGATCGGGGCCTTCACCGCGCGGCCCGCGTACAGGCCGTGGACCAGGCCGGCGCACCAGGCCGGGTAGGCCAGCATGTGCATCGCGCGCCAGCGCGCCGCGACCGGGGCCGGGGAGGCGAACCTGTTGCGCAGGGCCCCGGTGATGCCGACGAAGATCATGAGCTGGCCGGCCAGTGTGCCGAGGCCTATGAGGCCGCCGCTGCTGCTGAAGCCCAGCCCGAACGGGATGAACGCGGCGATCCACGTCGTGTGTTCGAGGGTCAGTTTGATGCCGATGTGCAGCAGGAGGAACGCGATCGAGCCCACGGCGGTGATCCGGTGCACACCCTGGGCGACGATCCGCTGCCTGGTGTTGAGGACGAGTCGGTCCTGCGCGACCAGCCCCCAGATCACGGAGCAGGTGAGGAGGACAAGCGTCACCACGCCCGCCCCGAAGTTGAGGAAGTCCTGGAGCCAGACACCTCCGTACACCACGACCAGAGGGATGGCCAGCAGGAAGACGGCCGTCGCCACCCCGTAGGCCGACCGGCCCGTCCTGGGGAGCGTGTTGTTGCTACTGCGAGGGTTCATGGGGGCAACTCCGAGCGGTTCGGGAAGGCGGTCCCGCTGCCGCACTCTAAGTGGCGCCATACCGATGGGTACGGCGTTTGAGTTATTGCGTTGTTATCAAACGGCCGTGGGGCTGTTGTGATGCCCCTTAGTACCTGTTACGCGAAGTAATCATTGACGTCGGTTCGGTTCCTGTCGGGTCGGACGGTTGCGCTCGACTGCGGCGGCGAGTGCGGCACCCGGTGCCAAAGAGGCATACGTAAGCTCGTCGCGGCTTGCTCAACGGCTGCGGTACTCTGACGCCATGCGTGCCGTACGCCTTCTGCTTAGCGAGCCGCGCTGATCAGTCCCGACCACCGGTGAAGACGTGGTCGGAATCGGCGCGGCGTCCCCTCCTGTGCGAGGGGATTTTTCGTTTCCGGACGACACAGCCCGCTGGCAGAGACGATCGATGGAGCTTTGAGGACATGAGCGAGACGAACCCCGCTGCCCCCGCCGAGGTGGCCGCGCCGCACCGCTACACGGCCGCCGTCGCGGCCGAGATCGAGGCACGCTGGCAGGACTTCTGGGACGCCCACGGCACCTACGCGGCACCGAACCCCAAGGGCGACCTGGCGGGCGACCCTGCGGTCGTGGCCCGGCCCAAGAAGTTCATCATGGACATGTTCCCGTACCCCTCCGGTGCGGGCCTGCACGTAGGCCACCCGCTGGGCTACATCGCCACCGACGTCTTCGCCCGCTTCCAGCGGATGACCGGCCACAACGTCCTGCACACCCTGGGTTTCGACGCCTTCGGCCTGCCCGCCGAGCAGCACGCCGTGCAGACCGGCGAGCACCCCCGGGTCACCACCGAGGCCGCCATCAACAACATGAAGTCCCAGCTGCGCCGGCTGGGCCTGGGCCACGACAAGCGCCGGTCGTTCGCCACGATCGACCCGGACTACTACAAGTGGACCCAGTGGATCTTCCTGCAGATCTTCAACTCCTGGTACGACGACGAGGCGAAGAAGGCCCGCCCGATCTCCGAACTGGTCGCCGCGTTCGAGTCCGGTGAGCGCGCGGTTCCCGGTGGCCGTTCCTGGTCCGCCCTGACCGCCGGCGAGCGCGCCGACGTCCTGGGCGAGTACCGCCTGGCCTACGCCTCCGACGCCCCGGTCAACTGGTGCCCGGGCCTGGGCACCGTGCTGGCCAACGAGGAGGTCACCGCCGACGGCCGCTCCGAGCGCGGAAACTTCCCGGTCTTCAAGGCCAAGCTGCGCCAGTGGAACATGCGGATCACCGCGTACGCCGACCGCCTGCTGGACGACCTGAACGAGCTGGACTGGCCCGAGGCCATCAAGCTGCAGCAGCGCAACTGGATCGGCCGCTCCGAGGGCGCCCGCGTCGACTTCCCGATCGACGGCGAGCACATCACCGTCTTCACCACGCGCCCCGACACCCTGTTCGGCGCGACCTACATGGTGCTGGCGCCCGAGCACCCCCTGGTCGAGAAGTTCACGCCGCGGGAATGGCCCGAGGGCACCCACGACGTGTGGACCGGCGGTCACGCGACCCCGGGCGAGGCCGTCGCCGCCTACCGCGCGCAGGCCGCCGCCAAGTCCGACGTGGAGCGCCAGGCCGAGGCCAAGGACAAGACCGGCGTCTTCATCGGCGCGTACGCCACCAACCCGGTCAACGGCGAGCAGGTCCCCGTCTTCATCGCCGACTACGTCCTGATGGGCTACGGCACCGGCGCGATCATGGCCGTACCGGCGGGCGACCAGCGCGACTTCGAGTTCGCGCGCGCCTTCGAGCTGCCCATCCACTGCATCGTCGAGCCCACCGACGGCCGGGGCACCGACACCTCCACGTGGGAGGACGCCTTCTCGTCCTACGACGCGAAGATCATCAACTCCACCGGCCGGGGCGTCTCCCTGGACGGCCTGGGGGTCGCCGAGGCCAAGGCGCGCATCACCGAGTGGCTGGAGCGCGAGGGCATCGGTGAGGGCACCGTCAACTTCCGGCTGCGCGACTGGCTGTTCAGCCGCCAGCGCTACTGGGGCGAGCCCTTCCCGATCGTCTACGACGAGGACGGCATCGCCCACTCGCTGCCCGAGTCGATGCTGCCGCTGGAGCTGCCCGAGGTCGAGGACTACTCGCCGCGCACCTTCGACCCGGACGACGCGGACACCTCCCCGGAGACCCCGCTGTCCCGCAACGAGGACTGGGTCAACGTCACCCTGGATCTGGGCGACGGCCCCAGGAAGTACCGGCGCGAGACCAACACCATGCCCAACTGGGCGGGTTCCTGCTGGTACGAACTGCGCTACCTGGACCCGCACAACGACTCCGTCCTGGTGGACCCGGAGATCGAGCAGTACTGGATGGGCCCCCGCGCGGGTCAGCCGCACGGCGGTGTCGACCTGTACGTCGGCGGCGCCGAGCACGCCGTGCTGCACCTGCTGTACGCGCGCTTCTGGTCCAAGGTCCTGTACGACCTGGGGCACATCTCGTCCCCCGAGCCGTTCCACAAGCTGTTCAACCAGGGCATGATCCAGGCCTTCGTCTACCGCGACAGCCGGGGCTTCCCGGTGCCGGCGACCGAGGTCGAGGAGCGCGACGGCCAGTTCTTTTACGCCGGTGAGCCCGTCAAGCGCGAGCTGGGCAAGATGGGCAAGTCCCTGAAGAACGCCGTCACCCCCGAGGCGATCTGCGAGGAGTACGGCGCCGACACCCTGCGCCTGTACGAGATGGCGATGGGCCCGCTGGACGTCTCGCGGCCGTGGGACACGCGCGCGGTGGTCGGCCAGTACCGCCTGCTGCAGCGGCTGTGGCGCAACATCGTCGACGAGGCCACCGGCGAGGTGACCGTCGTCGACGCCGAGCCCGACGAGGCCACGCTGCGCGCCCTGCACAAGGCGATCGACGGGGTGCGCCAGGACCTGGAGGGGCTGCGCTTCAACACGGCCATCGCCAAGGTCACGGAGCTGAACAACCACCTGACCAAGGCGGGCGGCGCCGTCTCGCGCCCGGTCGCCGAGGCGCTGGTGCTGCTGATCACGCCGCTGGCCCCGCACATCGCCGAGGAGCTGTGGCGCAAGCTGGGCCACACCGACTCGGTCGTCCACCAGGACTTCCCGGTCGCCGACCCGCAGTACGTCGTGGACGAGACCGTGACCTGCGTGGTCCAGATCAAGGGCAAGGTCAAGGCCCGCCTGGAGGTCTCGCCGGCCATCTCCGACGAGGAGCTGGAGAAGGCCGCGCTGGCCGACGACAAGGTCGTGGCGGCGCTGGACGGGGCGGGCATCCGCAAGGTGATCGTGCGGGCGCCGAAGCTGGTGAACATCGTTCCGGCGTAGTGCCCGTCCGGCGCCGGGCGCCGGTTTTGTTTTCGGGCCCCTAGGGGTTGCGTGCGGGCAGGTTCGGGGTTCCCTCGGAACTCCGGACCTGCCTGTTGCGTTTACCGTTGAAGAGTGGCGCGGGCAGTGCCGCGCCGGTCGGAGGAGGAGCGTTGTGGAAGCAGTGATCGCGATCGTGGCCCTGCTTTTCGTGCTCTTCGTGGCGCTCGGCGTCTATGCGACGGTGAAGGCGGTCGGTGCCGCCAAGCGCGGAGTGGACCGCACCCTCACCCAGGCCCGGCGCACTGTCGAGGACCACACCCTGCGGGCCAAGTCCTTCGCCCAACTCGGCCCGGCGGGCGAACTCGCCCAGCTGCGGCTGAAGCTGCGCACCTCGATGCGGGCCACCCAGGACGCGCTGCAGGCGGTCGAGGCCGAGGACGCATCCCTCAAGGAGTCCCTCGGCCTCTTCCAGCGGCTCAGCGCGCACGGCCACGAGCTGGACGGCGAACTCAAGCGCCTGGAGTCCGAGCCCGACCGGGCGAGGCTCGCCGAGCGCCTGCCGGGCCTGCGGGAGCGCACCGAGCGCATCACACAGTCGGCCGACGCCCTGCGCTGGGCGGCACGCGACCGCGCCCGCCGCTTCGCCGACGACGACCTGGACACCCTGAGCGCGCAGATCGACGTCGAGTCGGGCGCCCTGCGGCACTGGACGAAGACCGAGCCCGCCGCGGCTCCGCCCCCGTGGCCCGAGGCTTCCCCGGCCGACACCGGCCCCGCGCAGCAGACCTGGCCCGAGACGCCCCGCTCCCGCACCGACGAGGAGTCGACCC
>NZ_RSAJ01000212.1 GCF_003933965.1 Streptomyces sp. RP5T
CTCGGGAGCCTGGACGGCGGTCCGGGTGGGGCTGGGGCCGGCCGTGGACGCCGGGACGGCCGTGCTGTCGATCACCTCGGGCGCGAGGACGAGCGGCATCCGGTACGACAGCGGTTCGGTGTCGGCGGCGGGGGACGGGACGCCCTTGACGGTGCCGTCGGGGCCGAGGAAGGCCGGGTCGCCGCCGGGCACCATGCCGAGCTCCCGGGCGCGGCGCACCAGGGCGTCGGGCGCGGAGTAGGCGTCGATGTCCCGTTGCAGGGCCTGCTGCTCGTCGGTGAGGCTCTTGGTGTCCTTCTGGAGGTCGGTGAGCCTGAACGACCCTTCGCTCAGCGCGGAGTTCAGCACCAGCAGTCCGATGAGGCCGCCGCCGAGGAGGAGGACCACGAGGAGCACGAAGGGAGTGCGGGCCGCCTGTCCGGGGCTCGCCGTGCCGGGGAGGAGACGTGCGAGACGGGCCGCCCTCCCCCTCAGTTCGGGTTTCCTGCTCACACGCCCTCCAGTGAGTCCGGTGTCCCAACCCTCTGACGCGGCTCGCGCACTTCACACTTCACTCGATGGACTCCCTGATGCGCTCGGCGCCCCTGCAACGCGCCGGTGCGGCCCGCCGGTTCTCGGCGATCTCTTCCTCGGTGGGAAGTTCGGCACCGCGCGTGAGCAGCTTGAGCCGCGGCTGGTAGCGCTCGGGGACGACGGGCAGCCCGGGCGGGGCGGTGTTGGCGGCGCCAGCCGCGAAGACCTGCTTGACCAGCCGGTCCTCCAGCGAGTGGTACGACAGCACCACGATCCGGCCGCCCACCGCGAGCGCCTGCACCGCGGCGGGGATCGCCCGTTCCAGGACGGAGAGTTCGCCGTTGACCTCGATGCGCAGGGCCTGGAAGGTGCGCTTGGCGGGGTTGCCGCCGGTGCGCTTGGCGGCCTGCGGCAGGGAGTCCCGGATCAGCTCGACGAGCCGCGCGCTGTTCGTGAACGGCTCCTTGTCCCGCTCGCGCACGATCGCGGCCACGATCCGCTTGGCCTGCTTCTCCTCGCCGTAGGCCCGCAGGATGCGGACGAGTTCGCCCGGCGGGTAGGTGTTGAGGACCTCGGCGGCGCTCATGCCGGTCGTCTGGTCCATGCGCATGTCGAGCGGGGCGTCCTGGGCGTAGGCGAAGCCGCGGTCGGCCTCGTCGAGTTGCATGGAGGAGACGCCGAGGTCGAAGAGGACGCCCTGCACGCGCGCGATGCCGAGCCGGTCGAGGACGTCGGGGAGTTCGTCGTAGACCGCGTGGACCAGGGTGGCGCGCTCACCGAAGGGGGCGAGGCGCTCGCCGGACAGGCGCAGGGCCTCCTTGTCGCGGTCGAGGGCGACCAGCCGGGCCTCGGGGAAGCGCTGGAGCAGGGCCTCGCTGTGGCCGCCGAGCCCGAGGGTGCAGTCGACGACCACCGACCCGGGCCGTTCGAGGGCGGGGGCCAACAGGTCCAGGCACCGCTGGAGCATCACCGGGACGTGTCGACTCTGGCTCAAGGGGCCCTCTCAGGTCCGGCACGGGCCGTACGCACTGCCGGGTCCCCGCCCGCTCATGAAGGGGAGGCCTGCCGGCGCCAAGAGCGTCAGCCGGCCGGGAGCGGGAGGAGGCCGAGCCGTACGTACGCGCCGCGCACGTGGGGAGGCCGTCCATGCGCGAGCCGGGGCCTCCGGGGAAAGTCAGCAGGGAAGCCTCGCCTCCCGCTTCGCGTCACTTTAGTCCACGGTGTCTCGCGGTCAATCAACCGGCCTGCGCGTCGCGCACCGGCGCGAACTCGACGCCCGGAAAGGACAGAAAACACCCGTTCGGGTGCACCCGGTCCCCTTGTGGGGTACCTCACACGGAAGGCGTGATGACGCTCTTTTTCCCTTCTCACGGGAGGACCGCGACGGCGGTGACCAGTACCGTCATGGTTATGACGACTTCCGCATCCGTTCCCACCGAAGGCGCCATATCCCCCGACGGGCGTGTGACCGACCGTCTGGTCAACGCCAACGAGCGATACGCCGCCGCGTTCACCGACCCCGGTATGGACGCCCGCCCGGTCCTGCACGTCGCCGTCGTGGCGTGCATGGACGCCCGCCTCGACCTGCACGCCGCGCTCGGCCTGGAGCTCGGCGACTGCCACACCATCCGCAACGCGGGCGGCGTGGTCACCGACGACGTGATCCGCTCGCTCACCATCAGCCAGCGCAAGCTGGGTACCCGCAGCATCGTGCTCATCCACCACACGGGCTGCGGCCTGGAGGCGATCACCGAGGACTTCCGCAACGAGCTGGAGATGGAGGTCGGCCAGCGTCCCGCGTGGGCGGTGGAGGCCTTCCGCGACGTCGACCAGGACGTACGGCAGTCCATGCAGCGGGTGCGCACCTCGCCGTTCCTGCTGCACACGGACGACGTCCGCGGGTTCGTGTTCGACGTGAAGACGGGTCTGTTGCGCGAGATCGACGCCGCGTAACGGCCCGCCGCACCTGTCGTTTCGCTGTTGCTTTCAGCCCTCGGGGTGCCCAAAACACCGCAAGGCCCGACATAGTGCAGCCAGTTGTCCACAGTCGAGTGACACGAATCGGTAACGGCAGCAAGAATGCGGGTGTGGCGTCACGCGAAGCTTTTCCCGCGTGGTGTCCGTGATTCGGGGTGGGCCGGTTACGCATCACAGAGCGTCGGCCCGGAAAGTTTCGGGCCGAGGAGGGCCGGGTGACCACCTATGACGATCGAGCGAGCCTCACTGATCTGACCGCCGTTGTCGAGCGGGTACGCAGTTCGGTGGAGGGCGTGATCGAGGGGAAGCCCGAGGTCGTACGGCTTTCGCTGACCGTGCTGCTCGCCGAGGGACATCTTCTGATCGAGGATGTCCCCGGCGTCGGCAAGACCATGCTGGCCAAGGCCCTGGCCCGGTCCATCGACTGCTCGGTGCGCCGCATCCAGTTCACGCCCGACCTGCTGCCCTCGGACATCACGGGCGTGTCCATCTGGGACCAGCAGCGCCGGGACTTCGAGTTCAAGCCGGGCGCGATCTTCGCCCAGATCGTGATCGGCGACGAGATCAACCGCGCCTCGCCGAAGACCCAGTCCGCCCTCCTGGAGTCGATGGAGGAGCGCCAGGTCACCATCGACGGACAGACCTACGAGCTGCCCAGCCCCTTCATGGTGGTCGCCACGCAGAACCCGGTCGAGATGGAGGGCACCTACCCGCTGCCCGAGGCCCAGCGCGACCGCTTCATGGCCCGGGTCTCGGTGGGCTACCCGAGCGTGGAGGCCGAGCTGCAGATGCTCGACGTCCACGGCGGGGTGAGCCCCCTGGAGGACCTCCAGCCGGTGGCGCACGCGCACGACGTCGTCAAGCTCATCGAGGCCGTCCGGGGCGTCCACGTCGCCGAGCCGGTCCGGCGGTACGCCGTCGACCTGGTCTCCGCCACCCGCACCCACCCCGATCTCAGACTCGGCGCCTCCCCGCGCGCGACGCTGCACCTGCTGCGCGCCGCCAAGGCCTCCGCCGCCCTCTCCGGCCGCGAGTTCGCGCTGCCGGACGACGTGCAGGCGCTCGCCGTGGCCGTCCTCGCCCACCGTCTGCTGCCCACCGCCCAGGCCCAGCTGAACCGGCGCACCGCGGAGCAGGTCGTGCAGGAGATCCTCCAGCGCACCCCGGTTCCCGCCGCGCCCCAGCCGGGCGGTCTCGGCGGGATCGGCCGCACCGCGCCCGCGTATCCGCAGCAGCCGCCGCGGAGCCTGTGATGTCCGCCGGGGTGCCCTCGGCCGGGGGCCCCGAGGCCGACCGGGGCGACAAGGGCGGGGTGCGCACCGCGCTGGCCGGTCTGACCACCCGCGGCCGCTCCTTCTTCGCGGCCGGCATCGCCGCGGCCGTCTGCGCCTACGTCCTCGGCCAGAGCGACCTGCTGCGCGTCGGACTGCTGCTCGCCGTGCTGCCCCTGGTCTGCGCGACCGTGCTCTACCGCACCCGCTACCGGGTCGCGGGCAGCCGCAGGCTCTCCCCCGCGCGCGTGCCCGCCGGCAGCGAGGCCCGCGTCCATCTGCGCATGGACAACGTCTCCCGGCTGCCCACCGGCCTGCTGATGCTCCAGGACCGGGTCCCCTACGTCCTCGGCCCGCGCCCCCGCTTCGTCCTCGACCGCGTCGAGCCGGGCGGCCGCCGCGAGGTCTCCTACCGCGTCCGCTCCGACCTGCGCGGCCGCTACCCACTGGGCCCCCTCCAACTGCGCCTGACCGACCCGTTCGGCATGTGCGAGCTGACCCGCTCCTTCTCGACGTACGACACCCTGACCGTGATCCCGCGCGTGGAGGCACTGCCGCCGGTGCGGCTGAGCGGCGAGGCCAAGGGGTACGGCGACGGACGGCAGCGTTCGCTCGCCCTGGCCGGCGAGGACGACGTGATCCCGCGCGGCTACCGCTACGGCGACGACCTGCGCCGGGTCCACTGGCGCTCCACCGCCCGCTACGGCGAGCTGATGGTCCGCCGCGAGGAGCAGCCCCAGCGCGCCCGCTGCACGGTGCTCCTGGACACCCGGGGCCTCGCCTTCGCCGGCGCCGGCCCCGACTCGGCCTTCGAGTGGGCCGTCTCCGGTGCCGCCTCCGTCCTGGTCCACATGCTCGAACGCGGCTTTTCCGTGCGGCTGCTGACGGACACCGGCAACTCCGTGCCCGGCGAGGGCGCCGACGGCTTCGCGGGCGCGAGCCAGGGCACGGCGGACGCGGCCGGGCTGATGATGGACACGCTCGCGGTGATCGACCACTCCGACGGCACCGGCCTGTCGCGCGCGTACGAGGTGCTGCGCCGCGGGAACGAGGGCCTGCTGGTGGCCTTCTTCGGCGACCTGGACGAGGAGCAGGCCGCGGTGGCCGCCAAGATGCGGCGGCGCAGCGGCGGCGCGCTCGCGTTCGTGCTCGACAGCGAGAGCTGGGTGCGGGAACCCTCCGACGTGCCCGGGCCCGTGGACGAGCGCGAGGAGCGGCTGCGGATGCTGCGCGAGGCGGGCTGGACGGCACTGGGCGTGCCGCGGGGCGCCTCGGTGGAGGAGCTGTGGCGTCTCGCGGACCGCGAGCGCACGGGCGTCGGTGCGGCCGGCGCCGGGGAGGCGTCGTGATGAGCGGGCGGGGACGACTGGCGCTGTGCGCGTGGGCGGCCACGCTGATGGCCGCGTGCGCCCTGCTGCCGCTGGTCGAGCCGGTGACCTGGATCGTGCAGGCCGCCTTCCTGCTCGGCGTGCAGACGGTCGTGGGCGCCGCGACCAGGCGGATCCCGCTGGCGCGTCCGCTGACAGTGGCGACCCAGGCGTTCGTCACCCTGGTCATGCTGACCCTGATCTTCGCCCGTGACCACGCCTTCCTGGGGCTGATCCCCGGTCCGGACGCCCTCGTGCACTTCGGGGACCTGCTCCGGCAGGGCGGCGACGACATCGCGCGGTACGCGATCCCAGCGCCGCTGGCCTCCCAGGGCATCAAGCTGATGGTCTTCGGCGGTGTCCTGATCGTCGGACTGGTGGTGGACACCCTCGCGGTGACCTTCCGCAGCGCGGCCCCGGCGGGCCTGCCGCTGCTCGCCCTGTACTCCGTGGCCGCGGGCCTGTCCGAGGGCCACGGCGACTGGTTCTGGTTCCTGACAGCGGCGATCGGCTATCTGCTGCTGCTCCTGGCCGAGGGGCGCGACCGGCTCTCCCAGTGGGGCCGCGTCTTCGGTGGGGCACCGCGCTCCCCGGGCGCCGTCTCCGCGCCCGTGGCACCGGTGCGCACCGGCCGGCGGATCGGCGTGGCGAGCCTCGGCATCGCCCTCGTGGTGTCGGCCGCCCTGCCCTCGATGAACGGCGGCCTCCTGGACACCACCGGGGCGGGCATGGGCGTCGGGAACGGCAGCGGCGGCACGATCTCCGCGGTGAACCCGCTGCTCTCGCTGCGCGACAACCTGAACGTGGACGAGGACCGCCAGGTCCTGTCCGTACGGACGCAGAGCAACAACACCTCCGACCTGTACCTGCGGATCGTCTCCCTGGACGACTTCGACGGCCGGACCTGGAAGCCCTCCAAGCGGTCCATCGGTGCCCTACCGAAGGACTTCCCCACCCCGGTCGGTCTCGGCTCCGACATCAAGCGCACCGAGGTCGAGACGACCATCTCGGCGGCGAACTGGTACAAGCAGAGCTATCTGCCGATGCCCTATCCGCCCAGCGGCGTCCAGGTCCGCGGCAACTGGCGCTACGAACCCGAGGGCATGGCGCTCGTCGGCGACCACGGCCAGAACACGGGCGGGCTGACGTACGACGTGCAGAGCCTGGACGTGGAGCCGACGGCCGAACAGCTCGCCGCGGCTCCGGCGGCCCCGTCGGCCATCGAGCGCGAGTACACCGACCTGCCCGACTCGCTGCCCGGGGTGGTGGCCAGGACCGCCCGCGAGGTCACCGCGGACGCGAAGAACGCCTACGAGCAGGCGGTCGACCTCCAGGACTACTTCGCGGTCAACGGGGGCTTCGAGTACGACACCCAGGTGGAGGTCGGCGACGGGCCCAACGCGATCGCCAACTTCCTGCGGGACAAGCAGGGCTTCTGCGTCCACTTCTCCTTCGCCATGGCGGCGATGGCCCGCTCGCTCGGCATTCCGGCCCGGGTCGCGGTGGGCTTCGCGCCCGGCACCCCGCAGGCGGACGGCTCGGTGTCGGTGGGGCTCAAGGACGCCCACGCCTGGCCCGAGCTGTACTTCGAGGGAGTGGGGTGGACCCGCTTCGAGCCCACTCCGACCCGGGGCACGGTGCCCTCGTACACCATCCCGGACGCCACCGGCAGCGTGGACCCGGGCGTGGCGCGGCCGTCCACGGGCTCGTCGACGGCGCCGTCGGTCTCGCCCTCGGCGAGCGAGAGCTGCTCGGCCCAGCTGCGGAAGCTGGAGGCCTGTGACAGCGCGTCCCCGGCGGCCGCGGCGGCCAGGGGCGGCGGGGGTCCCTGGTGGGCCGTCCAGGGCCAGTGGTGGTTCGTGAAGCTGCTGTTCTGGGTGCTCGGCGGGCTGCTCGTGCTCTCGCTCCCCCTGGTGCCGATGCTGCTGCGGCTGCGCACCCGTTCGGCCCGTCTGGGCGGGCACGGCCGCAGTGACGCGGACGCCGCCGCGCACACCCTGGCGGCCTGGCAGGAGCTGACCGACACGGCGTGGGACTTCGGGATCCCGCCGGACGACTCGCAGACACCGCGCAAGGCGGCCGCGCGGATCGTACGGCTCGGGCAGCTCGACCCGGCGGTGGCGGCCTCGGTGCACCGGGTGGCGGACGCCGTGGAGCAGGTGCTCTACGCCCCGCGGCCCCGGCCGACGGCAGGGCTCGCGCAGGACGTGCACCGGGTGATCGCCGGACTGCGTGCCTCGGCAGGGCGGAGCACGCGGGCGCGTGCGCTGCTCGCCCCGCGTTCCACCGCGAGGATGGCGTGGGCCGTCTCGCAGTGGTGGTCGGGGGTCAAGGCACGGGTGGCGGCCGTCCGGCCGGCCCTGCGCAAACCGTCCGGTCAGGAAGGCTGAAAAGCGCCACCCCGGCAGGCGGTGGCGGCGTGCGGACATACGTGAGGGGGTGAGCACCCGGTGGGTGCTCACCCCCTCACGACATCTGTGAGAGCTACTGTCCGCCCTGCTCATCGCGGCGCCGCTGCCAGCGCTGCTCGATCCGGTCCATCACCGAGCGCTTCTGGCGTCCCTGGCGACGGGCGTGCGGGGCACCCGCGGCGGGCTGCTCGCCCGGTTTGGGAGCCTTGCGCCAGCCGGTCACGGCGAGCACCGCGCACCCCAGCATGACGAGGAACCCCACCACACTGAGCCACACCTGCTTGGCGACCATACCGGCCATGAGGAGCGCGATACCCACGAGGAAGCCGGCGACCGCCTGGTAGACCCGCCGCCGGGTGTACGTACGCAGCCCGCTTCCCTCGAGCGCCGACGCGAACTTGGGATCTTCGGCGTACAGCGCTCGCTCCATCTGCTCGAGCATGCGCTGCTCGTGCTCCGAGAGCGGCACGGAGTCCTCCTCATCGTGCAGTCGCCGGGGCGACTCGGGGGGTCCCTTCAGGATAGGCAGGGAATCGCCCCCGTGAAACCCGCCCCTCTGCGCCAATTGGCCAACCGGATTCCGCCATGAACGCTCCGGCTGCTGAATCTTGTCATTCCCCAGCGGCCGTCCCGTCATGCCGGGCGGTCTCCCTCGATCATACGGCGCTGAGCGCGCGATCGGGGGGCCTGTGGCGTACTCCATGCGCCATCAAGTACCTGATCAGCACTGAGGCACAGGGGGTGACTCAGGCCCCGGCCGCCTCTCGCGTCTCACCGAGCACATGGAGCTGCGTGGCCACGGAGTGGAAGGCGGGGAGCTCGGCCGCCGCCTCCTCCAGCTTCAGCAGGGCCTCCAGGGCTCCGGGCTCGGTGTCCACGAGGACGCCGGGGACGAGGTCGGCGAAGACGCGCACGCCGTGCACGGCGCTCACGGTGAGGCCCGCACCCTCGACGAGCGCGGTGAGCTGGTCGGCGGTGAAGCGGCGCGGCACCGGGTCGCCGTCGCCCCAGCGGCCGTCGGGGTCGCCGAGCGCCTGCCGGGCCTCCTTGAAGTGGCCGGCGAGGGCCCGCGCGAGCACGGCGCCGCCGAGACCGGCCGCGAGCAGGCTGAGGACACCCTCGGGGCGCAGGGCGGCCACCACGTTGCGCACGCCTTCGGCGGGGTCGTCCACGTACTCCAGGACGCCGTGGCACAGCACCGCGTCGTAGCCGCCGCGCTCGGCCACGTCGAAGAGGCCGTGGGCGTCTCCCTGGACGCCGCGCACCCGGTCGGCGACTCCGGCCTCGGCGGCGCGGCGCTCCAGGGCGAACAGCGCGTTGGGGCTGGGGTCGACGACGGTGACCTGGTGGCCGAGGCGGGCGACGGGCACCGCGAAGTTGCCGCTGCCGCCGCCGGTGTCGAGGACGTCCAGCGCCTGGCGTCCCGTGGCCTTGACCCGGCGGTCGAGGGCGTCCTGGAGGACCTCCCAGACCACGGCGGTACGGAGGGCGGCGCGGGGTCGCAGCGGGTCCGACACGACAGTTGACTCCTCGGCGCGGAACGGAAGGCTTCAGGCGCCCTCCACCCTATTGCCTCCGGTGCCCCACCTGGGCACTCCGGTGCCGCGCCCGGCCGCCCGTCTCGTACGGCGGACGCCGGCGGGCCGCGGTGGCCCGTGTCGCGGCGAGCAGGTCACCCGGCGTCCGGGAAGTCGCGGCCGGTGCCGTGGCCGCTCTCCTGCGGCCCCTCCGCGTCCTGGCGTGGCTGCGGCAGGACCGGCTGGAGCACCAGCATCCGCTCGACGAGGCGCAGGAACATCGCCACGTCGCGTATGAGGTCGTCCGCGTCCCGGCGGCTGGCCGCGCCCTGGATGCCCGCCTCGGCGCGGGCCCGGCGCCGGGCTCCGGAGGCGAACAGCGCGCTCCACTCGGTGAGCTCGGGCGCTATCTCGGGGAGCACTTCCCAGGCGCTCCGGATCTTGGCGCGGCGTCGGGGCGTCGGCTCCGGGCGGCCCCGGGCGGCGAGCACGGCGGCCGCGGTGCGCAGGGCGGCCAGATGGGCGGTCGCATAGCGTTCGTTCGGCGTCTCCAGGGCCGAGGCCTCGTCGAGGCCGGCGCGGGCCTGGGCGAGGAGGTCGAGGGCGGCGGGCGGGGCCGTCGCCCGGCGCAGCACGGGGTGCACGTCGCTCGCCGGGCCGGTCAGTGAGGGGGCAGGGCCGGTGGCGCGGCGCCGACGGGCGGCGGCTGCGTGGTAGCTGGCCATGACGAACCTCCTGTCGTCTGGTTGACGGCATCTCCCGCTACGGAGTGCCGTATGTGCCCATCGTGAGGTATGCCACTGACAATCCGTTCTGACCTGGGCTTTTGCTTCGATCGAAGGTTCGGGTTACTTTTTGCACTGACCAGTCAGTTCAAAAAGTTCGCGATTCAAGAAGATCAGGGGGTGGCCGTGGACGGAGTCGCTGTCTCGGCCGAGGGGTTCGGGCTGCGGGGGCCGCGCGGCTGGGCGTTCCGCGGGATCGACGTCACCGCGGAGCCCGGCGCGCTGATCGCCCTGGAGGGAGCCTCGGGGTCCGGCCGTACGAGCCTGCTGCTGGCGCTGACCGGGCGGATGAAGGCCACCGAGGGGACGGCCACCGTGGGCGGGGCACGGCTGCCGAAGCAGCTCGCGGCGGTACGCCGGTTCAGCGCGCCGGCGAACGTCGCCGGGGTGACCGACCTCGACCCGGCCCTGACCGTCGGGGAGCATCTGCGGGAACGGGCGCTGCTGCAGCACCGGTTCGGCGACTCGGTGCGCGCCCTGCTGCGGCCGCGCGAGGAGCGCAGGGCCGAGGCGAGGCTGCGGATCGACACCGTGCTGGCGGCCGCCGGGCTGGACCCGGAGTCGCTGCCCAAGGGCGCGCGGACCGCCGTACGCGATCTGGAGCGCCTGGAGGCCCTGCGGCTGTCCGTCGCCCTCGCGCTGGTCGGTCGTCCGCGGCTGCTCGCCGTCGACGACCTGGACCTGAAGCTGTCGGACGCCGAACGCGCCGAGGCCTGGGCCCTGCTCAGGTCGCTCACCGCGGCCGGGACGACGGTCGTGGCGGTGTGCAGCGAGGCCCCCGAGGGCGCGGTGACGGTGTCCACGCGGCTCGAAGCCGGCAAGGACGAGACCAGTGAGGAGACGAGCGATGCGTTCGCCGAGACTGGCCGCGCTTGAGCTGCGCCGCTTCGGCAGGGGGAAACTGCCGCGCGCCGCCATGGTGGCCCTGCTGGTGCTGCCGCTGCTGTACGGCGCCCTGTACCTGTGGTCCTTCTGGGACCCGTACGGTCGCCTGGACCGCATCCCGGTCGCCCTGGTGAACGACGACAAGGGCGCCACCGCCGACGGGAAGAGGCTGACCGCGGGCGACGACCTCACCAAGGGCCTGCGCGAGAGCGACACCTTCGACTGGCACGAGGTCGGCGCCGCCGAGGCGCGCAAGGGCGTCGAGGACGGCACCTACTACCTGTCGCTCACCATGCCGGCCGACTTCAGCCGGCGGATCGCCTCCAGCGCGGGCGACTCCCCCGAGACCGGCGCGCTCCAGGTCCGTACGAACGACTCCAACAACTACATCGTCGGGCAGATCTCCCGGACCGTCTTCGCCGAGGTGCGCCAGGCCGCGTCCACCAAGGCGTCGCGGTCCTTCCTGGACCGGATCTTCATCTCGTTCTCCGACATCCACGGCGCCACGGTGAAGGCCGCGAACGGGGCCGACGACCTGGAGGGCGGCATCGGCAAGGCGGAGAAGGGGTCCCAGGACCTCGCCACGGGCCTCCAGAAGGCCGAGGCGGGCAGCGGCAGGCTCTCCGACGGGCTGGCCAGGCTCGACACCGGCTCGGGTGACCTCGCGGACGGCGCGCGGCAGGTCGCCGCCGGCACCCAGAGCCTCGCCGACAAGGTCAACGGGGTAGCGGACAGGCTGGGTCCCTTCCTCGACGAGAACGAGAAGTCCATCGGCGACACCGCGCGGCTCGTCGCCGACTCCGCCGGGGCCGTCCGCCACAACCTCGGCACCCTGGTGAGGACCGCCCCGGCGGCCGTCCGGGGAGCGCACAGGGCCGCCGACACCCTGAACGCCGTCCACCGGGCGCGCTGCACGGAGCCGGTGCTGCCGGATCCGGCCTGCGCCGACCTGAAGAAGGCCGCGCAGGCGGCCACCGACGTGGCGAGGGTCGCCGACGACGTCAACACGCTCGTCGCCGACCAGAACGGCGACCTGAAGAAGCTCGACGGCCGACTCGCCACCCTCCAGCAGCAGGCCAGGACCCTCGCCGACCGGGCGCCCCGCCTCTCCGAGGACCTCGACGACGCCGTGGCGAAGATCAACGAGCTGAACCGGGGGGCCGCCCGGGTCGCCGACGGCGCCAGGACGCTCCACTCGGGTCTCGGCACGGCGAGCGCAGGCGCCCAGGACCTGGACGAGGGCGTCGGCAGGCTGAAGACCGGCGCCGACACCCTGAGCGGGGGCATGTACAAGCTCGCCGACGGCTCCGGGAAGCTCTCCGACGGACTGCACGACGGTGCCTCGCGGATCCCCGACTACGACAAGAAGGACCGCGACCGGCGCACCGACGTGATGTCCGACCCGGTCCAGCTGGTCTCCAGGGACCTGCACAAGGCCCCCAACTACGGCACCGGATTCGCCCCGTACTTCATCCCGCTGTCCCTGTGGGTGGGCGCGATGGTGGCGTACATGCTGATCACCCCGATGAACCGGCGCGCCCTCGCCGCCGGTGCCGCGGCCTGGCGGATCGCGCTGGCGGGATGGCTGCCCGTGGCGGCGATCGGCGTGCTCCAGGTCGTGTCCCTGATGTCGGTGCTGCACTGGGCGATCGGCCTCCAGATGACCCGGGCGGCCGGCACGGTGGGCTTCCTGTTCCTGGTGACGGCCTGCTTCGCGGCGATCGTGCAGTGGCTGAACGCCCGCTTCGGAGCGGCGGGCCGGATCCTGGTCCTCGCCCTGCTGATGCTCCAGCTGACGTCCGCGGGCGGCACCTACCCCGTCCAGACCAGTCCGGGCTTCTTCAACGCGATCCACCCCTTCCTGCCGATGAGCTACGTCGTGGAGGCCCTCAGGAGGCTCATCACGGGCGGCGGTCTCACTCCGGTGTGGCACGCGTGCGTGGTGCTCCTCGCGTTCACCGCGGGCGCGCTCGCCCTGACCGCTGTGGCGGCCCGCCGCCGGCAGGTGTGGACGCTGGACCGGCTGCACCCGGAGCTGACCCTGTGAGCCCTTCCGCCACCTCGGGGGCCCCTTCGCCTGTGAGAATCAGGACCATGGAAAGCAGCAGCGCCACGGCGGGCGTCAGCACCCGCCGCGAGGCCACCCGGCAGAAGCTCTACGAGGCGGCCGTCACGCTCATCGCCGAGCAGGGCTTCTCCGCCACCACGGTCGACGAGATCGCCGAGCGCGCCGGAGTCGCGAAGGGCACGGTCTACTACAACTTCGCGAGCAAGTCCGTCCTCTTCGAGGAGCTGCTGCGGCACGGCGTGGGCCTGCTCACCGCCTCACTGCGGGAGGCGGCGGAGGCGACGGCCCGCGCGGGCGGCGGCAAGGTGGACGCCCTGGACGCGATGATCCGCGCGGGCCTGGTCTTCATCGACCGCTACCCGGCCTTCACCCAGCTGTACGTGGCCGAGCTGTGGCGCACCAACAGGGCCTGGCAGTCCACGCTCATGGTGGTCCGTCAGCAGGCCGTGGCGGTCGTGGAGGACGTGCTGCGGGAGGGCGTGGACAACGGCGAGTTCAGCGACGAGATCGATGTCCCGCTGACCGCCTCCGCCCTGGTCGGCATGGTCCTGGTGGCCGCCCTGGACTGGCAGTCCTTCCAGCCCGAGCGCTCCCTGGACGACGTGCACGCGGCGCTGTCACGGCTGTTGCAGGGGCGGGTGAGCGGGCACCGGGGCTGACACCGGGCCGCCGTGCGAAGGCGCCGGTCCGGTGTGGCCGCGTCCCCCGCGGGCCACCTCGAACCGGCGCCTTCTCCCCCGTACCCC
>NZ_RSAJ01000213.1 GCF_003933965.1 Streptomyces sp. RP5T
CGCTACGAGGAGCCGGAGCTTCCCTCCGGCCAGTACGACAATCCCTACGAGGGCTACGGCCGCCACCGCGCCGACGACTCCCGTCCGGGCCGCGGCGAGCAGCGCCCGGGGGGTCAGGGCGACCACTCGTCCCGACAGGACCAGCTCCCGACCGCGCGCCCCGCCTACCCCTCGGAGTACCAGCGCCCGGAGCCCGGCGCCTGGCCGCGCCCCGCGCAGGACGAGTACAGCTGGCAGCAGCCGCGACTCGGCTTCCCCGAACGCGACCCGTACGCGTCGCCGTCGCAGGAGTCCTATCAGCAGGAGTCCTATCAGCAGGACTCCTACTCCCAGGAGCCGTACCAGCAGGAGCCGTACGCGAAGGAGCCGTACCAGAAGGACTCGTACGGCCCCCCGTCGCAGGACTACCGCCCGCAGCCGATGGAGCGCCCGTCCTACGACGGCCCGCGCTCCGACTACGACCAGCGGCCCGATTACGACAAGCCGCGTTCCGACTACGACAAGCCCCGCTCGGACTACGACCAGCGCGACGGCCGCCGGGACCTGCCCGATCCCCCGCCCGGCTCCGGACATGTGCACCGCGGCGGCCCGGTCGGCTCCAACCTGCCCACCACCGGCGCCCCCGGCCCGCTGGCCGCTCAGCCCGCGCCGGCCACCGGCCCCGGTGAGCCCACCGCGCGGCTGAACCCGAAGTACCTCTTCGACACGTTCGTCATCGGTGCCTCCAACCGCTTCGCCCACGCGGCCGCTGTCGCGGTCGCCGAGGCGCCGGCCAAGGCCTACAACCCCCTGTTCATCTACGGGGAGTCGGGCCTCGGCAAGACCCACCTGCTGCACGCGATCGGGCACTACGCGCGCAGCCTGTATCCCGGCACACGCGTGCGGTACGTGAGCTCGGAGGAGTTCACCAACGAGTTCATCAACTCCATCCGCGACGGCAAGGGCGACAGCTTCCGCAAGCGGTACCGCGAGATGGACATCCTGCTCGTCGACGACATCCAGTTCCTCGCGGACAAGGAGTCGACGCAGGAGGAGTTCTTCCACACCTTCAACACGCTCCACAACGCCAACAAGCAGATCGTGCTCTCCAGCGACCGGCCGCCCAAGCAGCTGGTCACCCTGGAGGACCGGCTGCGGAACCGTTTCGAGTGGGGCCTGATCACCGACGTCCAGCCGCCCGAGCTGGAGACCCGGATCGCGATCCTGCGCAAGAAGGCGGTGCAGGAGCAGCTCAACGCCCCGCCGGAGGTACTGGAGTTCATCGCCTCCCGGATCTCGCGCAACATCCGCGAGCTGGAGGGCGCGCTGATCCGGGTCACGGCGTTCGCGTCGCTCAACCGGCAGCCGGTGGACCTGGGCCTGACGGAGATCGTGCTGAAGGACCTGATCCCCGGCGGCGAGGACTCGGCGCCGGAGATCACCTCGACGGCCATCATGAGCGCGACGGCGGACTACTTCGGCCTGACCGTCGAGGACCTGTGCGGCACCTCGCGCGGCCGAGCACTCGTCACGGCCCGGCAGATCGCCATGTACCTGTGCCGCGAGCTGACGGACCTCTCGCTGCCGAAGATCGGCGCGCTGTTCGGCGGCCGCGACCACACGACCGTCATGCACGCGGACCGCAAGATCCGCAATCTGATGGCCGAGCGCCGCTCCATCTACAACCAGGTGACCGAGCTGACCAACCGCATCAAGAACGGCTGACACCGGCGGATTCACCGCCGTTTCGACGCGAAGGGCGCCCTGGGGACGAGATCCCGGGGGCGCCCTTCGGCATTCCTCAGGTCACGACGCCGTAGCCCGGTGTTCGATTCCGCGCCGGGTTACGGCCTCCCTCCACAGATCCGGTGACTTTTTCCCGTCCACATCCTGGGGACCGCGAAGTTGTCCAGATCATGGTCCACAGGCTTCCCACCCGAGAACCATCAGGCCAGGTCAGGTGGCTGTGGATGCGTGGACGAAGGATCTCCACAGACTGTGGACAGCGAGGAGATCCACAGGCTGTGCACCGAGTTGTCCACCGGTCGCCCACAGGCCGGGGCCGGTTGTCCCCAGCGATCACCGGCTTCTCCACATGCCTGTCCACTGTTCGGCAACCCGACGCGCCTGATCACCGGGCCGAGTGAAAGGCGTCACACGAAGGTGCCGGGTTGGGCTGTGGGAAAGCTGGGTAAAGCTGGGGACGGCGCTGGGGAGAAGTCGCCCCGGGCTGTGCATGGAGTGTGCAGAACTTTCTGTTCTCCACAGATACGCCTGGTTGTCCACCGGTGTCGCCCACAGGGCCCGTGGACAAAATTCCTGCTCTGAGCTGGGAAAACGAGGTTATCCACGGTATCCACAGCCCCTACTACTACTCCCAACTAGAGAGAGCTGGGAATCCGTTTCGAAGTGGGGCCTGTGCACAACTCGCTGTCCGGTGCCCGGCTGCCCCTCGTCACGACTTGACCCCGAGAGGCACCTACTGTCAGTGGGGTGCGTCAGACTGTTCCCCGGTGTCCTTCCCGTCACAGGGGCCGATGACGCCGACACAGACGACGAAGCCAGGCAGGCCGAGCAGCGCCGGCAACAGCAGGAGGCGGCAACAGTGAAGATCCGGGTGGAACGCGACGTACTCGCGGAGGCAGTGGCCTGGGCGGCTCGCAGCCTCCCGGCCCGTCCGCCGGCGCCTGTCCTCGCCGGCCTTCTGCTGAAGGCCGAGGAAGGCCAGCTGAGCCTGTCCAGCTTCGACTACGAGGTCTCCGCGCGGGTCTCCGTGGAGGCCGAGGTCGAGGAGGAGGGCACGGTCCTGGTCTCCGGCCGCCTGCTCGCCGACATCTGCCGTGCCCTGCCCAACCGCCCGGTGGAGATTTCCACAGACGGTGTACGGGCGACGGTGGTCTGCGGCTCCTCGCGGTTCACCCTCCACACCCTGCCTGTGGAGGAGTACCCGGCACTGCCGCAGATGCCGAGCGCGACCGGCACCGTCCCCGGTGAGGTCTTCGCCTCCGCCGCCTCCCAGGTGGCCATCGCCGCGGGCCGCGACGACACGCTGCCCGTCCTGACCGGTGTACGCATCGAGATCGAGGGCGACACCGTCACCCTGGCCTCCACCGACCGCTACCGCTTCGCGGTCCGCGAGTTCCTGTGGAAGCCGGAGAACCCCGAGGCGTCCGCGGTGGCCCTGGTGCCCGCCAAGACGCTCCTGGACACCGCCAAGGCGCTCACGAGCGGCGACAGCGTGATCCTGGCGCTGTCCGGCTCGGGTGCGGGCGAGGGCCTGATCGGTTTCGAGGGCGCGGGCCGCCGTACGACCACGCGTCTGCTCGAGGGCGACCTGCCGAAGTACCGCACGCTGTTCCCGACCGAGTTCAACTCCGTCGCCGTGATCGAGACCGCCCCCTTCGTGGAGGCCGTCAAGCGTGTGGCCCTGGTCGCCGAGCGCAACACCCCGGTGCGGCTCAGCTTCGAGCAGGGTGTGCTGATCCTGGAGGCCGGTTCCAGCGACGACGCACAGGCTGTGGAAAGGGTCGACGCCCAGCTGGAGGGCGACGACATCTCGATCGCCTTCAACCCGACCTTCCTGCTGGACGGCCTGAGTGCCATCGACTCCCCGGTGGCGCAGCTCTCCTTCACGACGTCCACCAAGCCCGCGCTGCTCAGCGGCAAGCCGGCCCTGGACGCCGAGGCGGACGAGGCCTACAAGTACCTGATCATGCCGGTGCGGCTGAGCGGCTGAGCATGCCGGCTTGCCCGGGCCGGCCGGCTGCTGGGGGTGTGGGGGTCGTCCCCCACAAGATCGCAGTATGCCGGTGCGGCTGAGCGGCTGAGTCAAAGCCCCAGGTGAGGGCATACGTTTGAGCGCGTATGCCCACAGGTGTGCGTGAGCGTCCGGGTTTAGGCTCGTACGTGGGTACGAAGGTGCCCGTCACGCCACAGCAACCTAAGGAACAACTGATGGAGCTCGGTCTCGTCGGCCTCGGCAAGATGGGCGGCAACATGCGCGAGCGGATCCGCCGCGCAGGCCACACCGTGATCGGATACGACCGCAACCCGGACCTCGCCGATGTCCACAGCCTCAAGGAGCTTGTGGACGCGCTGCAGGGTCCGCGGGTCGTGTGGGTGATGGTCCCGGCCGGTGCGCCGACCCAGGCGACCATCGACGAGCTGGCCGAGCTCCTGGAGCCCGGTGACGTGGTGGTGGACGGCGGGAACTCCCGCTGGACGGACGACGAGAAGCACGCCGAGGAGCTGGCGGCCAAGGGCATAGGCTTCGTCGACTGCGGTGTCTCCGGCGGTGTGTGGGGCCTGGAGAACGGCTACGCGCTGATGTACGGCGGCGACGCGGAGAACGTCGCCAAGGTGCAGCCGGTCTTCGACGCCCTCAAGCCCGAGGGCGACGCCGGATCGGTGCACGCGGGCAAGGTCGGCGCGGGCCACTTCGCGAAGATGGTCCACAACGGCATCGAGTACGCGATGATGCAGGCCTATGCCGAGGGCTGGGAGCTCCTGGAGAAGGTCGACTCCGTGACCGACGTCCGGGAGGTCTTCCGCTCCTGGCAGGAGGGCACCGTCATCCGTTCCTGGCTGCTCGACCTCGCGGTCAACGCCCTCGACGAGGACGAGCACCTGGAGAAGCTGCGCGGTTACGCACAGGACTCCGGCGAGGGCCGGTGGACCGTGGAGGCCGCCATCGACCACGCGGTGCCGCTGCCGGCGATCACCGCGTCCCTGTTCGCGCGGTTCTCGTCCCGTCAGGACGACTCGCCGCAGATGAAGATGATCGCGGCGCTGCGCAACCAGTTCGGCGGCCACGCGGTCGAGACGAAGTAATCCACAGGACTGTTCCCACAGTCCACAACCTGGGGGAGGTCGGCGACCGACCATGCACGTCACGCATCTGTCGCTGGCCGACTTCCGCTCGTACGCCCGGGTCGAAGTTCCGCTCGACCCGGGCGTCACCGCGTTCGTGGGCCCCAACGGGCAGGGCAAGACGAACCTGGTCGAGGCGATCGGCTACCTCGCCACCCTCGGCAGCCACCGGGTCTCCTCCGACGCCCCGCTGGTCCGCATGGGCGCCGACCGCGCGATCGTGCGGGCGCAGGTCAGGCAGGGCGAGCGGCAGCAGCTGGTCGAGCTGGAGCTGAACCCCGGCAGGGCGAACCGGGCCCGTATCAACAGGTCCTCGCAGGTCAGGCCCCGTGACGTGCTGGGGATCGTGCGGACCGTGCTGTTCGCGCCGGAGGACCTCGCCCTGGTGAAGGGCGACCCGGGCGAGCGGCGGCGCTTCCTGGACGAGCTGATCACCGCGCGCTCCCCGCGCATGGCCGGCGTCCGCTCCGACTACGAGCGCGTCCTCAAGCAGCGCAACACCCTGCTGAAGTCGGCCGCCCTCGCGCGGCGCCACGGGGGCCGCTCGATGGACCTGTCCACTCTCGACGTGTGGGACCAGCATCTCGCGCGCGTGGGGGCCGAGTTGCTCGCCCAGCGGCTCGACCTGATCGCCGCGCTCCAGCCGCTGGCCGACAAGGCGTACGAGCAGCTGGCGCCCGGCGGCGGCCCGGTCGCGCTGGAGTACAAAGCGTCCGCTCCGGGCGAGGCACACACGCGTGAGGCTCTCCACGAGCAGCTGATGGCGGCGCTCACCGAGGTGCGCAAGCAGGAGATCGAGCGGGGCGTGACCCTGGTGGGGCCGCACCGGGACGACCTGAATCTCAAGCTCGGTCAGTTGCCCGCCAAGGGGTACGCCTCGCACGGCGAGTCCTGGTCGTACGCGCTGGCGCTGCGGCTGGCGTCGTACGACCTGCTCAGGGCCGAGGGCAACGAGCCCGTGCTGATCCTCGACGACGTGTTCGCCGAGCTGGACACCCGTCGCCGCGAGCGGCTGGCCGAGCTGGTCGCGCCCGGGGAGCAGGTGCTGGTGACGGCGGCGGTCGACGACGACGTGCCGCACGTGCTGACGGGGACGCGGTACGCCGTGTCCGAGGGGACGGTGGAGCGCGTATGACCGACGAGCAGGCCCCGGTTCCCAAGCCCCAGCCGGCCGAGCCGTCCGGTGTCGACCTCGCGCGCGTGGCGCTCAGGGCTGCCAAGGAACAGGCACGCGCGCGGGGGGACGCGGCGCAGCAGAAACGGCAGGCGCGGCGCGGGGGCGGACTGCGCTCCGGCGCGCGCGCCGACGGACGCGACCCGATGGCCTTCGGCGCCGCCATCAGCCGCCTGATCACCGAGCGCGGCTGGGAGACGCCGGCCGCGGTGGGCGGGGTGATGGGGCGCTGGCCGCAGATCGTCGGCGAGGACGTGGCCAAGCACTGCGAGCCGGAGAGGTACGACGAGGACGAGCGGGTCCTGGTGGTGCGCTGCGACTCGACGGCGTGGGCGACGAACCTGCGGCTGCTCGCCCCGCAGTTGGTGGCCCGCCTGAACGAGGATCTCGGGCACGGCGCGGTGAACATGATCAAGGTGAACGGCCCTGGTGGGCCCGCCCGTCGCTACGGTCCGCTGCGTGCCCCCGGCAGCACGGGACCCGGTGACACCTACGGGTGACAGACATCACATCAAGGGCGTCGGCGGTGCCTTCGGGGCGCCGCCGACGCCCTTGTCGTAGCACTGCACGCGGTTGCGAATTCCGACCTGACTCCCAAGTAGCCAAGGGTTGACAGCTCGAAGCGCTGAGTGCCTCCGTGAGCCTCTTGGAGCCCCGCTCCGTATATGGGGACCCGGAAGACGCCGGTTCAGGGCGGCACATGCGGACTCAGGTACCGGCAAACCCCCATCACTGTCGGCGCTACCGGTAGACTGGAAGCCGATCCCGCCCCGAACGTGGGGACCGCCCGGGAGAAGCTGAGCAACGCTGATCAAGGCTTACCAACGCAACATGCCGCAGCCGCTCCGGCAACCCGCCGACGAGCCCGGCTCGTGCTGTGCCAGAAAGGGCGCTTCGTGGCCGATTCCGGCAACCCCAACGAGAACATTCCGTCCACCGACGCCGAGGCGACCTCGTCGAGCCACGAGGTGACCGCCTCGTACGACGCCAGCGCCATCACCGTCCTCGAGGGTCTGGACGCGGTCCGCAAGCGACCCGGTATGTACATCGGCTCGACCGGCGAGCGCGGTCTGCACCACCTGGTGCAGGAGGTCGTCGACAACTCGGTCGACGAGGCGCTGGCCGGCCACGCGGACACCATCGACGTGACGATCCTCGCCGACGGCGGCGTGCGCGTCGTCGACAACGGCCGCGGCATCCCGGTGGGCATCGTCCCCTCCGAGGGCAAGCCGGCCGTCGAGGTCGTGCTCACCGTGCTGCACGCGGGCGGCAAGTTCGGCGGCGGCGGCTACGCGGTCTCCGGCGGTCTGCACGGTGTGGGTGTCTCCGTCGTGAACGCCCTGTCCACCAAGGTGGCCGTCGAGATCAAGACCGACGGCTACCGCTGGACGCAGGACTACAAGCTGGGCGTGCCGACGGCCCCGCTGGCCCAGCACGAGGCCACGGACGAGCACGGCACCACGGTCACCTTCTGGGCCGACCCGGACATCTTCGAGACCACCGAGTACTCCTTCGAGACGCTCTCGCGGCGCTTCCAGGAGATGGCGTTCCTCAACAAGGGGCTGCGGATCAACCTCACCGACGAGCGCGAGTCGGCGAAGGCCACCGCCGGCGCGGACGAGGCGGGCGAGGACGAGAAGCACGAGGTCAAGTCCGTCTCGTACCACTACGAGGGCGGCATCGTCGACTTCGTGAAGTACCTCAACTCCCGCAAGGGAGAGGTCGTCCACCCCACCGTGATCGACCTCGAGGCCGAGGACAAGGACAAGAGCCTGTCCCTCGAACTCGCGATGCAGTGGAACGGCGGTTACAGCGAGGGTGTGTACTCCTTCGCCAACATCATCCACACCCACGAGGGCGGCACGCACGAGGAGGGCTTCCGGGCGGCGCTGACCTCGTTGATCAACAAGTACGCGCGCGACAAGAAGCTGCTGCGCGAGAAGGACGACAACCTCACGGGTGACGACATCCGCGAGGGTCTGACCGCGATCATCTCGGTGAAGCTGAGCGAGCCGCAGTTCGAGGGCCAGACCAAGACCAAGCTGGGCAACACCGAGGTGAAGACCTTCGTCCAGAAGGTCGTCTACGAGCACCTCACCGACTGGCTGGACCGCAATCCCGTCGAGGCCGCGGACATCATCCGCAAGTCCATCCAGGCGGCCACCGCGCGCGTGGCGGCCCGCAAGGCCCGTGACCTGACCCGTCGCAAGGGCCTGCTGGAGACGGCGTCCCTGCCGGGCAAGCTCTCCGACTGCCAGTCGAACGACCCCACCAAGTGCGAGATCTTCATCGTCGAGGGTGACTCCGCCGGCGGCTCGGCCAAGTCCGGCCGCAACCCGGAGTACCAGGCGATCCTCCCGATCCGCGGCAAGATCCTGAACGTCGAGAAGGCGCGGATCGACAAGATCCTGCAGAACCAGGAGATCCAGGCGCTGATCTCGGCCTTCGGCACCGGGGTCCACGAGGACTTCGACATCGAGAAGCTGCGCTATCACAAGATCATCCTGATGGCGGACGCCGACGTCGACGGCCAGCACATCTCCACCCTGCTGCTGACCTTCCTGTTCCGCTTCATGCGGCCGCTGGTCGAGGCCGGGCACGTGTACCTCTCCCGTCCCCCGCTGTACAAGATCAAGTGGGGCCGGGACGACGTCGAGTACGCCTACTCCGACCGCGAGCGCGACGCGCTGATCGAGATGGGCCGCCAGCGCGGCAAGCGCATCCGCGAGGACTCCATCCAGCGCTTCAAGGGTCTCGGCGAGATGAACGCCGAGGAGCTGCGCGTGACCACCATGGACCAGGAGCACCGCGTCCTCGGCCAGGTCACGCTCGACGACGCCGCCCAGGCCGACGACCTGTTCTCCGTCCTGATGGGCGAGGACGTCGAGGCCCGTCGCCAGTTCATCCAGCGCAACGCCAAGGACGTCCGCTTCCTCGACATCTGAGTCGGTCTCAGCTGACCGCACCAGGAAGGATCCTCACCCGCAATGACCGACGAGAACACGCCCGTCACCTCTGAAGAGGGCGGCGTCATCGCTCAGCGTGTCGAGCCCGTCGGGCTCGAGACGGAGATGCAGCGTTCGTACCTGGACTACGCGATGTCCGTCATCGTGTCCCGCGCGCTGCCGGACGTCCGGGACGGTCTCAAGCCCGTCCACCGCCGCGTCCTGTACGCCATGTACGACGGCGGTTACCGCCCCGAGCGCGGCTTCTACAAGTGCGCGCGCGTGGTCGGCGACGTCATGGGCAACTACCACCCGCACGGCGACTCCTCGATCTACGACGCCCTGGTGCGCCTCGCCCAGCCGTGGTCGATGCGGATGCCGCTGGTGGACTCCAACGGCAACTTCGGCTCCCCGGGCAACGACCCGGCGGCGGCCATGCGGTACACCGAGTGCAAGATGGCGCCGCTGTCCATGGAGATGGTCCGTGACATCGACGAGGAGACCGTCGACTTCACGGACAACTACGACGGCCGCTCCCAGGAGCCGACCGTCCTGCCGGCCCGCTTCCCGAACCTGCTGATCAACGGCTCGGCCGGTATCGCGGTCGGCATGGCGACCAACATCCCGCCGCACAACCTGCGCGAGGTCGCGGCCGGCGCCCAGTGGTACCTGGAGAACCCGGAGGCCTCGCACGAGGAGCTCCTGGACGCCCTCATGGAGCGCATCAAGGGCCCCGACTTCCCGACCGGCGCCCTCGTGGTCGGGCGCAAGGGCATCGAGGAGGCGTACCGCACGGGCCGCGGCTCGATCACCATGCGGGCGGTCGTCGAGGTCGAGGAGATCCAGAACCGCCAGTGCCTGGTGGTGACGGAACTGCCGTACCAGACGAACCCCGACAACCTCGCGCAGAAGATCGCCGACCTGGTGAAGGACGGCAAGGTCGGCGGCATCGCGGACGTCCGGGACGAGACGTCGTCGCGCACGGGCCAGCGGCTCGTGATCGTCCTCAAGCGCGACGCGGTCGCCAAGGTCGTCCTGAACAACCTCTACAAGCACACGGACCTCCAGTCGAACTTCGGCGCCAACATGCTGGCGCTCGTCGACGGCGTCCCGCGCACGCTGTCCCTGGACGCGTTCATCCGGCACTGGGTGGCGCACCAGATCGAGGTCATCGTCCGGCGTACGAAGTTCCGGCTGCGCAAGGCCGAGGAGCGGGCGCACATCCTGCGCGGCCTGCTGAAGGCCCTGGACGCCATCGACGAGGTCATCGCGCTGATCCGGCGCAGCGACACCGTCGAGATCGCGCGCGGGGGCCTGATGGAGCTCCTGGAGATCGACGAGATCCAGGCCAACGCCATCCTCGAGATGCAGTTGCGCCGACTCGCCGCCCTGGAGCGCCAGAAGATCATCCAGGAGCACGACGAACTCCAGGCGAAGATCACCGAGTACAACGAGATCCTGGCCTCGCCGGTCCGCCAGCGCGGCATCGTGAGCGCCGAACTCGCCGCGATCGTCGAGAAGTACGGCGACGACCGCAAGACCATGCTGGTGCCCTACGACGGTGACATGTCCATCGAGGACCTCATCGCCGAGGAGGACATCGTCGTCACGGTCACGCGCGGCGGTTACGTCAAGCGCACCAAGACCGTCGACTACCGCGCCCAGAAGCGCGGCGGCAAGGGCGTACGCGGCACGAAGCTCAAGGAAGACGACATCGTCGACCACTTCTTCGTCTCCACCACGCACCACTGGCTGCTGTTCTTCACCAACAAGGGCCGGGTCTACCGGGCCAAGGCGTACGAACTGCCGGACGCCGGGCGGGACGCGCGCGGCCAGCACGTCGCCAACCTGCTCGCCTTCCAGCCGGACGAGGCGATCGCCGAGATCCTCGCGATCCGTGACTACGACGCGGCGCCGTACCTGGTGCTCGCCACGAAGGCGGGTCTGGTCAAGAAGACGTCACTGAAGGATTACGACTCTCCGCGTTCCGGTGGCGTCATCGCCATCAACCTGCGGGAGCGCGAGGACGGTTCGGACGACGAACTGATCGGCGCCGAACTGGTCTCGGCCGACAGTGATCTGCTTCTGATCAGCAAGAAAGCCCAATCGATCAGGTTCACCGCCTCGGACGACACCCTGCGTCCCATGGGCCGTGCGACCTCGGGCGTCAAGGGCATGAGCTTCCGCGAGGGGGACGAGCTGCTCTCGATGAATGTTGTTCGACCCGGTACGTTCGTGTTCACTGCTACGGACGGCGGGTACGCGAAGCGGACCGCCGTCGACGAGTACCGCGTCCAGGGTCGCGGCGGCCTCGGCATCAAGGCTGCCAAGATCGTGGAGGACCGCGGTTCTCTCGTCGGCGCGCTGGTGGTCGAGGAGACCGACGAGATCCTCGCCATCACGCTGTCCGGCGGTGTGATTCGTACGCGAGTCAACGGGGTCAGGGAGACGGGCCGTGACACCATGGGCGTCCAACTGATCAACCTGGGCAAGCGCGATGCCGTCGTCGGCATCGCACGTAACGCCGAGGCGGGACGTGAGGCGGAGGAGGTCGACGGCGATGTGGCCGACGACGAGACCGTCGAAGGTGCCGCCGAGACCATCGGCACGGACGAGGGTGAGGCACCCTCGGCCGAGTAGCACGAGGAGTGAGTCATCGTGAGCGGAGCCACGGGCGCCGGATCGACCGGAACCTCTAGGGGGTCCTCCCCCGGCACGGAGGGGGACGGCGGCGGCCGTGGCTCTGCCGCGCGTGCGACAGACGCGACACAAACGCACACGACGGATACGCACACGACTCAACTCAAGGCGATCAAGCCGCCCGCTACGCATGGATCCCAGGGGGGACCTGTGACGGACACCCAGCCGCCGGCCCAGCCGACGGCGCCCGCCGCACCGCCGAGGGCGGCGGCCCAGCCGCAGCCCCAGTCCGCGGTTCAGCCCCAGCCCGCGCCCTCTCCGCTGCCGGGGGAACGGCAGCCGCAGCAGCAGGCCGGCCCCTACCACCCGCCGCAGGCCTACCCGACCCAGGCCGCGCCGACGGGTGCCGTACGCCGCCCGCGCACCGGGGCGCGCACCATGCCCCGGACCCGCAAGGCACGGCTGCGGGTGGCCAAGGCCGACCCGTGGTCGGTCATGAAGGTCAGCTTCCTGCTCTCCATCGCGCTCGGCATCTGCACGATCGTGGCGGCCGCCGTGCTGTGGATGGTCATGGACGCGATGGGCGTCTTCTCGACCGTCGGCGGGACGATCTCCGAGGCGACCGGCTCGAACGAGTCGAACGGCTTCGACCTCCAGGCCTTCCTCTCCCTGCCGAACGTCCTGATGTTCACGTCGATCATCGCGGTCATCGACGTCGTCCTCGCGACGGCGCTGGCGACCCTCGGCGCCTTCATCTACAACCTCTCGGCGGGCTTCGTCGGCGGCGTCGAGCTGACGCTGGCCGAGGACGAGTAACGCCGTCTCAAACCCGCGTGGGCGGTCCTCCGAGAACCGATTTTGGGACTGCCCACGTCGTGCGCTAATCTTCAGGAGTCAGCGCGCGGGACACACTCCCGCAGAGCGCGGCGGGGCTATAGCTCAGTTGGTTAGAGCGCATCCCTGATAAGGATGAGGCCACAGGTTCAAATCCTGTTAGCCCCACCAGCCAAGAAACCCCCGGACCATCGGTCCGGGGGTTTCTTGACACTCCGCGGGGTCGCCGCCGCGGCTGTGAAAACTGCTGTCCGACTGTCGGAACGCGGTGATAGAGAGTCCCTGTGACGACGACTCTTGCGTTCCCCGCTCTGCTGCGACTGATCGACGAACGGTCGACCGCCTTTCGCGCCGCGGTGGCCTCCGCGCCCAGCCTCGACGTGCAGGTGCCGACCTGCCCGGAGTGGACGCTGTTCGATCTGGTGCAGCACATCGGCGAGGGGCGTCGCTCCTGGGCCGCCACCATAGCCGCGGGGCCCGACGCTCAGGCCAAGTCCGTCGCGGAGGACGCCCCGACCGCTCCTCGGGAGCGCGAGGCCATGTCGGCCTGGCTGGCCGCGTCGACGCAGGAGCTGCTGGACGCGCTGCGGGAGGCCGGCCCGGATCGCGGTTGCTGGACGTGGTGGGGTGCGTCGCAGTCGCCGCAGACCTGTGGCGCCGTCGCCCGGCACCAGCTCCAGCAGATGGCGGTGCACACCTACGACGCCCAGGTCACCGTGGGCGCCCCGCAACCGCTGCCGACGGAGGTGGCGCTCGACGGTGTCGAGGAGTTCCTGTTCACCTGCGTCGCGACGACGAGTGCCTGGCCGTACAAGCCCACTGCCTTCGACTTCCATGCCACCGAGGGCCACTCCTGGCGCCTGACGGTCGACGGCGAGGGCGCCCGCTCGGCTCGTATCCCCACGCCCACCGATGCTGACGGCGAAAGCCCGGACGGGGCCGGCGTCTCCGTACACGGCACGGCCAGTGAGCTGGTCCTCTTCGTGTACGACCGTATTGCGGCGGACTCCGTGCGGATCGACGGAGACGCGGGTCTGTTCGACCTGCTCCGCGAGTGGGAGCCGGAGGAGTAGGAGGGGTGGGA